>NZ_CP018192.1:1442500-1742500 GCF_001889525.1 Granulibacter bethesdensis
CCGCACTTTCAGCACTCCATTGCGCACACAGGGACCGGACCCAGTCAGGCTGGTCCTTGCTGGCATCATTGAGCCAATTTCCAACAGAGTCCTGTACATAAGGCGCCGGATCGGCACGTAATGGCTGAAGAACAGGTAATGCCTTTCCGGGAAATTGCCGTAAAGCGCGGAGATGGGAGCACCACACTCCACGTGGCCGGGTGGCTTCACTGGCAAAGCGTCTCAGGCGCTCGGAAGAATCCGTCGTCCACCCGGCCAACAATGCAAGAGCATGATCAAGGTCTGCGGCGATATGAGGCCGAACCGCCATCCATGCCCATTCCCGAACGCCGAAATGATGATCATCGGCAAAGGGGCGGATCATCGCTAAACGCTCCGCAAGAGTTTGTCCTGCTGCTGCGCCCACCATGAAACACGCCCAACCACGCACAGTGTCCGAGGAATGGTTCCGCAGGATATCCAGCCCAGCCATGCCGTTATGCTCAAGAATCAGACTGGCCGCCAATGCCATGCGGCGCAAAATTCCTTCTTCCGCCTCACACTGCATTTTCAGAATGGCATCAGGCCCAATAGCAGGAAACACATGGGACAGGAGGGAGGCAAAATTAACACCCAAACACTCGGTGAGCGTCGTGGCCTCAAGGGTACCTGCATTCAGCAAAGCGAGGCGGGCAGGCTCAATCGCTGCAACACGCGGCACGGATCGTTCACCCTTCAACAGCCAAACGCACATTAAAAAAGCCCGCAAAGATGGCATGACCATCCTGACGGGCACCAGATCGTATCAAGAAAAAAATGAGAAACTGGCGCGAGTGACGGGGCTCGAACCCGCGACCTCCGGCGTGACAGGCCGGCGCTCTAACCAACTGAGCTACACCCGCGCAACAGCGAGGCCGGTTCCTACAGGCTGCCGATGCTGCCGTCAAACCCTTCCGGATCAAAGTTCTGGGGATAACTCCAGATAATCCGGATGCAGACAGCGCCGTAAACCTATGGTGGGCGGTGACGGGATCGAACCGCCGACCATCTCGGTGTAAACGAGACGCTCTACCTCTGAGCTAACCGCCCTGACCTCAGTGAGCGCCCTATAAACCGATGCACGCGCATGGTCTACTGCTTCGACAGCAGGAAACGGACAATCGGCCAGGTAAAATCCTTATTCCGCCGAAGAATCCTGCTCGTTCAGCGCATCTTTCAGTGTTTTTCCAGCCTTGAAACGTACCGACAAAGCGGGGGGAATCGCTATTTCTTCCCCGGTGCGCGGGTTCCGCCCGACAGATGCCTTGCGGGAGGCTACGGAAAATGAGCCAAACCCCACCAGCCGGACTTCCTCATGACGTTTCAAAGCAGACTCGATGCTGCCCAGAACCGCATCGACTGCCTGTGCTGCCCTACTACGCGGAAGCTCAAGCTCATCGGCAACTGCCGTGATCAATTCCATTTTATTCAACGCCTGTCCCCTGCCCCGCGTGACTATAAAAGCCGGTTGGCAATTAAAGGATCAGCTTTTATGCCGTCAACGTAACAGAGACTCGCCAAAGTGCAAAAAGTGAAAATTCATCCCCCTGCCTGACCCTCAGACATGAAATCAAACATGAAAAAGGGGAGCGGTATTCCACTCCCCTCTCCCGAAACGAACAAGCCGTCAATCAATGCGGCAGAGAGGTTTCACTGACCTGACCAGATTTTTTGGTCACGGATTCTTCCATGCTCTCATCCCAGGTTATCGCCTCCGGCTTCCTCGCCAGAGCCTGACCGATCACCTCATCAACATGGGAGACCGGAACGATCCGAAGGTTTTTCTTCACGTTATCCGGGATTTCAGCCAGATCCTTCTCATTGTCCTTCGGAATAAAGACAGTGGACAATCCGGCCCGCAGCGCCGCCAGAAGCTTCTCCTTCAACCCGCCGATCGGCAAAACACGGCCACGCAGGGTGATCTCGCCGGTCATGGCGATATCACGGCGCACCGGGATGCCAGTCAGGACGCTGACAAGACTGGTTGCCATTGCAATCCCCGCCGAGGGGCCATCCTTGGGCGTCGCCCCTTCAGGCACATGGACATGGATATCACGCTTCTCAAACACAGTCGGCTTGATGCCGAAGCTGGCGGAACGGCTGCGGACATAGCTGAGCGCTGCGGATACGCTCTCCTGCATCACATCACCCAGTTTACCGGTATGCTTGATGGCGCCTTTACCGGGCAGCAGAACACTCTCAATGGTGAGAATCTCGCCACCAACCTCGGTCCAGGCCAGACCGGCGACCACACCGATCATGTCCTCAGCCTCAATCTCGCCATAGCGGAATTTCTGGACGCCAGCGTATTTCTCAAGGTTCTTCCGGGTAATCGCCACCTTCTTGGCTTTTTTGGTGACGATTTCCTTCACCGCCTTACGGGCCAGACCGGCAATTTCGCGCTCAAGGTTACGAACTCCGGCTTCCCGCGTGTAGTAGCGGATCAGGTCACGGATCGCGTCCTCAGTGACTGACCATTCCTCCGGCTTCAAGCTATGAGCCTCGGTCTGCTTCTGGAGCAGATGGCGCTTGGCGATCTCTACTTTCTCATCCTCGGTATAGCCGGGGATGCGGATGATCTCCATGCGGTCCAGCAAAGGCTGCGGCATACGCAGGCTATTGGCCGTTGTGACGAACATCACGTCGGACAGGTCGTAATCGACCTCCAGATAATGATCGGCAAAAGTTCCATTCTGCTCCGGGTCCAGCACCTCCAGCAGCGCCGAGGACGGATCACCACGCCAGTCGGATCCGAGCTTGTCGATCTCATCCAGCAGGAAGAGCGGGTTCGAGGTCTTGGCCTTTTTCATGCCCTGAATAACCTTGCCGGGCATGGAACCAATATAGGTCCGCCGATGACCGCGCACCTCAGCCTCGTCTCTCACGCCACCCAGTGACATGCGGACAAAATTACGCCCCGTCGCCTTGGCGATCGACTTGCCGAGAGAGGTTTTGCCGACACCAGGCGGCCCCACCAGACAGAGGATCGGACCACGCAGCTTGTCGGAACGGGACTGCACCGCGAGATATTCGAGGATACGCTCCTTGACCTTTTCCAGCCCGTAATGGTCGGCATCAAGCACCTTTTCGGCTTCCTCGACGTCGTTACGGACCTTGCTGCGCTTCTTCCACGGAATACCCAGCATCCAGTCCAGATAATTTCGTACCACGGTCGCTTCAGCGCTCATCGGGCTCATGCTGCGGAGCTTTTTCAGCTCGCTCAGACATTTCTCGGTGGCTTCCTTGGTCAGACGGGTCTTCTTGATGCGCTCTTCCAGCTCGGCGATTTCATCCTTGCCGTCTTCGCCTTCCCCCAGTTCCTTCTGAATAGCCTTCATCTGCTCATTCAGATAATATTCGCGCTGGGTCTTCTCCATCTGGCGCTTCACGCGATTGCGGATGCGCTTCTCCACCTGAAGAACCCCGATCTCGCTTTCCATATGCGCGAAGACACGTTCCAGGCGCTCAGAAATGGGAACGATCTCCAGCAATTCCTGCTTCTCGGCGATTTTCAGGCTCAGATGACTGGCCACCGTATCGGCAAGCTTGCTGGGTTCCTCGATCTGATTGACTGAAACCAAAACCTCCGGCGCAATTTTTTTGTTGAGCTTGATATATTGCTCAAACTGTCCCACCACGGTGCGGCCCAGCGCCTCTAGTTCCTTGTCCGTCTCCCCGGTATCAGCCAGAAGCTCGGTTTTAGCCTCAAAATAGGCCTCCGTCTCGCCGAAGCCCGTAATGCGGGCGCGTCGGCTGCCCTCCACCAACACCTTAACGGTGCCGTCAGGCAGCTTCAGCAACTGCAGAATGGTGGAAACAGTACCGATCCGGTAAATATCATCAATACCGGGATCATCCTGCGAGGCGTTCTTCTGGGCGACCAGCAGAATCTGCTTGTCGTCCTTCATGACAGCTTCCAACGCGCGAACAGATTTTTCCCGCCCGACGAAAAGGGGCACAATCATATGGGGAAAAACAACAATATCACGCAAGGGCAGGACGGGTAGCATCTCGCCCTCAGTGCCGGAACCTTGCGTTTCGTTCTGTGGTGTGGCGTCCGTCATAGGGGACTTCCTTTCAACGACAGCCTGCCGCCCCTATGCCCAGTTCCAAGGCGCATAGCAGCGACAGCACCTTCCAGAAAAACTGTGATAATCAGATTTCTCTGGCGGTTCATGGGGCTTCCCCCGGAATGGGCAGAAGCAGACTCAAGTCAGCAGCGCTTGCTTCGGAAAGAGGAATTGGCAGCATCATGAGGGCTGATTCCAATTCCGAAACATAAATGAGGATTGCGCAATCAGGCGCTCTCCTCCGCGCGTTCTTCTGGTCCGTATGTCATCAGCGGTGCAGCACGACCCTCGGCCACTTCACCGTTGATGACTACTTCTTCGACGTTTTCCATCCCCGGCAGATCATACATAGTGCCGAGCAGGATACCTTCCAGGATGGACCGCAGGCCGCGCGCACCGGTTTTACGGGCGATAGCGCGATTAGCCACGGATTTCAGGGCATCATCGGTGAAGGAAAGGGTCACTCCCTCCATCTCGAACAGACGACCATATTGCTTCACCAGAGCATTTTTCGGCTTGGTGAGGATTTCAATCAAGGCGGCCTCATCAAGGTCTTCCAGCGTCGCAACCACAGGGAGACGACCGATGAATTCCGGAATCAGACCGAAACGCAAAAGATCCTCCGGCTCGACCTCCCTCAGGATTTCACCGGTTCGGCGTTCATCCGGGTCACGGACCTCAGCACCATAGCCAATACCGCCACCCTTTCCGCGGCTACCGATGATCTTTTCCAGCCCGGCGAAGGCGCCCCCGCAGATGAAAAGGATATTGGTGGTATCGACCTGCAGAAACTCCTGCTGAGGATGCTTGCGCCCACCCTGTGGCGGAACCGAGGCAACGGTGCCTTCCATGATCTTCAGCAGCGCCTGCTGAACCCCTTCCCCGCTGACATCACGCGTGATGGAAGGATTGTCTGATTTGCGGCTGATCTTGTCGACCTCGTCGATATAGACAATGCCGCGCTGCGCACGTTCAACGTTGTAATCGGCTGCCTGCAAAAGCTTCAGGATGATGTTTTCGACATCTTCCCCTACATAGCCGGCCTCGGTCAGTGTCGTGGCATCGGCCATGGTGAAGGGCACGTCCAGAATGCGGGCCAGAGTCTGGGCCAGCAATGTCTTACCGGACCCGGTGGGACCGATCAGCATGATATTGGACTTGCCGATTTCTATATCGTTGTTCTTCTGGCCATGCGCCAACCGCTTGTAGTGGTTGTGCACGGCAACGGAGAGAACCTTCTTGGCATGAGCCTGACCGATGACGTAGTCATCGAGAACCTTGCAGATTTCTTTCGGGGTCGGCACGCCATCCCGGGACTTGACCAGATGGGTCTTATGTTCCTCGCGGATGATGTCCATGCAGAGTTCAACGCATTCATCGCAGATGAACACGGTCGGACCGGCAATCAGTTTTCTCACTTCATGCTGCGACTTGCCGCAGAAGGAGCAATAGAGAGTATTTTTCGAATCGCCGGACTTAGTCATGAGCACTCCTGTCCCAACATGGGACTTAACCCTGTTAGCCTAGCCGCGCATTTCAGCGGGAACAAGCGCTGCAGGGAACATTCCAACGGGTCTGACCTTCTATATGGTACGCCCGCACTCTTTAGTGACATTAAAAGAAGTTTACGTATTCTTGCGGCAAAGTCGACCGTGTCGGTATTGCCGCATTCTGTCGCTAGATGGAAACCGGATGGCCAAGTGCAAGACCAAGCCATCACGGTTCTTTGACAAAGTTTGGCAACAGCCGGCTTTATTCAGCTTTTGCTGCTATCAGGGGTAGAAGAAACAGGACGACGCTCGACCACCTGATCGACCAGACCAAAATCACGCGCTTCCTCGGCGGACATATAGGTATCACGCTCCAACTTGCGCTCGATTGCCTCAATCGACTGGCCGGTATGGCGGTTGTAGATTTCGTTCAGCCGCTTGCGCAGCGTCAGGATCTCGCGGGCCTGAATTTCAATATCCGTTGCCTGACCCTGCGCACCGCCAGAAGGCTGGTGCACCATCACGCGCGCATTCGGGAGGGCAAAACGCTTGTCCTTCTCACCCGCGCAAAGCAGCAGCGATCCCATCGATGCCGCCTGACCGATGCAGACGGTGCTGACCGGGCTGCGGATGTACTGCATGGTGTCGTAAATCGCCAACCCGGCACTCACAACGCCACCTGGGCTATTGATATAAAAGGAAATTTCCTTTTGAGGGTTCTCGCTCTCCAGAAACAGGAGCTGGGCGCAGATCAGAGCACTGACCTGATCGTACACTGCACCAGTCAGGAAGATAATCCGTTCCTTTAGCAAACGGGAATAGATATCAAAGGACCGCTCCCCCCGTGCAGTCTGCTCGACCACCATCGGCACCAGAGTGTTGCTGTAGACCTCAACGGGATCGCGATCCCTCATGTTCTGTATCCTTGCATAGACAGAGCCTACATCCACCGGGGACGTGTTCCGGTTCAGACGCATGACTCCATGGCTGAGCGACACCGCTGCTTCAGTCAAGTTGAACCGATTCTGATGCTGCCGCCAAGACAGGGGCACATCATTCAGATCAAAATAAAATATTTTCTTTTAAAATCATATTGATGCGACGTTTTTTCAAGAACGGTGACAGGATAAGATATTGGACATCTCCGAAAACAGCATCCCGAAATCCATAAAAAAATGGCGTGACCAGATTAACCGGCCACGCCATTTTATTATGCTTCGATTCCCCTCTCTGCCATCAGGCAGCGAGAGGAACTATGGGATCAATCAGGCCATCCCGGCAACGTCTTCATCTGCATTCAGCTCTTCGATACTGACGATCTTGTCATCGACCTTGGCCGTTTCCAGAACAAAATCAACGACCTTTTCCTCGAAGATCGGGCCGCGCAGGCTATCGATCGCCTGCGGGTTCTGGCGGAAAAAGTCCAGAACGGCCTGTTCCTGGCCGGGATAACGGCTGGCTTCGGCACGCATAGCACGGATCAGCTCATCATTGCCAACCTGAACACCGTTCACGCGACCAATCTCGGCCAGCAGCAGCCCCAGACGCACGCGGCGTTCTGCGATCTTGCGGTAATCGGCGCGCAGCGTGTCCTCATCCTTGCCCTTGTCGTCCTCGTCCAGCCGATCAGCCTTGCGGTCGGCATCAACGCGCTGCCAGATCTGGTTGAATTCGTTTTCCACCAGAGTCGGCGGCACTTCGAAAGCGGCCTGATCTGCCAGAGCATCCAGCAGGGCGCGCTTCACGCGCAGACGGCTGACCTGATCATATTCGTTCTGGATCTGCTGGGTGACGATCTCCCGCAGCTTTTCCAGACTGTCGAGGCCCAGCTTCGTGGCGAAGGCATCATCGATCACCGGAGCAACAGCCTTTTTCAGGGCCTTGGCGGTGATTTCGAACTGGGCCGGCTTACCAGCCAGCTCCGGTACGCCATATTCTTCCGGGAAGGTCACGTCGATCACACGGGTTTCACCCACGGACAGGCCTTCCATCTGCTCGGAAAAACCGGGAATGAAGCCGGTTCCGGCGATCTCGACATCCATATCGGTGCCGGTGCCGCCCTGGAATGCCACACCATCGGTCTTGCCGACGAAATCCACGGTCAGGAAGTCGCCTTTCTGCGCCGGACGCACTTCCTCGACCGGCTCCAGATTACGCTGGCGCTGAGCGATTTCCTCCAGAGCCTTGTCGACCGCTTCACCGCTGGGTTCAGCCTTGAGGCGGGTCAGGGATACGGAACCCAGATCAGGCAACGTGATGTCAGGCAGCAATTCCAGCTCGACCTTGAATTCGACATCCTGATCGAGATCGACGCGCACCAGTTCCACCTTCGGTTGGAGAGCAGGGCGCAGGCCGCGCTCGCTGACCATGGTCTGAGTCGCTTCGTTGACGGTTTCTTCCAGCACTTCCGTCTCGACAGAACGGCCATAGCGCTGACGGACCAGCGTCATCGGAACCTTGCCAGGGCGGAAGCCGGGAAGCTTCAGAGTCTTGGCCAGTTCGGCCAGACGGCGCGTCCGGCGCTCCTCGATATCAGTGGCCGGCACCTGAACGGTGAATCCGCGCTTCAAGCCCTCGGAAAGGGTTTCGGTAACCTGCATCGACCGGGAGTCCTACCCTAAAAAATTGACGCCAGCCCGGTATGCACCGTTACGTAGCGGTGATCGGCTGGTGCGGGCGGAGGGACTTGAACCCCCACGACTTGCGTCACCA
Source organism: Granulibacter bethesdensis (assembly GCF_001889525.1). Taxonomy (NCBI): domain Bacteria; kingdom Pseudomonadati; phylum Pseudomonadota; class Alphaproteobacteria; order Acetobacterales; family Acetobacteraceae; genus Granulibacter; species Granulibacter bethesdensis. The sequence goes on from NZ_CP018192.1 coordinate 1,450,791, forward strand.
GAACCTAAATCTGGCGTGTCTGCCAATTTCACCACGCCCGCGCCGTACCCGTACACCGGGTGGCCCGTACACAAAGCAGCATGCGGGCCAAGAAGCGGCGGCTTTAGCGCAGGCCGTGCAAACCCGCAATGCCATGAGTGGCCTAAAGCGCGCTGAAAGGGTTTTCGCCCTTTGATTTTCGCTAAAAACGACGCAACGGATGCTCTATTCGGTTTCTGGCATCGGCTTCAGCATTGGCCAGGCACGGGATCAGATCCTCCGCACACATGCCCGGGCCTGCCAGAGCGGCAGCCCGGCCATGCAGAAAAACGGCGGCACAGGCAGCCTCCCATCGCTCCATGCCCTGCGCCAGCAGAGCCGCCACGATACCGGACAACACATCCCCGGCACCTGCCGTACCCAGCCAGGGCGGAGCAGACGCATTAATGGCCGTCCTCCCATCCGGGGCCGCAATGACTGTATCCGAGCCTTTCAGGATGATCACCGCATTGGTCTGCACAGCCGCCTCACGCGCTGCCTTCAGCTTATCGCCGCCGATCGCACCGAAGACGCGGGTGAACTCGCCTTCATGCGGGGTCAGCACTGCCGTGCCCTCCAGACGCAACGGATGATTGGCCGCCCAGGAAAACACTCCGGCATCCGCTACGACCTGACGGCCTGCATCCACCAGCTGGCGCAAGGCTGCTCCGGCAGCTTCCGGCTCCAGCCCCGGCCCGCAGACCCAGACATGACGGCGGCGATCCTGAAGCAGAGTGGCAATTGCTTCATCCGTCACGATCAGGCCCGACTCACCGAAGCGGTAGCCCCATGCGGCTTCACGTCCCGTAGCGATGGAAACCAGGCCAGCCCCTGCCCTGCGTGCGGCGGCACTCGCAAGACGGGCCGCACCCGGCATGGTCGTCCCACCCAGAACGGTGACATGCCCACGTGAATATTTGTGCGATTCCGCTGTCAGAACCGGCAGGTGCCATAAGGCGGGACCATTCAGCCAAGCATCGGCAGGGATGCCGTTCAACACAGCCTCCGGCATACCGATATCGGCCAGAATGACCTCTCCGCACAGCGACTTCCCCGGCATCAAATAATGCCCCGGTTTGCAGCGGACGAAGGTTATAGTCGCCTGAGCCTGAGTGACTTTGCCCATCGGTTGGCCGGTTGCCCCATCCAGACCACTGGGTACATCAACGGCAATGACCCGCCCGTCTGCCTTCGCTGCTGCATCACCCAGTGTCTCTGACACGAACGAATCGAGCGGTTTCGACAATCCGGCGCCGAACACGGCATCGATGACGAGATCATATTTCCGGATTGCTTCTATGCCCGTCGTGATAACCGGACCATTCCACCGCGAAGCCGCCCGAGCCGCATCACTGCCGGGTCGTGGAGGCAAAAGAGCCGCGACCGTAACCGGCCAACCAGCCTGTTGAAGCTTTCGGGCGGCAACATATCCATCGCCGCCATTATTGCCCGGCCCGGCCATAACCAGCACGCGGCAAGGAGAGGCGAATCTTCTCACCAGCCGTGCCACCGCGGCGCCCGCATGCTCCATCAGCCCGGAACCCGGCACATCCATCCGCGTCGTATCCAGAAGAGCCGCCTGCCGATCAGCCAGCGCCATCGAATGAGGCGTCAGCAGCGCATGGCCAGGCAAGGCAGAGAAACCGTTGACACCATTCACATCTCGATTTCCTGAACAACAGTACCTTAACAGACACGGACAGAGCAGAATTCTGCTGCCATCATCCTGTCATAAAAACCGGCTATTTTTTCTGAAGAAATCATCGCCGGGAAGAGTGCAATCGGCTACGTCTCGCCTCCATGGTTTTCGGTCCGCTGTGCCAGCTTATATCAAACGGGGTTGCGACATGTTGAGTTCTGTTCTGCTGGCCATCCATCTTCTGGGGACCGTGCTGTGGGTGGGCGGCATGATTTTCGCCCTGTTCGTGCTGCGGCCCAACCTCATTCTCATTCAGCCTGCCGAACGGGCCGCCTTTCATATGGCCGTGCTGGGACGGTTTTTTGCCATTCTGCGACTGGTCATACCGGCGATTCTGCTCAGCGGGTTCATCATGAGCTTCAGCCTTTACGGCTCTTTCGCCCGTGCACCATGGCAGGTGCATGTCATGACACTGACCGGCCTGATCATGGCTTGTGTCTACGGTGCCATCCTGAGCGGACCATGGCGCAGCCTTCAGAATGGCGCCACCCCTCCTGTCAGTGCTTTTGACCGGATCAGGCGACTGGTACACGTGAATTTCGGCCTGGGTTTCATCACGATCATTATTGCGTGCACCATCCGGACCTATATCGGTTGAAAGGGATCATGGCGGGATAGACATATTCCCGTTACAATTTCTCTGTTCCCTTACACCCCGTCTCTATTGGCCACTCTCTGGAAACGCGTGCCAAGTATTACGCCTTCGCCCTCAGCCGAACGGTATTATCCCATGCTTCGGCATCAGGGATTCCTGTTCCTTGTCCATCAGCCGGAAGCACGATCACGTATGGCGGTAAGAACATGGGCACTGGGGCCGTTTCTGGCGGCTATTTTGGGGGCCTGTTCGCTCGGGCCCAGCTGGAAATCCCCAGATTTGGATATCCCCGCCGCTTTCCGTGCCACCCCTGCCAGCGCACAAACGGCCTGGCCATCTGCCGAATGGTGGCGTGACTTCAATCAGCCGGAACTGACGGAGCTGATGGAAGAAGCCAAGGCACGCAATTTCGACATCGCCGCCGCCATTGCCCGTGTCCGTCAAGCCGATGCACAGGCACGCGTCTCCGGTGCACCATTGTTACCCGCCTCATCCTTGTCCGGAGGCCACTCATGGAATCAGACGGCACGGACCAAAAACGGGGCATCCGGCGTATCCGTCGGGGCGGGCAACACCATCCTGACACCCGGCGAGCATACCAATGAAGTCCGGCAATATAACATTTCTGATACGATCAGTTATGAGCTGGATTTCTGGGGCAAAAATCGTGCGACTTTCGAGGCCGCAAAGGAAAGTGCCCAGTATAGCCGCTTCGATCAAGCCACCGTGGCGCTGACGACGACAGCCGCTGTCGCCACCACCTATTTTAATATTCTGGGCTTCCAGGCCCGTGTCGCCATTGCCGAGGACAATCTGCGGCAAAGTGAGGAAACACTGAAGGTCATCCGTGCCCGTTTCGAGGCAGGCACTGCCTCTCTGCTGGATGTCTCACAACAGGAAGCACTGGTGGAGGGATTACGCGCCAACGTCCCGGCACTCCGTTCCCAGCTGGAACAGCAGGTGATCAGCCTCGGTCTGCTGGTGGGTCGGCCGCCGGAAATGGTCTCCGTCAAAGGAGGATCGCTGGAACAGGCGACCATCCCCCAACCAGCCCCCGGTCTACCCGTTGATCTGGTGGCGCGGCGGCCAGATATTGCCGCCGCCGAAGCGCAGCTTGCCTCCGCCAACGCCAATATCAAGGTTGCAAGGGCGAAGTTCTTTCCCTCTTTTACTCTGACAGCCAGCGGGGGGTTTCAGGCCTTGACGATGGCCTACCTGTTTACACCCCAGGGGCAGATTGCCAGCCTCAGCACCAGCGTGGCCCAGACGGTTTTCGATAACGGCGTTCTGTTCGGTAATCTTGATATTGCCAAAGGCCGCTATGAAGAGTTGCTCGCGACCTATCGCAAGACCGTGGTGCAGGCTTTCACCGATGTGGAAAATGCCATCACCTCCTATCGTTATGCTACTGAACAGGAAGCGATGCAGCGCAAGGCCGTGGAGGTCTCCCGCCGCGCGGCCGATGTAGCGCGCGCCCAGCTTCTGGCCGGAGTGATTGATGTCACTGCCCTGTTGCAGGCGCAGCAGACCTTGTTCAGTAATCAGGCCACTCTGGCTCAGGTCAGACTGTCGAGATTTGAAGCGGTCATCAATCTCTACAAGGCCCTTGGCGGTGGCTGGACCCGCTTGCCCGCTCCCGGACACAAGATATGAAATTCCGTACTTTTGCGATCTGGCTGCTTCTGGTTGCCACTGCGGGAAGCGGTGTTTACTGGCTCGTCAACCATGCAAAACAATCCCGGCAGCATCACGCTGGTGGAAGGCCCATGCAGGGGGGTGGCAGTCATGCCGTGGTTGTAAGAACCGCGGACGTCATAACGCAGGACATTCCGGTTTTTCTGGACGGCTTGGGAACCGTACAGGGATTTTACACAGTTACGGTTCAGCCGATGGTCAGCGGCCCATTGCTGGAAGTCCGCTTTACCGAAGGTCAGGATGTCCACCGTGGCGATATTCTGGCACAGATCAATCCCCGTGCTTACAAAGCGACCCTCGACCAGTATATCGCCAAGAAAGCGCAGGATGAGGCCAATCTCGCCAATGCGAAGCTCGATCTGAAACGCTATGAGCAATTGGGGCGGAACAACTACACCTCGGCCCAGACACTGGCCACCCAGCGTGCCACGGTGGCGCAGAACGAAGCACTGGTGAAGCAGGATCAGGCCCTGATCGACGGGGCCCGCACCAATCTGGACTGGACCACCATCCGCGCCCCGATCGATGGCCGCACAGGATTGCGACAGGTGGATGTCGGCAATCTGATCAGCAGCAGTTCCACCAACGGTCTGGTGGTGATCACACAGATCGAGCCGATCGCCGTTATCTTCACATTGCCTCAGCAGGTTCTGCCCAGACTGATACGCGCCATTCAGCATGAAAATGGTACGCCTCTGTCAGTGATCGCCCTGCCGCAGGGGAATGCAACAGGTGGCGAGCGCCCGGATGATGCGGACGTTCTGGATACAGGAACACTCACCGTGCTGAACAATCAGGTGGACAGCACCACCGGCACGGTAAAGCTGAAAGCCGTGTTCCCGAATAAAAATCACCTTCTCTGGCCCGGTGGTTTCGTGAATGCCCGTCTGCTGGTGGAAACTTTGCATGGTGCCATCACAGTACCGCCGCTGGCGATTCAGCACGGACCGAACAGCGCTTTTGTCTGGATCGTCAACAAAGATAAAACCGTTTCAAGGCGTACTGTCACAACCGGCCAGGAAAACCAGAGTGCGATCGTGATCAAGGACGGTCTGCATCCAGGCGAAACGGTCGTGCTGGACGGTGCATCCCGCCTGACTGATGGCGCGACCGTCAGTATCGCCACGGATCAGCCACCCGGACAGACACCTCCCCAACAGAAGCCTCATCCGCACGGGAACAGGCCGCACGGATGAGTATATCCGCGCCCTTTATCGCGCGTCCGATCGCAACCTCCCTGCTGGCGGTTGCGATGATGCTCGGTGGATTGCTGGGTTATCTCTGGCTGCCGGTTTCCTCTCTGCCGGAGGTCGATTTTCCGACCATACAGGTGATGACCCGTCTGCCTGGTCTCAGCCCTACCGGGTCCGCCCTCCTGCTGACAGCACCGCTGGAGCGCCAGTTCGGGCAGATTCCCGGCTTGACAAGCATGATCTCCACCAGTGCCGATGGAATCAGCCAGATCACGCTGCAATTCGATCTGTCCCGCAACATGGACAGCGCTGCACAGGATGTTCAGGCTGCCATCAATGCCGCCAATGGAACGCTGCCGGCAAATCTGCCCTATCCGCCGACATATTCAAAAATCAATCCGGCGGATGCGCCGATCCTGTCTCTCGCCCTGACATCGGGGACTGTACCACTGGATGCGATCGCAGATATTACCGATACTGTTCTGCAACCAAAACTATCGCAGCTTCCAGGCGTCGGACGGGCCACCATTCAGGGGAGCCTGCGCAAGGCCGTACGGATCAGGCTGTTGCCGGATCGGCTGGCAGCGTACGGTCTGTCTCTGGAAGATGTCCGCAATGCGGTTTCCAATGCGAATGTAAACGGCGCAAAAGGCGGCTTCGACGGTGCTGAACGCTCCATCCAGCTAGGCGCCAATGATCAGCTTGTATCGCCGGATGCCTATCGTTCTCTGGTCATCGCATGGCGCAATAACGCACCCGTCCGGCTGTCGAATATTGCCAGCATTGTGAACGGACTTGAAAACGATCATGTCGGGGCATGGGTTCTTCGCAGCGGAACACAGCAGTCAGCCGTCGTACTGGATATCCAGCGCCAGCCCGGCGCCAATATCGTCGCAACCGTCGGCGCAATCAGGGAAGCCCTGCCCGAATTACAGAACGCTCTTCCGGCAGGCGTACAGCTTTCCATCATTGCGGATCGTACCGACACCATCCGTGCCTCTGTCACTGAGGTCGAGATCACACTGCTTCTGTCGATTTTTCTGGTGGTCGCGGTGATCTATCTGTTTCTGGGTTCGCTGCGGGCGACAATCATCCCCGGCATTGCGCTGCCGCTTTCCCTGATCGGCACGTTCGCGGTGATGTATGAGGCTGGATACAGTCTCGATAATCTTTCCCTGATGGCGTTGACCATCGCGACCGGTTTCGTAGTCGATGATGCCATCGTCATGATCGAAAACGTAGTGCGGTACATCGAGCGCGGCGTGCCTCCACTTCAGGCCGCTTATGACGGGGCACGGCAGATCGGCTTCACCATCATATCGCTGACAGTCTCGCTGGTGGCCGTGTTCATACCGCTGCTGTTCATGTCCGGTGTGGTAGGGCGACTGTTCAAGGAATTTGCCATTACGCTCACCGTGGCGGTGGTTGTCTCCGCAGTGATCTCCCTGACATTGACCCCGATGATGTGTGGCAGATTACTGCGCCCCCTGCATGAAGAAAGGCCCGGTCTGCTGCCACGTCTGTTCGAGCGTGGATTTTCCGCCTGTCTGGAGGTCTACCGCCGCACGCTGCATATCGCTCTGGCACATCAGGGCGTGGTACTGCTGATTGCCTTCTCGTCCCTTGCCATCACCATCCTCCTTTATGTGATGACTCCGAAAGGATTTCTGCCCGCACAGGATACCGGGATCATCACGATCGTCACGGAGGCCGATCAGAGCGTTTCCATCAAGCGTATGGGCACCCTGCAAAACAATGCCGCCCGCCTTCTGGCCAAGGATCCGGCCGTGGAAACGATCACGTCTCTGGTCGGGGTCGGTACGACCAATGCCACGCCAAATACAGGCCGCTTGACCGTCGTACTGAAACCGCCCGCCTTGCGTGATCCGGTGCTGGAAGTGATGGACCGGTTTCGCATCATCTTCGCACATCAACCCGGCCTGACGGCGTATATGCAGGCACAACAGGATATCCAGATCGGAACCCGTATCACCCGTACCCAGTATCAGTACACCATTATTGATACGGATGTGAGGGAACTTCAGCAATGGGCACCTCGTCTGCTGCATGCGCTGAAAGCATTGCCGATGTTGCAGGATGTTGCTTCTGACCAGCAGGATCAGGGCAGCGCGATCATGATTACTGTCGACCGCGCCGCCGCCATGCGGCTTGGTATTACCGTGCAGGCAATTGAGGATACGCTGTATGATGCTTTCGGGCAGCGGCAGATCTCCACCATCTATGCGCAGTCCAACCAGTATCGCGTGGTGCTGGAATCCGACCCGGCGTGGCAGTCACTCCCGGATGTGCTCAATCGTCTGCGTGTGCCGGGACAGAACGACACGCAGGTTCCGCTGGCGGCGGTGGCAACGCTTGCTCCGGTCAGCGCACCGCTCGCAATCACCCATCAGGAACAGTTTCCCTCGGTCACTTTCAGCTTCAATCTGGCACCGGGCATATCCTTGGAACAGGCCATGAGCAGCATCTCGGCCGCCAGTCTCCAGATCGGAGTGCCGGAAACGATTGCCGGTTCCTATGCGGGTGATGCGGCCGAATTCCAGCGCAGTCTGGCCAGCGAGCCATGGCTTATCCTTGCCGCCATCATTGTGATCTACATCGTGCTGGGCGTGCTGTATGAGAGCACCATCCATCCTGTCACGATCCTCTCCACGCTGCCTTCCGCAGGCATCGGCGCGCTTCTGGCCCTGATGGCGACCGGAACCGATCTTTCTCTGGTTGCGCTGATCGGCATCGTGCTGCTGATGGGGATCGTCAAGAAAAACGCGATCATGATGATCGACTTCGCTATCGAGGCGGAGCGGGATCGTGGGCTTTCCCCCGCCGCAGCGATTGAAGAAGCCTGCCTGCTGCGCTTCCGTCCCATCATTATGACGACAGCTGCCGCCTTGCTGGGGGCACTGCCGCTGGCGCTCCAGCATGGAGCCGGATCGGAATTACGCTATCCGCTGGGCATCACCATCATTGGGGGCCTGCTGCTGAGCCAGTTGCTGACCCTTTATACCACACCGGTCATCTATCTGATGATGGAGCGTGTGCGCATTCGCCTCAACCATGGCCGCAAGCCCGGTCCGCTGGATCTGCCGGCAGACTGAGCGATGAATGTCTCCCTGCCTTTCATCCTGCGCCCGGTGGCAACGATCCTGCTTTCCATTGGTATTCTGCTGACCGGGATCATCGCCTATCGTTTTCTGCCGGTTTCCGCGCTGCCCAGCGTCGATCTTCCCGCGATCGTGGTGTTCGTCAATCAGCCCGGTGCCGATCCGGAAACCATGGCAAGCTCCATCGCCGCACCGCTGGAGCGCAGACTGGGAGAGATTTCAGGTGTCATGGAGCTGATTTCCACCAACTCCACCGGTGCCAGCAGTATCGTTGTGATTTTTGATATCGACAGAAGCGTCGATTCCGCCGCGCAGGATGTGCAGGCCGCCATCAATGCCGCCCGTGCTGATCTTCCATCCGATCTTCCGGTCAGCCCTTTCATCCGCAAATTCAATCCTGCTGATGCACCGGTGATGATGATCGCGCTGACCTCCGACAGCCATACCATTCGCGAGCTGTACGATCTGGCAGACAGCATGCTCGGACAGAGACTGGCTCAGGTGAACGGCGTCAGTCAGGTACAGATTAATGGCGCGGAAAAACCCGCTGTTCGCCTCAGTGCTGATCCTATGCGTCTGGCAGCGGCCAGCCTGTCCGGACAGGATCTGTATAATGTTGTTCGCAATACGAATGTCACCCAGCCAACTGGTGTCATCGAAAATGGGGAGGTGCGCCGCGCCATCCTGATCAACGGCCAGATCGATGATGCAGAATCTTATCGGAAGGTCGTGCTGAAGGCAGCCAATGGTGGCTTTCTGCGTCTGGGAGATGTCACCGATATTATAGATGGCGTGGCGAATACGCGGCTTTCCGCCACCAGTAATGGAAAACCTGCGATCCTGCTGCAGATTTCCAAACAATCGGGCGCCAATGTCATCGAGACCGTTGATGGGATAAAAAGAATCCTGCCCCAGCTTCGCTCCTGGCTTCCCGGCGATATCAACATGTCGATCGTGGTTGATCGCACCGGCACGATCCGCGCCAGCGTCGATGATGTACAGTTCACATTACTGATCAGTGTGGCGCTTGTTCTGATGGTCGTGTTTGTGTTCATGCGCCGCCTGATGCCGACCATCGCCGCTGCCGTGACTGTGCCACTTTCCATTTCCGGGACGCTGGGGGCCATGTGGCTGTTGGGCTACTCGCTCGATAATTTCTCGCTGATGGCTATTACCATCGGGGTCGGTTTCGTGGTCGATGATGCCATCGTGATGATCGAGAATATCGTCCGTCACATGGAAATGGGCAAAAGCCGTCTTCGCGCCGCCATCGACGGAGCCTCCCAGATCGGCTTCACCGTCATTTCCATTACCCTGTCCCTGCTGGCAGTGTTCATTCCGATCATCTTCATGCCGGGCATACAGGGGAAGCTGTTCCACGAATTCGTCATGACGCTGAGCGTCAGCATTGTCATTTCCGCCGTGGTATCCCTCACCCTGACCCCCATGCTCATGGGTGTGTTTGGACGACAGGTTCATGCGCTGGATAATCCCCTGCTACGGCGATGGGATGAGCGCGTGGAACACCTGCTGAACGGGATCGAGCGGTTTTACCTTGGAACTCTTGGCTGGGCGCTGAAACATTCCATTCTGATGCTGCTCAGCATGGTGCTGACGATTGCGGTCACCGTCACGCTATACCGCACTATCCCCAAAAGCTTCCTGCCCATTCAGGATACCGGCCTGTTGCAGGGAACCACGATTGCCAGGCCGGATATTTCCTATGCTGCCATGCGCGATTTGCAGCACAGGGCTGAAGCGATTATCCGCGCCGATCCTGCCGTCTTGAATGTGGATGGGCGCGTCGGCGTCTCGAACGGCTTCAACGCGCTCAATCGAGGCATGATGTATATTCAGCTGAAGCCGCTGGAAAAGCGCCATGTTTCGTCAGAACAGGTGATCGCCAGGCTCAGGCCGAAACTCGGCACCATTCTCGGACTGGAGACATTTCTGCACTCCTCACAGGATCTTCGGATGGGTGGCAGAGAGGATTCCGGACAGTTCGAATATGTCCTGCAGGCAGATGATATCAGGGAATTGCGCAGCTGGGCACAGCGTTTACAGAAACGCCTGCAGAGCGTGCCAGAGATTGCGGATGTCTCCTCCGATCAGGATCATGCCGGACCGGAAATTGATATCATGATTGATCGTGATACCGCTTCCCGTCTTGGCACCACTGTCAGCAGGATTGATTCCGCGCTGAACAATGCTTTTTCACAGCGACAGATTTCACGCATCTATACCGATCGTAACCAGTATCAGGTGGTGCTTCAGGCGCTGCCCTCGCTCCAGAGCAGCCCGGCTGGGCTGAACACGTTGTATGTTCCTGCCACCAACGTCAACGGCACCGCGGCCCCCGCCACAGCCAGCCGCGCCACGCTTCAGAACGCGACGGGACAGGTTACGCTGGGCAGTGCAGTCGGCGGCACACAGATCGGCGGTAATCAGGTGCCGCTGATGGCACTGGCCCATACACAATACACGACCGCCCCCCTCTCCATTGATCATGAGGCCGGTTTTCCCTCAGCATCGCTCAGCTTCAACATCAAGCCTGGCATTCCGGTCAGCACTGCTCAGGACGCCGTTCTGGAAGCTGTGCGTTCGCTCGGGATGCCCGCCAGCATACGCGGAGAGTTCGGCGGTAATCTCGCTCTGTTCAAAAAAGCCGGACAGGCAATGCCTTTTCTGCTGATCGGCGCACTGGCAGCCATCTACATCGTGCTGGGCGTTTTGTATGAAAGCCTCATTCAGCCGCTGACGATCCTCTCCACACTGCCTTCGGCGGGGCTGGGTGCGCTGATCGCACTGCTCCTTGCAGGGGTTGATCTCTCCCTGATCAGCATTATCGGCATCGTGTTACTGATGGGGATCGTCAAGAAAAACGGCATTATGCTGGTAGACTTCGCACTGGAGCAGCAACGGGATGCCGGTCTGGATGCCGCCAGCGCCATCCGCGAAGCCTGTGCCGAACGGTTTCGCCCGATCCTGATGACAACACTCGCAGCCTTGCTCGGCGCAGTGCCGCTGGCATTTTCCTTCGGCACAGGCGCAGAGCTGCGGCAGCCGCTGGGTATTTCGATCATCGGCGGCCTGATAGCCAGTCAGATACTGACGCTCTATACCACACCGATCATCTATCTGGCGCTGGAAAAGCTGGCCAGACGAGGCAAACCACGCCCGGCCATTGATCCTTCCTGAACCTCGTTTCGTTTTAAAAGATTTATGAGCGCTCCTTACGTTGATAGGCAGGACCGCCATCGGCAATGTTCAGGATCGTCGCAATCAGACCAACATGCGAGAAAGCCTGTGGGAAATTACCGACCTGCCGTTTGCGATGGGGGTCGTATTCTTCGGCAAACAATCCGAGATCGCTCTGGATTGCCAACAGGCGTTCAAGCATTCCGGCCGCTTCATCATGCCGCCCCTGCAACACGTAATTATCCGCCAGCCAGAAAGTGCAGACCAGAAAAGCGCCTTCATCGCCTGGCAGGCCATCCGTGCCCTCCTCCGTGCGATAGCGGTACACGAAACCATCCTTGAGCAGAGTCCGCTCTATCGCCGCCACTGTCCCCACCATGCGGGGATCAGTTGCCGGCAAGAATCCGATCAGAGGCAGCACCAGCAGGCTCGCATCCAGCGTATCACCGCCGAAATACTGCACAAAGCTGTTCATCTCCTTGTTAAAGCCCTCGCGGCAGACCGTCTCATGCACTTCATCACGCAGAGCGCGCCAGTGATCGACTGGCCCCTCCAACCCGAAATGCTCGGCATTCAGAACCATCCGATCAAAAGCCAGCCAGACCATCGCCTTGGAGAAGGTGAAATGCTGACGTCCTCCCCGGACCTCCCACAGCCCTTCATCCGGCTCCTGCCATATGGTTTCGAGATATTTGACCAGTGCTTTTTCCAGACTCCAGGAGGAAGCCGGCACTTTCAGCCCTCTCTCCCGTGCCTGGTACAGCGTGTCGATGACTTCCCCATAGACATCAAGCTGCAGCTGCCCGGCAGCCCCATTGCCGATGCGAACCGGAGAGGAATTTTCATACCCGGGCAGCCATGGCACTGACCATTCATCCAGACGGCGTTCACCGGCCAGCCCGTACATGATCTGGATCTGTTCGGCCTTCCCGGCAATGCTACGATGCAACCAGTCGCGCCATTCCTGCGCTTCCTGCCTGTGGCCGCCATGCATCAGGGCAAACAGGGTCAGCGTAGAATCCCGCAACCAGCAATAACGGTAATCCCAGTTGCGGCTGCCACCGATTTCTTCCGGCAGTGACGTGGTTGCCGCAGCAACAATGCCACCGGTTGGAGCATAAGTCAGCGCCTTCAACGTAATCAGCGAGCGTTGCATGACATCCCGCCATGGCCCCTCATAGGTGCACTGGCTGCTCCATTCATGCCACCATGCCTCGGTATGCCGAAGTTCCTCCTCGGCATCCAGCCGAACCGGAGGCGGCAGATGAGACGGGCCGTAGGACAGAACAAACGGAATTTTCCGGCCCTCTGTCACCGTAAAGCGGGCAATGCTGGACAGATTCTCTCCCTCAATCTCCACTGGCGTTCGCAGCACCGTCATGGCAGGGCCGGCAATGGCAGTAATCCCTTCCTCGTCATCCAGATGCATGACCCATGGAACGGAAATCCCGTAATCGAACCGCAGCACAAGATGCATCTGCATCTCTACCGAGCCTTTTCTGCCCTCCACGATACGGATCAGGGAAGAACCATCGTCGTCCGGGTCCGGATGCACTGGCATAAAGTCGATCAACGCGACTTCACCGGTATCGGTCGTGAAAACCGTCTCCAGTACCAGCGTATCATCCCGATACCGTCTTGTGACGCTCACCTTTTCCGGGGCCTTGCCCAATACTTCCGGCGCAATGGCCCAACGACCATGACGGGCCTGCCCCAGCAGGGCTGCAAAACAGGCCGCTCCGTCGAATCTGGGCCAGCAGAGCCAGTCAATGGAACCGTGACGGCTGACCAGTGCCGCCGTCCGGCAATCACCGATCAGACCGTAATCCTCGATGGCCATGGGAAGATCATCGGGCGTCACAGCGCATCACCTGCTGAAAACGGCATGAAGGGGGTATTTATCAGACGCATCTCTGTCTCCTTCTTCTTTCATGCAGCCCTGACCAACGGAGCTATGACGCCCAGTTTGCGACAGGAAGCACCTAGCCTGCCTTGATATTTCCTCTGACGGCAACGCCCCGCACCAGAAAACGGGATACTGGGCGGTCTATGGCAACCTTGACTTTCCGAGGCATTTTCCAGATATGAGCGCATCAATACGCATTGTGCGTAATGGCGTTCCCGATCAACGAGACCAATCCCGGCCAAGGCCGGTTTCGGCGGCCGAGAGCGCGCGAAGCAGCATTCAGTGATTGAGATCGCCACGTTGAACGAGCAACCAGCCGACAAGGCTGAACCGGCCGACCTTCCCGCCGCAGAACAGGCGGATCAGGACGTCAGCAAAAAGCGCCCCTCCCGCCGGAAAACGGCCGCCGCCAAGGCTTCTGTCCTTGCCGATAACAAGGCGGAAAAGCCATTGCGCAGGCGCGCCCCTTCCAAAGCCGTTATGGCTGATGATGTACAGCCCGAGACACCGAAGTCACCGACACGCCGCACCACGGCCGTCAAAAAACCTGATCCCGTTCCTGTGGTGGAAGCTGTCGCAGAAACCGCCATAGAAACAGCGGTGGAAGAATCCGCACCGCGCGGCAAGCGCCGGGTCTCCCGTGGCAAGGCCGCTCCCTCGACGGTTCAGGAATCAGCTGCTGTTGAACCAGTTGAGGACGCACCCCTCCCGGTTGCGCAACCCGCCCCTGCAACGGCAGCGGCAGCAACGGAGGACGCCCCTTCCGTCCGGGTTCGCCGCACGCGTCGTCCAACCCGCCCTGGTGCCCGTTCTGCCACGACGAATACCTCTGCCAGCAACGAGGTACAGGCCGATTCCTCATTAGCGGAGGAGGCCGCGGAAACCATCCAGCCGGCTCCGACTGAAGACACTGTCCAGGCAGTCGCACCAGAAGAAGTCGATGATCGTCCGCTTTTCGCCGATCTCGGCCTGTCGGAGCCAGTACAGCGCGCCATTACCGAAATGGGCTATCTGCATCCGACCCCGATTCAGGCTCAGGCCATTCCGGTGGTGCTGATGGGCCGTGACGTGCTTGGCTGCGCCCAGACCGGCACCGGCAAGACCGCCAGCTTCACCCTGCCGATGATGGACATCCTGTCCGACCGCCGTGCCCGCGCCCGGATGCCACGCAGCCTGATTCTGGAGCCGACCCGAGAACTGGCACTTCAGGTGGCCGAGAATTTCGTCAAATACGGACAGTATCTGAAGCTGAACCACGCTTTGTTGATCGGCGGCGAAAGCATGAACGATCAACGTGACGTATTGAGCAAGGGGGTGGATGTACTGATCGCCACGCCGGGCCGCCTGATCGACCTTTTCGACCGCGGTGGTCTGTTGCTGACCGATACACGCATCCTCGTCATCGACGAAGCCGACCGTATGCTGGATATGGGCTTCATCCCGGATGTCGAGCGTATCGTCAGCCTGCTGCCGCATAACCGGCAGACGCTGTTCTTCAGCGCCACCATGGCGCCGGAAATCCGCCGTCTGGCCGATGCATTCCTTCAGAATCCAAAGGAAATCACGGTTGCCAAGCCTGCCTCCGTCGCCACCACCATTACATCCGGTCTGGCTCTGGTCGGCGAAATGGACAAGCGGAAAGCGCTTCGCCATCTACTGCGGCAGGAGAAAGTGCAGAATGCGCTGATCTTCTGCAACCGAAAGCGTGATGTCGATATTCTGACAAAATCGCTGGTCAAACACGGGTTTGCCGCCGGCCCGCTGCATGGCGATCTGGCACAGAGCCTGCGTTTTGCTACGCTTGAGAAGTTCAAGGCAGGCGCCTTGCAGCTTCTGGTCTGCTCCGACGTCGCCGCACGTGGCATTGATATTGGCGGGTTGAGCCATGTATTCAATTTCGACGTACCGATTCATGCGGAAGATTACGTGCATCGTATCGGCCGCACCGGTCGTGCCGGACGGGAAGGCGCTGCGTTCACGCTGGCTTCGCCGGATGACAAATTTGCCGTCGATGCGATCGAGAAGCTGATCAGCGCCCCTATCCCCCGTATCGAGATCGAGGGATTGGAGCGCGCCGAATGGTCGGAAGAGCCGAATCGTGGCCGTGGTCGCCGTCATAATAAAAATGGCAAAGGCGGCAAAGGAAATAACCGCTACGGCAACCGCGGGCAGGACAGCGCAAGGAAAGATCACGCTTCCACCGAAACCGATGCCAAATCACAGGCTGACATCACGCCTGCTCCCGCAGCGGAGGGTGGGACTGTACAGCCTGCGCCAGCCCCGACCCAGCCAACCCAGTCACAGGATCGTCGCCATCGCTCCCGCAATGACGAGCATGGCCGGCAGAAGCATTCGGGTGGCCATAACCAGCCGCATGCACAGGGATCAGCGTCATCCAATGCCGCGGTGGAGGATCGTCGTCCGCAATCCGGCCGTGACCGGCGCCGAGATGATGATCTCGGACCCTCCGTACGGGGCTTTGGTGATGATGTTCCGGCATTCATGCTGCTGCCGCGCCGGATTGACAAAGACATCCGACCCGACGACACAGCGGACGCTGCCGACGGTCTTTCCTGAGACCGTCCGGCTGCCCCGCATGAGGCATTCATGACAATTGCATTGCGGGTCGCCCGTCTCGGCGCGGAGGCTGATGGAGTTTGCCCGGCTGAAAGGGATCAACCGACTATCTACGTTCCGTATGCTCTGGACGGAGAACTGGTCGAGGTTTCCGAAGCAGGCAAGCGTGGCGATGCGCTGATTGGCCAGATCGAGCGCATTCTGGAAGCCAGTCCGCACCGTGTGGAACCGGTCTGTCAGCATTTCGGCATTTGCGGTGGATGCGCCATGCAGCATACCGATGATGGCGGCCTTGGCTGGAAAGCTGGACAAACTGCCTCTGCTCTCAAAGCAGTGGCCCCGGATGCGTTACCTGCCGCTTTCAGCACATGGCAAAGCCCACCTGCAGTACGGCGCAGGATTGATTTCGGGTTGCGCCGTAGCGGCAAAACCGTTCTGGTCGGGCTGCACCGTTCCCGCTCTTCCGAGATTGTCGATATTCAGCACTGCCCGGTGATTGATCCCTCCCTGATGGAGCTGATCACCGCACTGCGTAATGTGTTGCCTGCTCTCGGCTTGCTGAAACGTGAAGGCAGTGCCGTCGCCAATATGACGGAAAACGGAATTGATCTGCTGCTGCGCACGGATCGCCTCCCTTCTGTCGAGGATCGCACCCTGCTGGCGGCTTTCGCGCATCAACACGGGCTGGCCCGCATTTCCTGGGCCGAGGGGGAGCGGGGACACTCCGAGGTGCTGTGCCAGTTGCGTGACCCCGTTATTACCTTCAACGGGCACAGCGTCACGGCCCCTCCCGGCGCCTTTCTTCAGGCCAGCCGCGCCGCAGAGGATGCCATTATGGCAGCCATCGAAGCCGGGCTGCCGAAAAAGCGACGCAAGATCGTCGAATTATTCGCGGGTATCGGTACCTTCACCCTGCGCCTGAAACCAGGCATGGCCTATGAAGGCGATGAAGCCGCGGTTGCTGCCGTCAAGCGGGCCGGATTTGGCCAGATCACCCGCAGAGACCTGTTCCGACAGCCGCTACAAGCCGCCGAGCTGCGCGGGGTGGATGCCGTGATTCTCGATCCACCCCATGCCGGTGCGGCGGCACAATGCGCCACGCTGGTACAAGCCAAAGTGCCCAGGATCATCTATGTCAGCTGCAATCCTCATGCCCTGCGGCGGGATGCCACCCTTCTGGCCGGAGCAGGGTATCGGCTGGTGTCGGCCTCCGTGATCGACCAGTTTCTCTGGTCCACGCAGATTGAAACGGTGGCGGTGTTCAGCCTCTGATCCGACTGCGCGCGTGCAGGGTCAGACGTGGAAGCTTTCCCCGCAGCCGCAACGGCCTTTTTCATTAGGATTGATAAAGGTAAAGCCTGCCTCAAGCTGCTTCACCTGATAATCCATCACCGTGCCGATCAGAAACAGGGTCGCCTTGCGGTCGATCAGGACGGTGACGCCCTTGTCGATCACCACCTCATCCCCCTCGCCTTTTTCCTCGACCCAGCTCATGTCGTAAGATTTGCCGGAGCATCCCTTGGTGGATACGGCAATCCGCAACAGCCGTCCCTGCTGGCCGGTCGTATAAAGCTGCTGCAACCGCTCGGCGGCTGCATCGGTCAGTGACATCAACGGTGGCAAAGCACGACGCGGTGCCGTTCCTGTTGTCTGATTTGTATCGACTGTCATTGCATCATACCCCGTGTCAGACCACTTTGTCAGGCCGGCCTAAAACATATTCAGTTGCAGCCTGGCATCTTCACTCATCCGGCTTGGATCCCATGGCGGATCCCACACCGTTTCAACATGCACGGAGGTCACGCCCGGAACAGCCGCAACAGCATGATGCACCTGTTCAGGCAGTTCCTGTGCGCTCGGGCAGGCCGGGGCGGTCAAAGTCATTTCGACCTTCACCTTGCCATCCTCATGGATGTCAATGGCGTAGATCAGGCCAAGCTCGTAGATATTCACCGGTATTTCCGGATCATGCACACTCGCCACCGCAGCAATCACCGCATCTTCCGTCACGGCGGGGCGCGTTTCACCATCAGGCGTCCAGCTGCCATGGGTCGCTGGAGGGGTCGCCGATACGGCAGTGTCATCTGCCGGCGCCATGTCGATCTTCGAATCAGTCATGGTGCATATTCTATCCTTCATCCAGCTCCAGCGCAGCCGAGAGGGCCCGCCAGGGCAGCGTCGCGCATTTGATCCGGGACGGGTACTCATGCACTCCGCCCAAAGGTTGCAGGCGGTTCAGCGCCGCACGGCAAACCGGACACTCCAAATCGGGCACCTGCCCGCTCCGGACCAGAGCATGAAAGCCCTTCATCACATCGTGCGCCTGCGCACGATTTAAACCCCTCACCGTCTCTGCCATCAGATCAGCGGAGGCAATGCTGATCGCACAGCCTTTGGCTTCAAACCCGATAGCCTCAACGACCTCATTCCCATCATCCGGCGTTCCGGTGGCGATAAACACCGTCACCTGATCGCCGCAGAGCGGGTTATCGGCCTCCCTCGACAGGGAGAAAACAGGCAGGCGCTGTCCGTGCAGGGGCTTTTTGCCATGACGCAGGATCAGGTCATGATAGAGATCTCTGACATTATCGTCAGCCATGCCAGCCTGCACTGCCGTCATGCCAGAAAATCCCTCACTTTCGTAAGAGTGTCGGCAAAGAAGTCGATTTCGTCCCGGGTATTGTATACTCCGAATGTCGCCCGGGCCGTCCCGGAGAGAGACAGGCGACGCATCAATGGCTCCGCGCAATGATGCCCGGCCCGCACCGCAATCCCCTGACGATCCAGCAGCGTCGCCACATCATGCGGATGGCCATGATCGAGCACAAAACTGATCACACCACCACGATCAGCAGCCTGACCGATGATGCGCAGACCCTCTATGGCGTTGAGACGAACCAATGCATGGCGGGTCAGAGCCTGCTCATGCTCTTCCAGTGCCTCGTAGCCGATCGCCTCCACATAAGCGATCGCGGCTTTCAGGCCGATTGCCTCGATAATGGCGGGCGTACCGGCCTCGAATTTATGCGGTACATGCGCCCAGGTGGAGTGCTCGAACGTGACTGATCCGATCATGTCTCCACCGCCCATGAAAGGCGGCATGGCTTCCAGTAATTCACGTTTCGCCCAGAGTACACCGATCCCGGTCGGGCCGTAGAGCTTGTGGCCGGTAAAAACGTAGAAATCCGCATCCAGCGCCGTCACATCCACCCGGCGATGTACCACAGCCTGCGATCCATCCAGCAGAACTTTCGCACCGTGCTTATGTGCGAGGGCAATCACCTCTGCCACCGGCACATAGGTTCCCAGCACGTTCGACATATGCGTGATCGCGACAAGGCCGACCTTCCCGTCTGACAGCAGATGCGTAAAAGCCGCCATATCAAGCTCGCCAGCATCAGTCACCGGAGCAATACGCAGTTCGACACCCGTCTCATCCCGCAGCATCTGCCACGGCACGATATTGGCGTGATGCTCCATTTCGGAAATCAGCACAGCACGACGGTCACTTTTCGCAAGGATACCCCGCCCGTAGCTGTGAGCGACGAGGTTGATTGCTTCCGTGCTGTTCCGGGTAAAAACGATCTCCTCCCGCGCTGACGCACCCAGTAAACGGGCCACCGCATCACGGGTTGATTCGTATTCTTCCGTCGTCCGCTCGCTCAGCCAGTGCAGGCCGCGATGAACATTGGCGTATTGCGTACGCATCGCCTCGCTCATCGCCTCGATCACGCTGACCGGCTTCTGGGCCGAGGCACCGCTATCCAGAAACACCAGATTCTTGCCACGGATCGTCTGCGACAGGATGGGGAAATCCTGCCTGATCCGGGCCACATCGAAACCGGCCGGGCTGTGTTGCGTCTCCCGCAGCGCGATCTCCCTGTCGACGGTCGTATTCATGCGGTTTCCGACGCTTCTTCATGCGCCCACCATGCATTGATCGCACCGTCCAGAATGGCACGGGCCCCTTCATGGGACACGGTATCGATGGCTTCCGCCAGAAAAGCCCGCACAAGGATAGCGCGGGCCTGCACTTCCGGAACACCGCGGCTACGCAGGTAGAACATCTGATCCGCATCCAGTTCGCCGACCGTTGCACCATGGCTGCATTTCACGTCATCCGCGAAAATTTCCAGCTCCGGCTTGGTGTCGATCTCGGCCTCGCCAGACAGCAACAGCGCGGCATTCATCTGATAGCCGTCCGTCTTCTGCGCCTCCCGCGTGACCTCGATCTTACCCTGAAACACGCCGCGGGAGCGTCCTGCCAGCACATTGCGAACGGCCTGCCGTGATGAACATCCCGGCGCGGTGTGGCGCACGATGCTGGTGATGTCCCCAACCTGGTGATCCCGCAATAACTGGGCGCCATGCACATGCACCGCTCCGCCCTCGCCATCGAGCCGGGCATGGAACTCGGCACGTGCCACCCGAGCACCCATATTCAGCACAAAGACCTCATATCGTCCCCGTGCCGCGACATCAGCGAAAACGGTAGCAATATGGAAAGCGTGCTGATCCTCGTTCTGCCAACGAATATGCTCCAGCACCGCATCCTCCGCCACGCTGATCTGTGTCACCGCATTATGCAGATAGGTGCCGTGACCCTGGCAGATTTCCACCAGAGTCAGGCTCGCCCCACTGCCGAGACGGATCGTATGGCGCGGATGAAAATCCACTGCCTCCCCCGACATATCAGAAGCCAGATTGACCAGCACGATCGTGCCGGCAGCAATGCCGGAGGCAATGGTCAATACCATGCCATCTTCGGCCAGCATCGTATTGAGTGCCACCAGCGGCACACCATCACTGCCAGTACGTTCGCCAAAAGTGGCAGAATGCCCGAAATGTTCCAGCTGAATCCCGTCTCTGCTTCCCTCCAGCAGACCGGGGTCAGACAGATCGGGACGAAAACGGCCATCCAGAAAAACCAGGCGGGGTGCACCCAGATCAGGCACATCACCGAGCTGACGGCTCCCAGATCCATCCGTTTGTGTCAGGGGTTCCCGGAAACGAATATCGGCCAGCGGGCGCAGGGACGTATACTTCCACGCCTCCACACGCTGGGTAGGAAGGCCCGTCCGATCGAATACCTGGGCAGCCTCAGCCCGAACAGCCCCATCTCCGGGCATACGATCGCGCAATCCCTGAAACCGGGAGAGAAACGACACACCCAGCGTTTGCAGGGGCTGAAGAGCGACAGCAGGCGGCTGAACGGCGTTCATGCGGCCTCCTTGATCACTGCGGCATATCCATCGCGCTCCAGTTGGCGCGCCAGTTCAGGGCCGCCGGAGCGGATGACCCGGCCCCCGAACAGCACATGCACATGATCAGGTACGATATGATCAAGCAGACGCTGATGATGAGTGATGATCAGCGCGGAAAAATTCGGCCCCCGCAGCGCATTCACGCCATCGCCAACGATTTTCAGGGCGTCAATGTCCAGCCCGCTATCCGTCTCGTCAAGAATGGCAAGGCGCGGACGCAGGATAGACATCTGCAACACTTCATTGCGCTTTTTCTCACCGCCGGAGAAACCGACATTGACGTTCCGCTTCAGCATGTCATCCGGCATTGACAGACGCTTTGCCTCGGCACGGGCGAGTTTCAGAAAGGCGGAGGCATCCAGCTCCTCCTCTCCGCGTGCACGTCGCACCGCATTCAGCGCGGTACGCAGAAAGTTCATATTGTTGACGCCGGGCAACTCGATTGGCGACTGGAAAGCAAGGAACACACCAGCAGCGGCCCGTTCCTCCGGCTCCATCTCCAGCAGTTCACGCCCCTCGAACAGGGCGGAACCGCCCGTCACTTCATATCCTTCATGCCCGGCCAGAACATAGGACAAGGTGCTTTTACCGGAACCATTTGGACCCATGATTGCATGGATCTCACCTTGCGGCACTTGCAGGTCGATGCCCTTGAGGATCGGTTTGTCCTCGATTTTCGCTTGCAGATTTTCGATCTTGAGCATCGTTTTAACCCACCGAACCTTCCAGACTGATGGCCAGGAGTTTCTGTGCCTCCACAGCGAACTCCATCGGCAATTCCTTCAAAACTTCCTTGCAGAAGCCATTGACGATCAGATTGACCGCATCTTCTTCCGACAGGCCCCGGCTGCGGCAGTAGAACAGCTGATCATCCGCGATTTTGGATGTCGTGGCTTCATGCTCGATCTTTGCCGTCGGATTGCGGCTTTCGATATACGGCACTGTATGCGCACCGCAGAGATCGCCGATCAGCAGGCTGTCGCACTGGGTGAAATTACGCGCGTTCTGCGCTTTCGGCATCATCTTCACCAGGCCGCGATAGGTATTGTTCGAGTGCCCTGCGCTGATGCCTTTCGACACGATTGTGCTGGTCGTGTTAGGGCCGATATGGATCATTTTGGTCCCGGTATCGGCCTGCTGACGATTGGTCGTAACAGCCACAGAGTAAAACTCACCGGTGCTTCCCTCACCCAGTAGCAGGCAGGATGGATATTTCCACGTAATGGCCGAACCGGTTTCAACCTGTGTCCAGCTAATCTTGCTGCGCGCACCACGGCAAGCACCGCGTTTGGTCACAAAGTTGTAGATACCGCCACGACCTTCGGCATCGCCCGGATACCAGTTCTGCACGGTGCTGTATTTGATCTGCGCATCATCAAGGGCCACCAGCTCCACCACCGCGGCATGAAGCTGGTTCTCGTCACGCTGGGGTGCCGTGCAGCCCTCCAGATAGCTGACATAGGCCCCATCCTCCGCGATGATCAGCGTGCGCTCGAACTGACCGGTGTTTTTCGCATTGATGCGGAAATAGGTGGACAGCTCCATCGGGCAGCGCACCCCTTTCGGAATGTAAACAAAGCTGCCATCAGTAAACACAGCGCTGTTCAGAGCCGCATAGAAATTGTCGGAGGCCGGCACCACGCTGCCCAGATACTGCTTCACCAGTTCCGGATGCTCCCGCACCGCTTCGCTGATTGAGCAGAAGATCACACCGACCTTGGCCAGACTTTCCCGGAAAGTAGTGGCAACTGACACGCTATCGAACACCGCATCCACCGCAATACCGGGGGATGCCGAGGCCGGCAGTGCCTCCGCCCCCTCAACACCGGCCAGAAGCGCCTGCTCTTTCAGCGGAATACCAAGTTTCTCATAGGTGCGCAGCAGCTCAGGATCCACCTCATCCAGAGTTTTGGGGCCGGGCTTTTTCTTCGGGGCAGCGTAGTAATGCAGATCCTGAAAATCTATCGGCGCATGTGCGATCCGCGCCCATTCCGGCATCTCCATCATCTTCCAGGCGGCAAACGCCTTGAGACGCCATTCCAGAAGCCATTCCGGCTCTTCCTTGCGGCTGGAAATCAGGCGGATCGTATCCTCGGTCAGGCCCTTCGGGGCCATATCCATTTCGATCTCGGTTTCCCAGCCCCATTTATAGCCGGATTCCGTGACGGATTTGACGGTATCAAGGGTTTCAGCAACGGCTGGCATGGCAGGCTCCTGTCACTCCGCGACGGACAACACGACATGCTCATGGCACGCCGGAGTCTTATAACCGCTTGAAGAGGATTGCGTAGGCTGGGATGGCAAAACGGTACCGATAGGGGCACCACCCATCGGCTGCCTTGCCATATCGGCAAGGCTGATGGAGGACAAAGCTGTCGCAATCGCGTGGTTCACCATATCCCATCGTCCCCGCATGGGGCAGAGGCAGGCGGCATCACAATCCAACTGTGCACCTTCAACACAGGCGGTCAGGGCAATCGGTCCTTCCAAAACCCGGATTACATCGGCAATGGAAATCTGATCAAGGGAACGATTCAGACGGTAGCCGCCATGCGCGCCCCGCTGTGACACCACCAATGTCCCCACTGATAAAGCCTTGAGCACCTTGGCCACGGTTGGTTCCGGAACACCGGTGGCAGCCGCAATACACGATGCCGTTTGTACCCGGTCTGATGCCTCACCGGATTCTGCGGCCAGACGCATCAGCACCACCACCGCATAATCTGTCAGTTTTGACAGCCTGAACATCTGCTCCACCATAACTGGACCAATTCAGTCCTGTTTGGAGAAATGGGCCATACTTGTCAAAAGATCAAGAGCAAAAAAATTAGGCTTTTAATCCCATAGAAAAAATATTTTTAAGCCGGAATCATTTATTTTGTTGACATCACTCCAAAAGAGTTTTTTTACGTGCAAAAATCTCTTTATTGCAACGCAGAATTTTTGCAATGGTTCAAGAAATGATCTTCAAAATTTTCAGCTCCAGTAAAAATATCAAAATAGTGTCCATTATTCTGGTTGGAGCGATTGGCTCTCTGATTCCTCTCAAGTCAATCGATGCTGCAACCAGTACGACGACTTTTCAGGTTACTGCAACTGTACAAGCCTCATGTGTCATTCAGGCTGCAAATCTTTCATTTGGTAACTATAGTGGTTCGCAAACTGATGCGACATCTACGATCCAGGTAACATGTACGAATTCGACACCTTATAATGTCGGACTAAGTGCTGGCACGGGTTCTGGCGCAACGGTATCAAACCGTAAGATGACCCTGAACGGAACTTCAGTACTTCCTTATGCTCTATATTCAGACTCGTCACGCAGCACAAATTGGGGCAACACCCCCAATCAGGATACAGTCAGTGGAACAGGTAATGGTTCAGCACAGAGCCTGACCGTCTATGGCCGTATTCAATCAGGGAATTATCCTAGTCCCGGGTCCTATGCAGATACAATCACGGCAACTGTTAATTTCTAAAAAAGATTATTTTTCTTAGGAAGAATTCTCCGGCATTTATAGTAATTTTCTGCTTTAATATTGTCAAAATACCCGAGATATTCATGCTGATATTTAATTTTAACCGATGGGCTGCTGCCTTTCGAATATTCCTGGCTTTATTGTGTCTATTGATAGGCAGCA
This sequence comes from Granulibacter bethesdensis, assembly GCF_001889525.1. Classification (NCBI taxonomy): domain Bacteria; kingdom Pseudomonadati; phylum Pseudomonadota; class Alphaproteobacteria; order Acetobacterales; family Acetobacteraceae; genus Granulibacter; species Granulibacter bethesdensis. The sequence continues at coordinate 1,475,696 of NZ_CP018192.1, forward strand.
GTAAAATTTATGCACAGGGAATCAGCATTACGCCTGTCAGCATATCATTAGCCTCAGGGCAAATGACATCCTTCGTGACATTAACGAATTCAGGAGATGCGGACTTGTCATTTCAAGTCCGTAGCTTTGAGTGGAGTTCGTCTCCAGAAGACCCCTATAATCTTACACCGACAGATCAACTTTTGGTCAGTCCACCACTCGGCACCATTGCGCCGCATGAGAGTCAGACAATACGTATTGTGTTACGCCGGGCAGCAACCACCAGTGAAAGCAGTTATCGGATTCTGATTGACCAAATCCCTGCCCCAGGAACAATCGGTACAGTCAATGTCGCTATACGTCTGTCTATCCCACTGTTTGCAGCCCCACCATCACCCGTCAGCCCACATCTGAAATGGTCCATTGAACGATCAACTGCAGGAACTTTTCTCACTGCTCTTAATACAGGAGAGAAACATCTGAAAATTTATGATGTTTCTCTGTCCAATGGTCACAAAAATACAAAAATTAAAGTGGAGATATCCCCTTACATTCTTCCACACACAATACAAAAATGGAAAATACCCGATAATATTGAAAATTCTGAACAAATAATTATTTCAGGAAAATCAAATGAAGGAGATTTCAAAGAAAAAATATAATTATTTATGTATTTAGGCGATCGAAATGATTTTGTTTCGTTTTATTTTATCATTTTTATTTTTTATATTTCCATTTAATACAACAGCATTTGCTGCAGATATAAAACTTCTACTGGATGTTATCATTAATGGAAATAAAATACAAAAAATTGGTGAGTTTGTAGAGAAAAATAATACATTATATGCTTCCGGCACGGAATTAACCGAATTGGGGCTCAAAATTCGCCCATCTTCTCAAACCAATGACCTGCTAGCACTTAAAAATCTGGATGGAATAAAGTTCACGCTTAATCAATCTACACAGACCATCCATATCATCGCGGAAGAAAAAGCATTGCTTCCGGCCTTGCTGGCAGCATCTCCTAAAGCGCGATCCGATATGTATCAGGGAAGTACCGGTTTTAACCTGTCTTATGATATTCAGGGTTCTATAACGGGCAATGTTCCTTACGGAACCGGATCATTCACCGCGCGGGCGTTCTCACATTACAGTCTCTTCTCATCATCTCAGACTGTTTACGCTGGCGTAGGACCTGCAGGCGCAGGATCGGTTTCTGTTATCCGCCAAGACACCACCTATACTTATTCCAATCCGCAGACGTTAAGGCGATATCGTTTTGGTGATGTCATCGGTGGTAGTTTACTTTGGACACGCCCAATAAAGCTGGGAGGCATCCAAATCGCCACGGATTTCTCCATGCAACCTGAAAATCTGCCGTTTCCTGTTCCGTCGGTAGAAGGGTTGGCAAATGGCCCATCAAGGATCAGCCTATTGATGAATGGGTTACCAATTTTCAATCAGCAGATTTCCAGTGGGCCTTTTGAGATTTCTCGCCTTCCGGTCATGACCGGTGCGTCAGAACTAACCAGCATTGTAACCGGTTTAAACGGCCAGCGGACGACGACCACGATACCTTTCTATGCGAGCCCGTTGCTGCTGAAAAAAAACCTGTCTTCTCTGTCAGCCGAAGCAGGGTTTCTCAGGCGTTATTGGGGAACACTGTATTCTGAGTATGATAATTTTGCGGGATCTGCGACCTACCGCTACGGTATTTCCTCACGCCTGACATTAGAAGGGCATGTGGAAGCATCTCAAAAAGTGATCGAGACAGGCATTGGCACTGATTGGAACTGTTTTAACCTTGGTATCGTCAGCATGACAATGGCAGGCAGCAATGCTGGCGGTGGATCAGGCACACAGGAATCAATCGGATTTCAAAGAAATGGACGGCACCTTAGTTTTGGATTCTCGGAGCTGATCAGCGATTCAAAGTTCCGCGATCTGGCCCGTCTGACGGGCAGCCCAGTCCCCAAAAAACAGTTGAACGCCTATATCGGATACTCATTTCAAAGATTAGGTTCAATTAATTTTAGTTATAATCAAACCAGTCTCTACAGCATGCCGATTTCCTTAAGCTATTATGTGCCGCCAGGAACTTTCAATACCAGCAACATGCCGATACCTGGAACCACGATAACAACCGCTGATAGTGGATTGGTTACGTTACAACCAGCACAAAAGACCGAGATTTTGTCGATCAACTATTCTTTACAGGTCGGTAAGGTTTCCCTGTATGCAACAGCCTTCAACGCGATATCGGGCGGAGGGGGATATGGAGCTTTCTTTGGCATGAGCATTCCTCTGGGAAATCGATCATCAGCTTCAGTAAACAGCGGAGCAGGCCAAACAAGACCTTATCAGCAGCTTCAGGTTAACCAGACGGCCAATGTGCCAGGAGATTTTGGCTACCAGTTGAACATCTCTCATGGCAACCAGAATATCCAAACCGGCACAGTAAATTATAAATCCAGGATTGGGACAATCTACGGAGGCATAGATCATATTGGGGCAACCACAACTTATCGCGGGGAAATACAAGGTGCCATTTCTTATATAAATGGCGGATTTTTCCTTTCAAATCAAATATTTGATAGCTTTGCAGTTGTGGATACAAATGGGCTCCCCCATATACATGTCTACAGCAACAATCGACCGATGGGACAAACAGACAGCAATGGCCTGTTGCTACTGCCTGACTTGAACTCCTTTACCGACAATAAAATTTCCATTGATCCCGGCGACGTGCCTCTCGACGCAGATCTTGCGAGCATCGATTATACAGTAAAGCCGATGGATCATACTGGCGTGGTGATACCATTCCGCATAAAAACAACCATGTCAGCACTCATCCACTTTGTGACCCCAAATGGCGTGCCTTTATCATTGGGAAGCTCAGTACAGCTCACGCCCCCCTCGCCTATTGGCTATGATGGGAGCGCCTATTTGACGGGGCTAAAACCTGGAAACAACAGGGTCAAAATTCTGCTTTCAAATGGCCAAAAGTGCTACGCTTCCTTTAATTATGCTTTTTTACCTGCTACTATTCCCACGATTGGTCCTATCCCGTGCATACAACAGTGATATCATGATAAAATTACGATATCTTAAAGCAGTTCCATTGATCCTGTTTGCTGTTCTTGTACTGTTTCCAAAATCATCGATGGCTCAATGTATAGTATCAGTCAGCAATTTGAATTTTGGAGTTTATAATCCATACTCTCCGACCCCGGCAACTACATCATCCAATATTAATGTCACATCATGCCCTATATTATTCGGATCCTATAGCATCAGCCTCAATACAGGTCAGAATGCAGGCGGATCGTATTATAATAGATCAATGAGATATAATTCACAATGGCTTAAATATCAAATATATACTTCAAATGACCATTCAAATATATGGGGCAATAATAGTCAAGGAACAGTTATGCAATATGGATATTGTTATTTTTTTTCTTGTAATAATTCTTTTACCATGTATGGTGTTATTCCACGTTACCAAAATATATCTCCAGGATTCTATGCTGATACCGTCGTCGTTACGATAACTTATTGATTTTTTTAAAATTGGACGTTTACAGGATATATATCCTTGGTAATTAGGATCCCCTTTATATCTCAGGCCACTGTTATTCTGGTGGCAAGCATTTTCGGCTTGGGATATAGCCTGAGCGCAGCCCTAATTGCTCTCCGACTGGAAAACAGCGGGGCGAGTAGCCTAAGCATCGGCCTAAATGCTGCTATGCATGCCGTTGGTGTGCTGATCACTGCCATACTTCTTCCCCGCTTCAGTGTTCGGTTCGGTATGCGCTTTCTGCTGCTGCTTTCCCTTCTGGCGACGACAATTATTCTAATCTTGTTTCCTCTGATGCCATGGAGCTGGACCTGGTTCCCCCTGCGTCTGGGACTGGGGATTGCAACCGAGATTCTGTTCGTCCTCTCCGAAACATGGACTAACCAGCTTTGCGACGATACCTCCCGCGGGAAGGTTATGGCTTTTTATATGACCGCCATGTCCACCGGTTTCGCAGCCGGGCCCCTACTGCTATCCGCTACCGGAACAGGCGGCTTTGCGCCATGGCTGGCAGGAGGTGCTTTGTCACTGCTGGCCGCGCTGGTCCTGCTGCTGGGCACGACGACACCACCGCCCGCGCAACCCAAGGGACATGGCGGTTTTCTACATTACCTCCGCCTTGCCCCTGTTGCCCTTTTCAGCACTGCCCTCAATGCAGGGGTGGAAGCCGCTGGGATGTCGTTCCTTCCTCTCTATGCAATGAGTGCCGGATGGGGCGAAAATGGCGCGACGCAGCTTTTATCAACACTGATGCTCGGCGCGATCGCGCTCCAGCTGCCGATCGGATGGCTTGCTGACCGGATGCCACGGGAGAAACTGATTCTTCATCTTGCCCTGATCGCCGGCATCGGTGCCCTTGCCTGGCCTTGGTTAATCAGCCTTGGTGCAATCGCCTATATCGCCCTGTTTGTATGGGGAGGCGTTTTCGTAGGTATTTACACCGTGACCCTGACCCTGATTGGCAGCCGATTCTCCGGCAGCGACCTGGTGGGGCTGTATGCGGCAGCGGGGTTGGCCTGGGGCGTGGGGGCACTGCTGGGCCCATCGGCAGTCGGGGCCGCCAACATTCTGACAGCCCAAGGCCTTCCAGTCGTCACTGCGGCCTCCTGCCTGATTTTTGCCTTATTCATACGCCGCTATGTTTACCGATCAGCCTCATGACCGAGCCTCATAATCATCCATCCCTCATTACAAAAACATTATTATAACAAGAAAAGAATGACAGTTATTGAGCAAACTGAGGCAGGTTGCTAAAAAAACGGATGTTCCTGCTTTTTCAAGCTGGCAATCTTGCCTCCAGCCTTCATGGCCGGGACCATAATTGACGATATCTGATTGGCTTTATGAATTTGCCGGATATCAAGCCAGTCGGACGATAAGGAACGTTCATGATCAGATTAATATTGCTTTTGCTTGGTGCCGGTATCGTCAAGCGGCGCTGGCGTTTTCTGCTGACATTGGGAATTTTATGGGCCGGTTGCGGCGTGTTTCTGGCGTTTGATGCGCTGGACGAACATTACGTCATTCCGGTGCGCTATCTCGGTTACGTCATGATCATCGAAGGGCTGGCCACAGCCTCCTCTGCATCCGCGGCCACTGGCACAGCGCAGCGGTTGAGGTGGTTCAAGGCACTTTCTCTGTTCATGATCGGGGGGCTTGCTGCGCTGAATCACCACCATGCTAATCTGGTCCTTGCCATTCTGCTGGGGCTGTTCATTGCTGTTGATGGCATCATGAAGGTCAGCAGCGCACAGATTGTGAGGTTTCCCGGATGGCGCACTGCACGCGCCATCGGAATAGGCGAAATCTTTTTCGCTATTTTTGTCCTCGAGCCATATCCAACTTGGTACAAGGCAACAGTCGGCGTCAATATGGGTGCATTGATGCTGCTCTCCGGCCTTGGCCTTGTGCGGTTGGGATTGCGGTTAAAACAACTTCCTGATGATGCACCGCTTTCCCCCATTCTCCAGCAGGGTCTTTCCGGATGGACATTCATTCCTGCCCCTGCCAACCAGACAGAGCAAAACACTCAACCTGCACAGATCGGTGAACTGATCGTGCATGTATGGACCCCTACCGGCCTGTCACCCAGCCAGATCCGCTCCGGCAGGCTTATCGGGCGCTATATCGCTGCTGTCGATCAAAACGGGGTTGTCTCAACCGGGCACGCTGCACTGGAAATGGCGCCGGACGTTTACATCAGCCATTATCCGAAAAACGAAATCGACCGGAACCCTGGGGAATTTGGACGTATTCTCCGGGCTACTCGCGACAACGATGTAGAGGGTCGCTTTCTGCCTACCTATCAGGAAGAAGCAGCAGGATGGTGCGAAGCCACGGCCCATGTCCGCTTTGAGCAGTTCGACGCGGCCCGTCTGCGGGCTTTCTGGAATACCTATCGGCAAGACAATACCTACAATCTGACCAATCGTAACTGTTCCAGCGTCGTCGCACAGGCTCTGGATGCCGCACTGGAAGGTGCCTTGACCGCACGCACAGCACGGCTACCTCTGTCACGGCTGATGCGGATATTCCTTAGCCCTGAACTCTGGGTTGCTGGATTGCTGCGCCAGCGTGCCGAATCTATGGCCTGGACGCCGGGATTAGTGCTGGATTACGCCCGTGCCCTGTCCGCCGTTATTGAGCCGCCCGCTATTTCCTGGCTGTCACTTGCGGCCCGTGCATGGCGACGGCAAAAGCGTACACAGGCATCATGAACAAGCATGTGCCATCAAAGCTAAGACTTGGCGCGATAAAACATTTCTATTATCATTTAGACCGCTCCCAAAATAAATGTTAGACTCTTTCATGGAAGCAGCAGATTTCTCTGCCAATATCCTGGCTCAATGGCCCAATATTGTCATTATCGGGATATTTTGCGGGGCTCTGGTTATTGCTCAATATTTGGTGCAGTTTCTTGCCAAAAGAATCTTCCCTCCCACCGTCCTTGCCGAATATAACCTATCAGCTCTGGATACGTTTCGTGTTCTTGGTCCCTTGGCGGGTGTATTTATCAGCTTCTCACTGGTGCAGGGGATTGCCGAATATCGTGCAACCGGACGCCAGATAAGTCTTGAGGCCACGGATGCCTATCAGCTTGACCGCGCCCTTGCTGGAACAGATCTGGGTGATAAGGCAACCCCGGCCCGGCTGGCCCTGAGTGCGTACATCCAGTCTGTGGTAACGGATGAGTGGCGTGGATTGCGGGAGGGGAAAACCGAAGCTTCGGTAACATCGCAGACAATGCAGGCCCTGCAGGAAGAGGTTGAATCTTTGGTCAATCAGCTGCCTCCCTCCATGCGTGTTGCCAACGATATTGATAAAAACTTCGACGATCTGCAGGATGACCGCGCCAAGCGGTTAGCCGTTGTGCGAGGCGGGCTTCCTTCGATCATGTGGTGGGTACTTGGCATGTTGCTGCTGCTGCTGCTGATCTGCTCGGCTTTTCTGGCACGTCCGAACAGGATTTACATTCACCCGCTACCGACATTGTTTATGGCCGGGCTGGGGATCATGTCCGGGCTTCTGTTTATTATCGACCGCCCCTATCAGGGGGAGCTTTGCGTCAGCCCGGCCCCCCTGGTGAAGGTTCTCAAGCAGCTTAATATGCGTCTCCATATTGATCATACAGGCTAGGCCCGATCACCATTCCGTTCTGGCAGCCTACAAAAGACGCTTTTGCAAGCTTTCAGATCCTCGCATATCTGAACGGCAACCCCACCTAGTCACACCATCAAGAAAAAGCCGCGATCCCATCTGATCGCGGCTTTCCTGTTTTATCGACTGTTTTGAGGGATGCTATTCATCCAAAAGCGCCCACCTCATGGCTGATGGCCGTGCCGATCTCCCGCACCAGATCAAACATATCGCTCATCGGTTGGAAAATAGCGGCATGCTCATGAGCATAGCTGCTGCCTTGGCGTTCGGTCGATGGTTCAAAATAATCCCGTTCCACCGCAGGATCTGGCGCAGGCGGGAATACCTGACTCAGAAGATTGAGGGCAAGAGGAATTTCCAGCCGCAAAATCAGGGCTTCCAGAGCCTGACGCGTTACTCCATGACGAGGCGAAAAATCAGGAATTTCCGTCTCCAGAAGCCAGATACGATGAATCAACGCCAGCCTCAGCGCATGCAGCAGGCGCTCACGCATGGTCATGCGCGGTGCATCAGACCAGCCTGCACGCAGTTGCAGGTGATCCACCTGAATGCGCCGGAACATCGCCTGTGTCACCGCCGCCAGACCCAGCCGCTCCACCGCCTTGGCTACCAGCATCAGCGCCTTTGTCTTCCGCTGATCGGTTTCCCTCTCATGCGCAGCACGATCGAGCCAGGTGGTGGGATCGAATGTCGCCACCACGGCACGCAATACGTCCAGATCAGAATGGCGCAACGCATGCTCGGCCAGATTCATGGCCCGACGGAAACGGAAGCTGTTCTGATAAAGATCGTCGAACGTTTCAGGATGACGGATCAAGGCTGCACCAATCCCGTGAATGGAATTGGCACACCAGCCCAACTGCTGAAGGATGGCGTTATTGGGGATGGCCCGCAATTCGCGCGGATGGCTAATCTGCGGACGCCCCACGGCTCCATCGCTCTGGCGGGCGGCCGGGCGGGAACCGGTCTTGTCGATCAGAGCCGGGCCGAACGCACCCAACAGGGCGGCATAGCCCGGATCTTCCACCAGTTCTTCCATATGCGTACGGATGGTCGTGAAGTAATCCGAGGCAAAATCCTGCTCATCATAAACGGGATCTTTCGGACCGGACATACGTGGGAAAGCATGTTCCGCAATTCGGGCAATCGTCGCCGTTGCCAGCGCCGGAGTGCCGAACAACAAATAGCCATCACCACCTTGAAAAGCACTTTCCTCACGCACCACAACGCCTGCAGCACGCAGGGCCTTGCGGCTTTTGGTGGGCGAAAGATATTTCAGGCGATCATAGAGTGAACCGGGATGCGCACCACGTCCGATGCTTTCGCCATGCGTATCGAACAGAATCACCTCGACACCCTTGACGTCATAACGGGCCAGCAACTCGGCAATTTTCATACGCAGGCGTTCGATCAGATAGCTGGCGGCCAGCTGCCCAACATAACGACCGGAATCCGAATAACCGAACTGAAGTGCAAGACGACCGGTCTTTTGCAGATAGGCGCGGTAATGCGGGCTGCGCAGCGCTTCCTGCAGGATTCGAGCGCCCTGTTCCAACGCATCGGCGGTCTCGAACAGCGGAGAAATCTCGATCCGGTCCTCTATTCCCAGAAGCCTTGCCAGCCACAGCGCAGTCAACAGCGTGTAACCGCTCTCGGTCTCGGCGATCAGGAATCTGACCGGTGCTGCATTGTCGATGTGTTTGACAACCTGCGCCACCGTCATCATCAACCGTGCCGCCGAAGCCTGCTCAGCAATCAGCGTACCGAAATCGATATTAACGGGCTGAACAGTATCGAGCGCCTCGTTGATCTTGCTCAGCAGAATACGACGACGGGACTGATCCTCCGGCGGATCTGTAATGCCCAGACGCTGCCGGGCGACATTGTGCAGCTGGGTCGCATTCAGACGTACATGCGTATGAGCCAGAGACATGGAATGCGACACCAAGCCTGCGCGAATCACGCACAGTGCCAGTCTGGTTTCCTCATCCGCCGTGCTGATCACCGCATCAAATTGCGGCAGCAGGGCAGCAGGATCAGTAATCGCTTCCTGCCGACGTGTAATGAGTGCCTGAGCAAAAGCCTGCACGCCATCGGGATTCGGTGTCGTCGGGCATGCCTCGATCTGGGTCGAAACGGCCTCAATCGCCTGATTCACTGTGCGCTGAAGCGCATCGGTTCCCGCAAGCGGAGCCAATTGTGCCAGAACGCGCTCCAGTTGCAGACGCTTCATACGCAGGCGCAGGCGTAACGTATCCCACCAGCCGATATCGGTACGACCATCCGTATCGTAGCCCACCCAGCTGGTTAGAATAACCGGCCTTGGAGTCAGATCGCTCCAGCGATCCGACCAGACATCGCGGGCGGCCACCAGCAGGTTGCGGTTCAACTGATCGATGGCATCACGGCCATTGATAATGGCAGCAACTGCCTGATCGAACTCGTCTTCCAGCGTTACGGAAGGGGGACGATGCGATTCGAAAGAAGATACTTCAGCACCACTGGCTGCTTCTGCCAGCGCGTGACCAACCTCAGCTGGCATCGAAAAAGTCGGATGAGCCGTAAAGACGGCGGCAAAGCGGGTTCGCTCGACCTTGGGTTGAAAATCACGAAAAGAAATCGGGCTGTCATTTGGGTCGGGCCTCACCACACGCTGGGCCACATGAGCCAGCGCCTCGTCAGCCCCTTCAATCCCACCAACATAATTGGCAAGCCTGCGCGAGCGGTCGAGATAGGCGGCATCTCTCAGATGCTTTACCAGCGCCACGAGAGAGGCGTGACTTAATGATCCGCTTTCGATTCGGCGCGCAATCGCAAGCGCCACTGAAAGCATCGGATTGCCGAACGGGTCTTCGGTAGAGCGCTCCACAGAGCGTTCTGTGACCGAAAGTAATTCGGCTGCCAGGTCCGCAGGTGCCTGCGTGTCGTGCATGTCTGCCATCACCGGAATTTTGTGCACAGGCTCAAAGAGAACGCAAACCCCTTTCGCATGGTCTTCCTTTCAAACTCTCGTTCTGTCATCACATAAGACAAAAGCAATCTTATGATAAAATTAATCTATTATCAGAATTAATAGTAAAATATAACAGCATCTATAGCAATAAAATTATAGCTCTTTTTGGTCGCAATCCTTACGGAAGGAAGCTAGGCAGGATATAAATCTCAATTATTTTAACTTTTTGCCTCTGGACAGGCTACGGAACCCTCGCGCAACCATATTGTTACCACCTTGCCTAAAACATGACACAGGAGAGAAATTCTTATGGCACGTCGCTTCGGCTGGGCTCTCGGACTGCTGGTTCCGGTCGCCGCTTGCTCCAACCCGCCTGCGCCGCCCCCGGCCCCGCCAGCCCCGACCGTCAGCGATACGGATCGTAGCTTCGTGACAGCTCTCACCCAGGCTAATCTGGCAGAGATACAGGCTGGTGATCTGGCCTCCAAAACCTCGAACAAAGCCAGCATCCGCAAGCTGGGCAGCCAGATGTCCAATGAACATAGCCAGCTGAACGAAAAGCTTGGCACACTGGCAAAAGCGAAGGGCATTGATGTCCCTACCCAGCCCAATGAACAGCAGCAGGCTGTCTATCAGAAGCTGCAGGGCGAGCGCGCCAGCCGATTCAACAACGATTATGTGGATTCTGAGCTGGACGGTCACAAAGCGCTTGAGCCGGTACTGAACCTGGAAATCAACCAGGGTTCAGATGCTGATCTGAAGAAACTGGCGGGTGATACCCTGCCGGTGATCCAACTGCATGTAAAAGAGCTGGAAGCCCTGAAAACCGGCAAGACCCCGCGCCGCCTGCGCCATGGTGCCGCAGCGGCAACCATACCGCCAGTCGTCCAGTCCGCTGCGCCTGCCGCTCTGGCTCCGGCCCCGGCAACTGCCCCTGCTGCGCAGTAATCAGCGCCGGTTCATAAGAAGGATGCCGTTTCTGCGGCATCCTTTTTTATGACTACCAAGGAGGCTGTTTTTCCATACTCTGATCAGGTGCTCAGACCGTTGGAACCCTCCCCTCTTTTTCCGCCTCCTCGCATGATGCTCCCGGTGCAGGATAAGCCTGCCCGTGACAGGCTACTTCAGGCAAAACGCCTCGCCCTTTTTCTGCTTCTGTTTATGCTGGGCCTCTCCCTGCTGGCCCTGTTCATTCCTTCCAGTTTGGGGGCAGGATGGGTCAAAGGCATGATCGGGGCAGCCGCCAATGCCGGGCTGATCGGCGGACTGGCTGACTGGTTTGCCGTCACTGCCCTGTTCCGTCATCCGCTGGGTCTGCCTGTTCCGCACACTGCGATTATTCCAGCCCAGAAGCAAAGACTAGGACAGGCACTGGGACGTTTTGTCGCTCAGCATTTCTTTACGCCGGCGGAAATATCCCGCGCGGTCAAAACCATCGACCTTGCCGGCATTTTTCAGCGGCTGCTCAATGATCCTTCCATCTTCCTGCCCGCATCACAGGCGGGGGCGAGACTGGTGCCGCGTCTGTTGTCCAGTATGGAGGCGGGTCGGGCACGCAAACTGGTCATCCGGCTGCTGCCACGCCTGATGGGTGGGCAGGCTGCCAGCGCGGTGATCGCACGCGCCCTGAATGGTCTGGTCGATGGGGGCAAGCATCAGGATATTTTTACCCTGCTGCTCAACGCCCTAAGGGATACGCTGCATCAGAAAGAATCACAGCTACACGGTATCATCGCCCAGCGCGTCTCCGAGCATGGCGGACGGCTGGTCGGCTGGGTCGTCGGTGCTCAGATCGCCAGCAAGGTTCTGGCTGCGATCAATGTTGAACTCGATAAAATGGGGCCTGATCAATCAGACCTGCGTCTTGCCTTTGATGAATGGGTACGGGTTCAGATTGGTAAGTTACAGAACGATCCCGCCCATGCTGCAGACATGGGAAAAGCCGTCACCAGATTAATGGCAGAACCTGCCGCGCAGGCTTGGCTAAAAGACATATGGCAACGCCTGCGCAGTACTATCGTGACCGATGCCAATAGAAATGACGGCCGTACCGTTCTGATTATTCAGGGTTTTCTAGGTGAGCTTGGCAGTCTGCTCGAACAAAGCCCTGATATGCGGGACACATTAAATCGCGGAGCAGAGTCAATTATCCTGAACGCACTTCCGTCGTTACAGGAATCGCTGTCTCAGTTCATTGCCTCGGTCGTGGCCGGATGGGATACGGAGACAATTACCGACAAGCTTGAGCTACGGATCGGACGCGACCTGCAATTTGTGCGCGTAAACGGAACTTTGGTTGGCTTTGTCGTCGGCGGCGCGCTTTATGCAGTGCTGCGGGTAATCTCCAGCCAGATCGGCTGAACAGATCGATTTTTATTCAGAAAAAGCTGCTGTGCATGGCACTGCGAACACGCAGCACCCGTGCGGCGACATAGGCCACCGCCAAGGCAACGACAGCCACCGGAATCATAAGCACAGCCAGCCAGATCGCCAATGCAGCCGCCGCAAGACCCGCCATGATCATGGCTGCCACCATGGCAGAGACAGCAAAGCGCGCACTGAAGGGTGGGCGAACCGGGCGGCGGAACTCACCATCCAGCGTCATATCCAGCACAGGGGGAGATGACTTTTTCTGCATACTGTCCATCTTGATCGAGGCCTCCTTGCATACAAGGCTGACGAGCGGCTCAAGTTCCTGCCACCATAGGGCTAATAACGCCCTACAGGAATGCCCGGGACATTAAACTTTCTCAAATTTCATCCGTGACAACACCGAATTCAACCAGATCGCTTTTTCCGAAGCTGGTCGAAATCGCCACATCGGTCGCATCCCGTCCACGCGCCATCAAGATACGGCCGATACGCGGCTTGTTATGCCGAGCATCAAATGTATACCAGATACCATCCAGATAGACATCAAACCAGGCGCTGAAATCCATTGGGTCCGGCACAGGTGGAATGCCTATATCGCCAAGATAACCGGTGCAGTAACGCGCAGGAATGTTCATGCAACGGCACAAAGTGACAGCAAGATGTGCAAAGTCACGGCACACCCCGACCTGCTCCTCATGTGCTTCCCAAGCGGTTCTCGTGGCGCGTGCCATCTGATAATCAAAACGGATACGCTGGTGTACGTAATCAACGATTGCCTGCACGCGGGGCCAACCTTCCGGCATCTGACCAAAGAGCTGCCAGGCAAGCGTGGAAAGACGATCCGTCTCGCAATAACGACTGCCCATGAGATAGACCAACACATCATCCGGCAGCATGGGCACCGGGGTCTGTCGGGCTGACCAGTTCACGACATCCGCCTCACCACTATCCTGAATGGTGAACATCGTCGAAATCGTGATCAGGCCGGGAGGTGCAACCAGACGGGTGCAGCGGTTTCCAAAGCCATCCGTATAAACCGTCATGGCCGTCGGTGGATCCAGCGTAACAATACCCGGATCCAACAGATCACCGGCACGGGATGGATGTACATGCACCATCAGCAGCATCGGAGTGTAATCAATATGCTGATAAGTCAGCCTGTATCCGGCACGAATATGCAATCCTGTCTCCCTTCGGCATACAGCAGAAACCGGAACCGCCTCCTCACGTGCAGGAAGAGAAAGGCTTCCTCTCTCCCTCTCCACATCGACAGGTCTGCGCTCCGAATAGCCTTGAAACGCCTGTGGAACAGAAGCTGTTCCCCGCAAACGATGAATAACAGCAAGCAAAATTCTGGCCAGACCCTGAAAAAAAGTCAGAACAATCTCCTGTGAAGCAAGAAACAAAAAACGGCCCGTGAAAACGGGCCGTTTCCAGATAGAACGAAGCAGAAATACTCTCCCCGCAGAAGCGGGGAAAAGCCATCTCAGGCGCTCTTGGTCATGATTTCGTCCGCAACGTTACGCGGCACAGGATCATAGTGATGGAACTGCATGGTGAAGGACGCACGGCCCTTCGTCATGCTGCGCAGATGAGAAATATAGCCGAACATTTCCTTCAGCGGCACCTGCGCACGCACCAGAACGGTGGAGCCGGAGCTTTCCTGATTTTGGATCATGCCGCGACGACGGTTGAGGTCACCGACGACGTCACCGACGTGATCCTGAGGCGTGGTCACTTCCACGTCCATGATCGGTTCCAGAATCTGAGGACCGGCTTTCTTCATACCTTCGCGGAAGCACGCCTTACCCGCGATTTCGAAGGCCAGCGCCGAGGAGTCGACGTCATGGTACTTGCCGTCAATCAGGCTGAACTTGAAGTCCACGGTCGGGAACCCGGCCAGCACACCCGTTTCGGCCTGCACGCGGATACCTTTGTCAACGGCCGGGATATATTCCTTCGGCACGGAGCCACCGACGACCTTGTTTTCGAAGACAATACCTTCATTCCGTTCCAGCGGCTCGAAGACAATCTTCACTTCGGCAAACTGACCGGAACCACCGGACTGCTTCTTGTGGGTATAAACTTCGGTGTGGGATTTGCTGATGGTCTCACGATAGGCCACCTGCGGCGCGCCAATATTGCAATCGACATTATATTCGCGACGCAGACGGTCGATAATGATGTCCAGATGCAGCTCACCCATGCCGGACAGAATGGTCTGACCGGTTTCCTGATCGGTGCGCAGACGCAGGGAGGGATCTTCACCGGCCAGCTTCTGCAGGCCGAGCGTCATCTTTTCGACCGCTTCCTTGGTCTTCGGCTCAACGGAGATGTCGATCACGGGAACCGGGAACGCCATACGTTCCAACACCACCGGATCGTCCTGGCTGGCCAGCGTATCACCGGTGCCAGTGTCCTTCAGACCAACGAAAGCCGCGATATCGCCGGCGAACACTTCCTTGATTTCCGCGCGCTTATCGGCATGCATCTGGAAGATACGGCCGATACGCTCCTTATGGCCCTTGGTGGTGTTCAGGACGGAATCGCCCGAACGCAGCACGCCGGAATAGACGCGCACGAAGGTCAGTGTGCCGTATTTGTCGTTGATGATCTTGAAAGCGAGACCGGAGAACGGCGCATCGGTCTTGGCGGGGATGCGGCGACGTTCAGCGGTTTCGTCCTCCCCTTCCTCTGCGGCCACCTTGATGCCGGGCAGATCAGTCGGCGCGGGCAGGTAATCAATCACGGAATCCAGCAGCGGCTGAACGCCCTTGTTCTTGAAGGCGGTGCCGCACAGAACCGGACGGAACGTGCCGTCAATGGTGCCGCGCTTGATGGCGCGCTTCAGGGTGGCGACATCGACATCACCCTTCTCGAAATACTCTTCCATGGCGGCGTCATCGACGGCCAGGGCGGTATCGAGCAGGTTCTGACGATATTCAGCGGCCTTTTCAGCCAGTTCGGCGGGGATCGGCTCGTCGTGGAACTTCGCACCCAGCTCGCCACCTTCCCAAATGATGGCCTTCATCTCGACCAGATCGATCACGCCCAGGAACTGATCCTCGGCCCCGATCGGCAGCTGCAGCGGCAGCGCGACGATGTCGAGCTTTTCCTTCAGAGTGTCGAAGGCGCGATAGAAATCGGCGCCGGTGCGGTCCAGCTTGTTGATGAAGATGACGCGCGGCACGTTATAGCGGTCGGCAAGACGCCAGTTGGTCTCGGACTGCGGCTGCACACCGGCCACGCCTTCAATGATGAACACCGCACCGTCCAGAACGCGCAGAGAGCGGTTCACTTCAATATTGAAGTCGATATGGCCAGGGGTGTCGATGATGTTGATGCGGTGGTCTTTCCACTCACAGGTCACAGCGGCGGAGGTGATGGTGATGCCGCGCTCACGCTCCTGTTCCATGTAGTCGGTGGTCGTGTTGCCATCATGCACCTCACCAATTTTGTGAGACACACCGGTGTAGTACAGGATACGCTCCGTCGTGGTGGTCTTGCCCGCGTCGATATGCGCGGTGATCCCGATATTACGGATCTTTTCGAGCGACGGTGTGGACAAGGCAGACCTCCAAAACCCAGTAGGGAAAAACCCTGCGGGGAATGGCCCCAGTCAGGGAGTATCAGCGCAACCCCGGAACGCTGTCCGGCAGATCACACCAAAACAAGTGATACAAACAACAAGGCGGATACCGGAACAACGGGAGGATTGCCCCCGGCATTCTTTGCCCGACCCGATTCCGCCGTGATATGCGACACCCTGCCGATTTTTGCAATCGAGCAACCGCAGGGCAGAGGCGGTTTTATCTCATGGACGCCTTTTAGGGGCGATAAAAGATGGCACTTTAATATATGTCTGATCAGAATTTCCATCCTGTTCCCGTGATTCTTGATACTGATCCCGGCACGGATGATGCTTTGGCGATTCTGTTGGCGCTTGCCTCCCCGGAGCTGGAGATAAAGGGGCTGACCGTCGTCGGGGGCAATGTCGGGCTGGAGCATACACTTCGTAATGCGCTGGCGCTGACAGCGCTGGCAGGTGCCGCCACCCCCGTCCATGCCGGAGCAAACCAGCCCTTGATGGGGCGACATTATACAGGGGCCCCTGAAATTCATGGGGCTGATGGCCTGGCCGGGGTTGATATGCCGGCGCCATCCGGCTTGCCGTCCACGCGGCTGGCCTCCGACGTGATCCGCGCCATCCTGCGCGACAGCGAAAAACCGGTCACACTGGTGGGGATCGGTCCGGCAACCAATCTGGCCCTGGCTCTGGCCACAGAGCCTACCCTCTGCACCAACATAGATCAGATCGTGCTGATGAGCGGCAGTGCCGGGCGAGGGAATGTCACCCCTTATGCCGAGTTTAATGCATGGAGCGATCCCGAAGCACTCTCCATCCTGATCGGCAGCGGTGCATCAGTCGTGCTGGTGACGCTTGATCTGACACGGCAGGCCCGCATCACGCCCGCGCGCATCCCGCACCTGCGGGAATATGGAACAGGGCGGGCCCTCGCCACGGCCTGCGATATTCTGTCCCGGGTTCCCCTGACCGAACAGGGCGGAGAGCCGCTGCATGACCCCTGCGCAATCGCATGGCTGGTTGCACCGCATCTGTTCAGCACGCGTCGGATTGATGTCTCTGTCATGCTTGGAGCCGGAGAAAGGCGCGGTCAAACCATGATCAGCCATGCCGGACAGACCTCTTCAGGACGGATCACGATGCTGGACACAGTAGATGTAGAAGGTTTTTTCACTTTGCTCGGCAATCGGCTGGCGCGGCTGCCATGAAGATGGAACAGCAACACCAGACCATGCAGCGCCAGACCCGACAATGATGGATATGAGGACAGTGCTCTCCTGTCCGGCACGGATTGAGGAAGCATGCGCGCATCTTGCAAGACAGGATAAGGCGCTCGCAGCTCTCATTACCCGGGTTGGTCCACCCCGCCTGACAATCTCTCTCGAACAAAGCCCCTTTGAAGCTCTGATCCGTGCCATCGCCCACCAGCAGCTTCATGCCCGTGCGGCAGAAGCGATTCTCGCCCGATTTCTGGCTCTATTTCCAGCAAGTGCAGACTTCCCTTCACCGCTGGAAATCATGGCTCTGAATACGGAGACCCTGCGACAATGCGGGTTTTCCGGCACAAAAATAACTGCTCTGCGCGGCGTGTGTGAAGCAGCCCAAGCCGGCATCATTCCCGACCGCTCCGGCTGTACGGCTCTGGATGATGAAACACTGATCCAGCAGCTGACGACCCTGCGCGGCATAGGGCGCTGGACAGTGGAAATGCTATTGATTTTCACGCTCGGCCGCACCGATATCCTCCCGGTGGATGATTTCGGAGTCCGGGAAGGCTGGCGGGTCATCAAGGGGTTGGAGAGCCAGCCCAGGCCGAAAATACTGGCAGATATCGGGCAATCATGGTCTCCATGGCGTAGTCTGGCAGCATGGTATTTGTGGCGGGCAGCCGATGAGGCCAAAAAGATTCCCCGCCCTCCGTCCTCTGAACCGGCTGCCTCCAGAGAAAGGCTTTTCCATGCCAAGCCATAATGAATCCTTGCTTCTCACTCCATGGCCCTCCGAGATCCGTTCCATGTGTGCGATCGGGTCAGGCGGACAGCTCGGGCTGAACGGGGAACTGCCATGGCAGGGTGACCAACGCCCGGCCTTCCGCGAGGATGTCCGTCGTTTCTGGGAACGCACGCGTGGACATGTCCTGATATGCGGACCGGCGACCTATCGTACCATTCCGGCGACGGCCTTTACCGCAAGGGACATCCTCGAGCTCCGCTCCTCCATGCAGCCGGAGGACGTGTTGAGTCGCTATCCCGGCCGGATTGTATATATCGGTGGCGGTTTATCCGTGTGGGATACTTATGCCCGCTTCATCCAGCATTGGGACATCACCCGACTGCCTTATGACGGACCGGCTGATCGCTATTTCGATCCGGCGTGGCTTGCAACCGGAGCCGGGGCAAGAGAAACTTCACGTCCATAAAACAGGATGATCCGCAGGCCTCGCCCCAACCGACCGAAATCGGCCATCATCACGGAGTTGCCGTCATGCCGTCTCTCCGACGCCTTATTCCTGCCGCCAGTCCGATACGCATCACTCTGGCCACCCTTCTGGCCGCCCTTGGTGGGATGGTGATGTTCGCTCCTGCGCGGGCCCAACCTGCCCCTAACAGGGCCTCCCCGCCCAGTTTCGCCATAACTTTTGCGGCATTCAAAACCGCATTCAACAATCAGGCGCAGGCCGACCAGCCCGGTCACGCTTCTGCCTCTCCATCCGGTTCACTCAAGCGGTGCAAGCATATAACGGGTGGCATCAGTTGCCTGATCCGGAATCGCGACGGCGATGCTCCGCCACCGCCCATCGAACCGACCAACCGCATCAAGCTGCCACCGGGACGAGTTCCACAGCCACTGCGTCTGGAAGCAAGGCTCAACCCTGATGGTCGCATCGAGACACTGCGCATTCTAGGTGATCGGGCCGAGCCGGTCGATCACGCCAACTTCGTCGCGGCAGTGGAAAACGCGGCACAGGTCTGGGACCAGCAGGAAGGGCTGCCCCCACAATCCGCCCGTTTCGACGAAGCGCTCGGCCTTAATCGGACGGATGAGGCCCCCGATATCGGCCAGCCCCGCATCCTGACACGTCCCTACGCGAAGATTACCTGCATCGCCTCGGCGCTATCCGCCAATGCAGGCGTGGCCTGCACATTCGATCCTCCAGACCGGTCACCATGAACGAACGCCCCGACTCATCTGAGCGGAAAATTCTGGGCGACATCATTGCCCTGGTCCTGGACGAAAATCAGGGACAATCCGAAGCAGCCCTGATCGCCCTGAAGCGCCGTGCAGCCAGAAACAATATCACAGGCGGTCTGCTCAAAAACCTGCTGCATGAATTACGTGGCCAGCCATCTGCCTTTTTAAATGTTGAAGCGCCCGGTGGAGACTCCATCCGGCAAGCCACGCTGGAACAGCAGCTGACTCGCGCCATTATGGAACGTGATTCTGCGCGGCTCCAGCTTTCCATTCAGATACAGGCTGCCAATGCCAGACGGGAAATACAATGGCGGGAAAGAATAGTGGGAGGCATCTTCACGGCCCTAGCTGTTTCGAGCGCACTGACAGCATACACGCTGCTTTCCCCTGTCGCTCTGGATGACGAGGGGCAGGAAAAGGACCGAAATACAGCTGTCATCGCACCCCTCCCTCCCCCATCAAAGGAGCTGCGTGACTTTCCGGCAACGGTGGAGGAAGCAGAATTCCGCGCCGGTGCCCAGGATCATCGCAGAATGCTGACCTGGCTCCACTCTGCAAGTGCAGAACAACAATCCGGAGCCCAATACTGGCTAAGCCGTCAAAGCTCCAGCGGGAGCCAGTCCTGCTACATGGTAGGCGGCTCTCTGTCAGCCGGCTGGCTGAACGGATGTCTGATCGCCCAACGCAGCATAGAACAGGCAAACCGCAATAGTGCCGCCAGCGTTGCGTACCAGCGCGGCTGGCAAAGCGATGGCAGAAGCAGGTAGCTGATACCGATATCACCATCCATAAAAAAGGCAGCCACATTGTTTGGTGGCCCTTTTTTCATCTGAGAGGATGCTGTGCCGCCGGCATCCCCTCCCTTTCCTTGATCGGCACCCCAAGTTTAGGCGGAATCTTTTTCCGGCTCTGCTATAGACGGGGAAGCAACCTGTTCCATCAGAGTCTGGCGGATATTATCCAGCAGCATGCCATCGACGACACGGCGAGCGCAGTAGCGGGCAACTACAACACCGTTCCGCATCCTGTTCAGAAAGATGGCAGCACCAGAAACCAAAGTCGCGCTGATGGTGCCAGAGTTGGTGATTGATACATTGCCACCGGTATGGATACCGTACTGGCTGCTGACGATCGTACCCTGATTGACGACCGTGGATTGACGACCGTGCCCGCGCTGCCGCTGGCAAAGACACCGTCTCTGCCTCCCCTTATCAGGGATCAGTACTATTATTGGTAGCGTAGCCACCCTGATAGAGATAGCTCCCATCATTATACGTCGGATTGGTATCACCGGAGATCGTACCGATATTAACAGGGGCTGGTAGCGACCCTTTTGAAGTGATGCCTGGACCTTTGAATCTCTGGCATTTTTCCTAAGGAGAAAAATCGCTGCCAGCGATAAATGTTTCGATCGCGGCCACAAACTGATCTGGCTGATCCGCATGCACCCAGTGTCCGGTCGCAGGAAGAGTGACCAATTGTGCTTGAGGACATAAATCCGTTATCAGCCGGTGATCTTCAGCCTTTATATAATGTGATAAAGCGCCCGCTATAAAAAGGGCAGGCCCATTGAAATGGGCTCCCGGAGGACTGTCCCAGCCTTCTATGTCCGGCAATCCCCGGGCAATATTCGACAGACCAATCCGCCAGACCAAATGCCGCCCTGATTTATCCTCAACCGCTTCCAACCCCTGCGTCAGGAAAGCGCGGACGCGCGGATCGGCTTCAACATCGGATAACGCATCGGCCGCCTGACTACGTGAGGTTATAGCCGACAGATCCAGTCTCAGCATGGCCTGAGCAACGGGGCGAAAACGCGGTAAATATTGCCTCGGCGCAATATCTGCGATGATCAGCCCCGCAACCGTCTCCGGATGGTCCAGAGCCAGTCTCATCGCAACCTTACCGCCCATGGAATGCCCCAGCAGAATACAGCGAGAAACTTCCATCCTTGTCAGCGTCTCGAATACATCCTGTGCCAGAGCGCCATACTCCATGCCGGCCTGATGCGGGCTGCAGCCATGATTGCGCAGATCCAGCGCCAGCACGCGACGGCCATGCGCAAGGTGCCGTTGAACCAGCCCGAAATTACGGGCCTGCCCTAATAGCCCATGCAGCAGAACCAGCGGTGGCCCGGATGGATTATCAGGCGCACGCTCAATGGCGTTCAGGATCATGCTGTCGCCTCATCCATCCGTCGTGAGGATGATTTTACCAGTATGCGCACTGCTCTCCATCATGCGATGCGCTTCCTCTGCCTTATGAAGCGGAAAAACCGCATGAACATGCGGTCCGATCCGACCTGCTGACAATAGCGGCCAGACATGCTCCTTCAATGCCTGGGCGATAGCAGCTTTTTCCTCCTTGCTGCGTGGGCGCAGGGTCGAGCCGGTCAGGGTCAGACGTCTGGTCATGACACGGGCCAGATCAGCCTCCCCTTTCGCCCCCCCCTGCAACGCGATCGTCACCAGCCGTCCACCGACAGCCAGGGAGCGGATATTCGCCGCCAGATACGATCCGCCGATCATATCCAGAATCACATCCACCCCTTTTTTGCCGGTGAATTCAGCCACCGCATCGGCAAAATTCTCTGTCTTGTAGTCAATGCTTTCCACGGCTCCCCATGCCCGGCAGGCTGCGCATTTCTCTGCCCCGCCGGCCGTCGCATACACAGTCGCCCCCATCGTGGATGCAAGCTGGATCGCCGTACTGCCGATCCCACCCGAGCCGCCATGGACCAGCAATTTCTCTCCTTTCTGCAACCGACCAAGCATGAATACATTGGCCCAGACAGTGAAAAATGTCTCCGGCAACGCGGCCGCGCGAATGTCATCGAAGCCTTCCGGGTAAGGCAGGCACTGCGTAGCAGGAACAACACAGTATTCTGCATATCCCCCGCCATTTGTCAGTGCGGTGACTTTTTCACCTCGTTGCAGGGTCGTAACACCTGCTCCCAGCGTGGCCACCTCTCCCGCCACCTCCAACCCCAGATGTGGGCTGGCATCCGGCGGCGGCGGATACAGTCCGCTACGCTGCATAAGGTCCGGGCGGTTGATACCCGCTGCCCGTACATGAATCAGTACCTCCCCCTCTGCCGGCACCGGCAAGGGGGCGTTTTCATACCGTAATGTTTCCGGTCCGCCCGCACCATCGACCCGAATCATCGCCATTCTGTCGGGGAGTGTCATCGATTCCATGTTCCCGGCGTTATATTGTTCATCGCGTGCCTTCCTCTATTCATCTTCCCCATCAGAAACACGTCTCTATTGCCCTGTCGAAGCCCATGGTATCGCTTGTCCGGCTTCATTGCCTAACCGATCAGGAGATCATGTATGATATCGTCCCGTACCGGGTTGTTGGCCCTTCTGCTGCTGGCCATGGCCGCATGCGGCGTTACGCCTGAGAATATCAGCGGCCATGCAAGCGGACAGATTACCCCGCCTGCCGATCTGATGCACGCACCGACCGACAGGTCACCCCGTTAAGCGTACCCTGAAGGGATGGATACTCCATCATCTCATTCCCATCGTCACCGCCAGCTGGGTGAAAAATTGCTCCATGCACCTTATGTGCTGCGAGCACTGGTGCGGGCCGATGAAATCTGGCTGACCGTTCTGGCCGCTTTCGTCGGTTGTGCGACGGGGGGATGTGTCAGCTTTATCTATTGGCTGACGCAATGGATGCATGAGGTGATCTACGCACTCCCCGCAGGGGGAAAATTATCCGCAGCTCCCTTTCTGGAACCCTCCCGCGCTGTGCTTGGACCAATCATCGGGGGAGGCGTTGTCGGTCTGGCCTTGCTGATGGCACGGCATGTTTCCCGACAGGCTACAGTAGATCCGATTGAAGCCAATGCACTGCATGGCGGCCGCATGTCGATGACCACCAGCCTGCACGTCACGCTCCAGACGATTTTATCCAACGGATTTGGTGCGTCTGTCGGGCTGGAAGCGGGCTATACACAGATTGGCTCGGCCATTGCCTCCCGCCTTGGCCGTTCCTTCCGGCTCCGTAGAAACGATCTGCGCATTCTTGTCGGATGTGGTGCAGCCGGCGCTATCGGTGCTGCCTTCAATGCTCCGCTGACCGGTGCATTTTATGCGTTCGAGCTTGTGATCGGGATCTACTCCCTCGCCACACTGGCGCCCGTCATGACGGCATCGATCATGGCTGTGCTGATGAATCGCGTTCTAATGGGCGGCACACCCGGATATCATCTGCAAATTCCCCTTTCTATTCCCATTGGAGACTATCCTCCCATTCTGGCGCTCAGCCTTCTGGCGGCCCTGGTGGGCATTGCCCTGATGCGCGGGGTGACGCTGATGGAAGCGTTATTTACCCGTAGCCATATCCCATACTGGGGACGCCCAGCCTTGGGTGGAATAGCGCTGGGTTTGATGGCCCTGATAACACCGCAAGTTCTGTCATCAGGCCATTCAGCCCTGCATATGGGAATTGACGCACCTTATACGCTGTCCGAAATCCTTATGCTGCTGGTTCTGAAAGCCATTGCCAGCGCCATTTCCATCGGCTCCGGCTTTCGCGGCGGCTTGTTTTTTGCCTCCCTGTTTCTGGGGGCGATGCTTGGCAAGGCTTTTGGCGCCCTGCTTCTCACCGTTTCCCTAGCATCGACACTCCCATCCACTGTCTTTGCGCTGGTTGGTATGGGTGCGCTGGCCGTCGCTGTCGTAGGGGGACCGCTGACAATGAGTTTCCTTGTGCTGGAAACCACAAGTTCCTTGCCCATGACGGTGGCTGTGCTGGCAGGCACAGTGATTTCTTCCCTGACCGTGCGGCGGCTTTTTGGATATTCCTTCACGACGTGGCGCTTTCATCTGCGCGGAGAGGCAATCCGCAGCGCGGTGGATATCGGCTGGATGCGCAATCTGACCGTAGGCCGGATGATGCGCAAAGACATACGCACTGTCTGCGCCACCATGACACTCGACAGATTCAGACGTGACTACCCTCTCGGGTCATCACACAGCATGATCGTGGTTGATGAGCAGAACCGCTATCTTGGCATGATTTTGCTGGCTGAAGCCCATGCCAGTGAAACAGACGCCGCTTGCATCGGTGATCTGCTGCATTTCACACACACTGTTCTAACACCGGATATGACGGTGAAAAAGGCAATCGAAACCTTTGAAAAGGCCGAAGCGGATAGTCTGGCAGTCGTGGAACAGCAACCCGACTGTCATCGCGACAGCCCCGGCACCGGAACAGTGCTGGGGCTGTTGACAGAGGCCTACGCCTTGCGGCGGTACAGTGAAGAGCTCGATCAAAGAAGACGGGAACTGTCTGGCGGTATCACGATGTAAGACACTTCCGCCATTACCAAGGCAGGCAAGCAGGAAAATGTGAGATCAGGGATTCTGGCGGCGTGCCAAAAGATCACGGATTTCAATCAGCAATGCTTCAGTGGGTGTCGGCACGACTTCTGCGGCAGGTTCTTCTGCCTGCTTCGCCTTGAAGCTGGACAGAGCTTTGACCAGCCAAAAAATCGCGAAACTGACGATCAGGAAATTGATGCAGTAATTCAGGAAGACGCCGACATTCAACGTCACGGCGCCCAGCCTCTGCGCCTCCGCCAGAGTGGCCGCATGCTCACCTTTCAGCGTGATGAAGATGTTGCTGAAGTCGATACCGCCCACCAGCAAGCCGATCAGAGGCATCAGCATGTCTTTCACAAGACTGTTGACGATTCCTGTGAAAGCGGCACCGATAATGATACCGACCGCAAGATCGACAACATTCCCACGCATGATGAAAGCCTGAAACTCCTCAACCCAAGCCGGTTTTTTGGCCAGACCGGAGGGAAGATTGAGTGGTGATGCCATGCTTGGAACCCCTTCGTTTCTGTATTTGCGTCACCAAGAAGGGTGGAGTGATCAGAGCCAGTCAGGCAAGCGCTCATGACACAGGAAAAGCAATCCTCACGAAAACGCTATCGCTTTCCGTTCCATTCCTCTCACCGTCTCACACCGATCCAGCGACATAGGCGCGTAAACTGTCGACTTCATGTTCCTGCTGATTGATGCGAGCCGCGACAACGTCGCCGATACTGACAATGCCGATAAGACGACCTTCTTCGACAACCGGAAGGTGACGGAACCGGCCTGTCGTCATTGTTTCCATGGCCGCCTCAACGGTCATGTCCGCGGACGCGGTACGAATGCCACGCGTCATCATCTGCTCCGCGGTCAGCTCCAGCGCTTTGACACCGTAATTGGCCATCGCTCTCACCAGATCGCGTTCGCTGACGATGCCGCGTATCTCTCCCTCTGCGCCCAAAACGGGGACGGCACCGATGCGCTTGTCACTCAGCAGGACGGCGATGGCGGCAAATTCTGCCTTTGCCCCGACCGTTTCTACGGCATGTCCCTTATTTTTCAGAATAGTTCCAATAAGCATGATAACGTTCTCCCTTGCATGAATGTTGTCTTCATTGCCATTTTCGAACGATCAGATCAGAGGGGATACTTCTGGCCTAATCTTGTTAAAAAACAATGGCAGATTATGAAACAATAATGCAAATATAAACGACAGGAAGAACGTTTAATACGCCATTCCCCATCAGGATGCAGTGGCGATAAAGCTCTCCCGGCTGGAAATATGCCTCCACCACTTCCCGACAGGACCGCTGCTGAGAAACTCATCCCGGTGCGGTGATTTCTCGATATAGGCAAGAATCGGGGCCAAAAATAAGTCGGCCAGACTGACGGATTCACCTGCCAAATACGAACTGCTGCCCTTGATCCCGGCCAGAACGGAGAGAACCATGTGGCTCTTCTCGATAGCCTGACGATGCGCCTCGTCATTTTTTCCACCGATCAGTTCGGGGAAGAAATAATAACCCGACACGCCCACCAGTGGGTTATAGCCATATGAATCGATAATATTGATCACCATGTCCATACGGGCACGGTCTTTCAGATCCTCCGGGATCAGGGATGGACCGGGCAGAATGGCGTTCAGATAGCGTGTGATGGCTGCGGTCTCGATCACCCGGAACCCATCGATATCAACAACTGGCACCTTGCCGAACGGGTGCCGTTCCAGATGCTCCGGCTGCCTCGGTTCCCATTTCAGGACGTTGACCGGCACCTGTTCATAATCGGAGACATTTTTCTCGACAAAAAGCATTTTGACGGTTCGGACATACGTCGAACCGTCAAAACCCCACAGCACTATTTTAGCCACCATACGCGTCGGTCCTCGCCTGCCAAAACCCGTATCCAGGATATCAGTCTTTACAAAGCGTCAGACGTATAAAAGATCATGCAGTAGAAAGCTTTTTTATCTACAATCATTCTATCAGCATAACTGCGCTGAAAAGCATGTGGATGGCGTCAGAAACTCCTGACGGGCAGCCACTGTCAGGATTTCCATGCTCCCCGCCTCTGCCGTCTGTTTCAGCAGGCCGTAAACGGAAGAAGCCGCTTTCTCCAAAGCCTGCCGGGCATCCCCGGTGTCCAGACGATGGAACAGGAAAAGGGCCGCGATCGCATCCCCTGCCCCATTGATGTTGACTGGCAGCAATGGGGTGCGCAGTAGATAAAACCGGCCATTTTCATAGACCAGCATATCCAGCGATCCTGACGGTGTTTCCGCCACATGCAGGCTGGTGACTAATATGATGCGCGGCCCCTGCCGGATCATGCTCTCAGCCAGCGCCATCACTGCCGCACGCGCATCAGCCAGTGTGCGGCAGTGATGACCGGTCAGCCATTCCAGCTCGAACTGATTGGGAGTGAGAATATTGGCCGTCGGAACAGCCCTGTCCCGAAACAGCTCCGGCAGACCGGGGCGGACGAAAATACCCCGCCCCGTATCGCCGATCACAGGATCACAGCAGTAAAGAGCCTCCGGATTGGCCGCACGGACAGATGCGACCGCATCCAGAATGGCACCCCCGATCGCATCGGAACCCATATAGCCGGACAGAACAGCATCACAACGCGGCAGCACACCACGATCAGCAATACCCTTCATCAGGGCAGCAATATCGCCGCCTCCGAAGACTTGTCCCGTCCAATCGCCATATCCGGTATGGTTGGAGAACTGGACCGTGTTCACCGCCCATACCTCCGCCCCCAGCAATTGCAACGGAAAAACCGCACTTGCATTCCCGACATGGCCGTAACAAACCCAGGACTGGATCGACAGGATATTCATGCCATCGGTTGTAAACATAACCTTGGATGAATGTCAGCCTGCGCCCCCTCCCGCGTGCTCCCTTGGCATAGCTCCGTCAATCATGGCGCATTCGCCCTATCCATGCCCTGTTTTGGCCACATCCATCTGATGATTCGATCGCCCTGCGACAGAATCAGCCCTAAGGATAGCATGATGGATCTTCTGATGACTCGGCGCTCCCGCGCTGCCTGGGGTTTTCTGGGGATGTTGAGCGCCTCTCCGGCCCTTGTAGCCCAGGATTCCAGAGCAGACAGTGCTGCCCCGCCTCAGCTGGCCGGGCAGCGGGTAGCTCCACAGCCTCAGTCTGCAGCAGGACATGCCTCTACCCGCGCAGAACGGCAACTGCAAAGTCTCTATAAGTCTCTTGCCATCACCCCAGCCCAGCAGCAGCCATGGGAGAACTTTGCCCGTGTCCTGCAGGACAATGCCGCAGCAATCGATCAAGCCTATGCCGCTGCCGCCAAACCAGAGGCAGGAACCAATGCGCTGAGCCGCTTTCAGGCTTACAGACAGGTTCAAACAGTGCAGACAGATAATTTACGGCGACTGGAACCGGTCTTTACAGCGCTGTATCAAGCGCTGTCCCCTGCCCAGCAGAAAACGGCTGACCGGCTGTTTGAACAGAGGACCAAAGCCGCCCTGCGCTATGTCTCCACCCATCACTGATTCTGCCTGGAAGCTGCATTCCGTCTGTAGCATGGCTTGAAGCCCCGTCGCGTGCGTAACAGTGATTGCGTTCAGGTGAATGGGTTTGCTATACGCGCGCCTTCAATGCGCCCGGTCGGCATCGGGCTGCCTCGCAAGGAGATAACCCGATGAAGAGCGGTATCCACCCCGAATACCATGAGATCAACGTGATCATGACCGATGGCACGGAGTTCAAGACCCGTTCCTGCTATGGCCAGCCCGGCGAAACGCTGCGTCTGGATATTGATCCGAAATCCCACCCGGCCTGGACCGGCGTTCAGCGTATGCTCGATACCGGGGGACAGGTTGCGAAGTTCAACAAGAAGTTTGCCGGTCTCGGCACGCGCCGCAAATAAGGGCCGCAAGCTTTCGAATGAAGCAGAAAGAGGGGCGCACAGCGCCTCTTTTTTTGTTGCGACGGAGTTATGTTGTAACATAACATGTCATGTTATAACATAACAAAATATGTGCCCTTTGCGCAGCCGTCGAAGGATTACGCTTCCCATGTCCCGCCTCGCCTTCTCGCCTCGTCTCACCATCCTGCTCAGTTCCCTTCTTCGGGGAGGCTCTGCCACCTTGCTCGGCAGCACGGTACTAGCAGGGGGATTATGCGGATTTGTCCACTTTGCCGAAGCGGCCGATCTGTCCTCGGCCGATGTCTCCCTGCCGCCACTTTCCGTGGTGTCCAATACGCTTGATCAGGCGCGGAGCCAGATTCAGCCTTCTCTCGGCGCGACAACCTACCATTTCAGCCGGACCGCACTGGAAACCATCCCACAGGGAGATAATGCCCCGTTGCAGCAGGTGCTGCTGCAAGCCCCGGGCGTAGCGCAGGACAGTTTCGGCCAGATTCATATCCGCGGCGATCACGGGAATGTCCAGTATCGCCTCAACGGGGTGCAGTTGCCGGAAGGGCTGTCCGTGTTCGGGCAGGTGCTGGAAACACGCTTTGCGCACAGCCTGTCCCTGATCATGGGCGCTCTGCCGGCGCAATATGGCTTCCGGGAGGCCGGGGTCGTGGACATCGTGACCAAAAACGGCACCACCGATCCCGGCGGGCAGATCAGCGTTTATGGCGGTGCCCGCGATTATTTCCAACCCAGCTTCGCTTATGGCGGTCGTAAAGGGGCCGTCGATTACTTCCTGACTGGTGACTACCTGCTGAACCGGGTGGGGATTGAAAACCCGACCGGCTCCTTCAATGCCATTCATGACCAGTCCAATCAGTGGCACGGCATGGCGCAGATTTCAGGTATCATCAACGATACCACCCGGATCAGCACGATTGTTGGATCATCCACGCAGCACTTCCAGATCCCGAACCGGCCCGGCCTGTTACCCTCCAGCGGATACAGCGTCAACGGGATTGATACCAGGGACAGCGCAACGCTCAATCAGCGTCAGCGCGAAATTACCAATTTCGCCATTCTGTCGCTGCAAAAGCACTATGATACGGTAGACATACAAAGCTCCGTCTTCACCCGTTACAGCAGCCTGTATTATGCGCCTGACCAGATTGGCGAATTGCTGTTCAACGGCTTTTCACAGTCGGCGGCGCGCGGTGTCACCTCCACTGGCGCGCAGACCGATGCAAGCTGGAAAATTTCGGACCATCATACAGTGCGCGGCGGGTTTCTGGCGACGATCGAGCGCGCAACCTTCCAGACCAGCAGCCAGGTTTTTGCCACGGATGACAGCGGACAGGTTGCATCCGGTGCCTCACCCTACTCCATCTATCAGGCTGGCGGCAGAACTGGTGGCCTGTATGGTATCTATCTACAGGATGAGTGGAAAATTCTGCCACGCGTGACCATCAATTATGGCGCCCGTTTCGATGTGGTCGATGAATATACGCACGAAAATCAACTCAGTCCCCGTGTCAACATTGTCTGGATGCCGACGGACCGGACCTCGGTACATGCCGGCTACGCCCGCTATTTTACCCCACCGACTTTCGAGTTGCTCAGCACGGCCTCCATTGCCGCATTCCAGAACACCACAGCGGCGGCCCCTGGCGGCCTGCTCAACAACACGGTCAAGGCCGAGCGTGCCAATTACTTCGATATCGGCATCGACCAACAGTTCCTGCCCGGTTGGCGCGGTGGTGTTGACGGTTATTACAAGCAGGCCACCAACCTGCTGGATGAGGGCCAGTTCGGAGCACCGATCATCCTGACCTCGTTCAACTATGCGCGTGGCTATGTCGGCGGTGTCCAGTTCGATACCACCTTCGACCGTGGGCCATGGTCGGTCTACGCCAATGTTGCCTGGTCAAAGGCCATGGGCAAGGACATCGTCTCGGCCCAGTTCAATTTCGATCCGGAGGAGCTGGAACAAATCAAAAACAGCTATATCCATCTGGATCACGATCAGCGTATCACCGCCTCGGCCGGAGCAGCCTATACGCTCTTTCAAGGCACACATCATCCGCTGCGCATGTCCGGCACGATGCTGTTCGGCAGCGGTTTGCGTTCCGATGGCGCAGTACCGAACGGAAGCGCCCTGCCTCCTTACGGAACATTCAATTTTTCGGCTGTGCAGACGCTCGATCTGGGTTTCGGCAAAAGCACCCAGATAAGGCTTGATGTCATCAACCTGTTCGACAGCACCTACATGCTGCGTGACGGCACCGGGGTCGGGGTTGGCGCACCGCAATACGGGCTGCGCCGAACGATCCTGGCAGGGCTGACACAAAGATTCTGATTTACAGACCGGTTTTTTCCTCTTGAAACCGGTTCTGGTCTCGCTATCTCATAACGCATCGGGATGCCCTTCCGGGGTCTCGATGCCACTCAGGAACCGGCCTTATGGCGGTTCAGGTCTGTAACCTTGCTTAAGCAGGAGGTTGTTATGAATAGTTTTGATTTTGCTCCGCTGTTCCGCAGTGCGATCGGCTTCGACAGGCTGGCGCATCTTGCCAATACTGTCTCCGGAAATGCCGATGTTTCATCCTATCCGCCCTACAATATCGAAAAATTGAGCGAGGACAGCTATCGCCTCACCATGGCGGTTGCAGGCTTTGAACCGACAGATCTCGATGTCATCGTGAAGGATAACGCCCTGGTTGTATCAGGCCACCCTTCCAACGAGCAGAAGGAAAGCGAAGTCCTTTACCGCGGCATCGCCGGCCGCGCATTTGAGCGCCGGTTTGTACTGGCCGATCATATGGTGGTCGATTCTGCCGATCTGAAGAACGGATTGTTGCATATCGGCCTCAAAAGAATTGTGCCGGAAAGTGCAAGGCCCAGAAAAATCGAGATCGGAACTTCTAAGGAACAGCAGGTCCTGACCCGGAGCGTTGCACAGGATAATGCAACACAAACTCAGAATGGGCAGGCAGCCTGAAGAACCGTTTTGACAAGATAAAAGCACCTTGGTGCCACGGACAGAAAGGGGGCTGGTTTAACCAGCCCCCTTTTTATCGCGCCAAGGTAGATATCAGTCCCGTGTGCTGACTTCCCATCCAGCATGGAGCACCCCTGAACGGGTCAGCAGTTCTTCCATCATCTGATCCATTTCCTGCGGATTGACTGCAGTACTGACCAATTGCGCGACCAGCTCCCCGGTGTCATTCGGCCCCTTCCGCTCGTCAATCGATGCGGCACTGTATTTATGATCCTCAAGGAATTCAGCCAGCAGGTCGCGCGTTTGTGGAATCTCCGCAGCGGGACAGATCACCCTCACTTCATAATGCGCTTCCGATGCCATTTCATTGAATGGAGTACGGTTGATGGCATTGGCCAGAGGACGCAGCAGCGTATTGCCGATCATGACGAACAACGTCAGCAGGGCAGCCTCAGCCACCATATCCGCTCCCGCACAACTACCAACCGCGGCCGAACACCAGAGGGTCGCAGCCGTGTTCAGGCCGCGAACATTCATCCCCTCCTTCATGATCACACCGGCGCCCAGAAAGCCGATACCGGAAACGACATAGGCGATGACACGCACAGCGCCTTCGGAACCTTCGATGCGCATGGCCAGATCGACGAAGGTAGCAGCACCGATGGAGACCAGCACATTGGTGCGCAGACCGGCGGTCCGCTGCCGGTATTGCCGCTCTGCCCCGATCAATGTCGCAAGCAGAAAGGCGGCTGTCAGGCTGATCGCCGTATCGGCATAGGATTGGGGATCAAAGGTCTCGATAAAACGCACGCTCAACCCTTTCCGTCTGATAACCGGGAGATGCATGTCTGAGCATCCCCGTCCCATGGCCGAATTCCGGTGGAATCGGTGCAAGGCAAGTCGCGGCTCTGCATGGTGGATGGCAGCCGGTCAAGCACATTTCCGTGACAGAAGCTTTTCCGGTGGGATGCTCTGCCCGCTATGAGCCGTTTGGTCCAAGCCCTTTGAAAATCGCCTCGACACCGCCACGATGGGCTTCTCGACGGGCAATAGCCTGCTCAACCCGTAGAATCTCGGCTTTCAAGTGGACGATATAGTCCCGTAATTCATTGATCCCGAGCGGGTCGAGTATCAACGGCCATGAACCGGTGGGAGGGTGGGGAAGATCATCATCCTGCATCTGCTTATCCAATAGCCTGGGGTTTGAACGAAGCACCACGCGCCGGAAGAAATCATATGGAGAGATCAGGTTTATGACACAGCCCGGCAACGGCAAGTCTTGACCCGGCATGGCGCTCAGGTCCATATGCCCGTCATCCCCTACTCATGAACTTTTTTCTGCCTGGTCACCGCGCGGCCGGGCGAGGTGATGAAACAGCATGACTCTGCCATTGATGCCGAAAGCCACCGCGGTTTGGCTGATCGAAAAGACGGGTCTGACCTTCACGCAGATCGCCGAATTTTGTGGCATGCACCCCCTGGAAGTGCAGGCGATTGCCGATGGCGAGGTGGCACAGGGGATTGTGGGATATGACCCCATCGCGAATGGCCAGCTGACAGCCGCAGATATCAAGGCGTGCGAAGCTGATACCAGCCGCCACCTGAAACTGGCGCCATCCGCCATTACCTTGCAGAAGCGTTCAAAGGGTGCCCGCTACACCCCCGTGGCAAAGCGCAATGACCGCCCGGATGCGATCATTTTCCTGCTGCGCAACTATCCCCAGCTATCCGACGTGCAAATTGGCAAGCTGGTCGGCACCACCAAGGATACCATCCAGAAAATCCGTGACCGGACGCACTGGAACAGCGCCAATATCAAGCCGCGCGATCCGGTGATTCTGGGTCTGTGCAGCCAGACCGACCTGAATGCCATGGTTCAGCAAGCCAATGAGCGTCTGATGCGGGAAGGACAGGAAGTACCGCAGCCGCTTCAGATCGAAGATGAGGATAATACCCCGGTCTGATTGATAACCTGCTGGAAGACGACAATGCGGGCCGGATCAAGAATGATCCGGCCCGTCTTATGTGCGGTGTATGATCCAGATGGTCAGGCCTGCTCTCCGTGATCCTGCTGAAGCCTGTCCAGCTCCTCCTTCAGTTTCAGCTTTTCCAGCTTGAGGCGCGTCAGAGTATCCTCATCGGGTCTGGGGCGGTTATCTTCCTGAGCGATCTTGTTTTCCAGGGCAGCATGACGGTCTCTCAGAGACTCAATCCGTCCAGTCAGGGACATCCGCTTCCTCCATTCTGTGCTGTAACAGGCGGGGATTGAGCAGCCGTTCTGACGAACCCCGTCCTGCCTCATCCATCAAGCCTAGCCACAGCCCCTCGCCGCTGTCAGCCCCTTTGCCGCTTTTTACGCTCGACATTGCATCGGACCATTGCGAAGGAGGCCCAAGCGGGATAGAGGCATTCTCTTCCATTGCCCGAGAGTGTCATTTCAAGCCATGCTGAAAGACCGTGACGCCCTGCTTCGCCAGCTGCATGAACTGCGTAGTGAGCATCGCGACCTCGATACCGTCATCAGCCGTCTGGCCGATCAGGGCGCACTGGATCAGTTACAGCTTCAGCGACTGAAAAAACGTAAGCTGCTCATCAAGGACGAAGTAAGCCGTCTGGAAAGTAATCTCATCCCGGACAATATCGCCTGATCTTATGAACGCCGTGCACAGTTCCTCCTCCCCGCTGGTCGGGATTATCATGGGCAGCCAGTCCGACTGGCCGACCATGGTGCATGCTGCCGAGACCCTGACCAAACTCGGTATCCCGCATGAAAAGCGCATCGTCTCCGCGCACCGAACGCCGGATAGGCTGGCTGATTATGCGCGTACGGCGTCCAGCCGGGGCCTGAAAGTCGTTATCGCCGGGGCTGGCGGAGCAGCCCATCTGCCCGGCATGTGCGCAGCATGGACGCGCCTGCCCGTTCTGGGCGTGCCGGTGGAATCACACGCCCTGAAGGGCATGGACAGCCTGATGTCCATCGTTCAGATGCCTGGCGGCATTCCAGTCGGCACGCTGGCCATCGGCAAGGCCGGGGCCATCAACGCCGCTCTGCTGGCCGCCTCCATCCTCGCACTGTCCGACGCTGCCCTGGCGACGCGCCTCGATGAATGGAGGGCTGCCCAGACCGCATCGGTCACTGAAACAGTAGACGAAACAGCCTCTCTTCCGCGATAAGCCTGCCCCATGACAATTGCCCTTCCCCCCAATGCCACCATCGGCATCATCGGTGGCGGCCAGCTTGGCCGTATGTCCGCCCTGGCGGCCGCTCGCCTTGGCTATCGCTGCCATATCCTGAGCGATGCACCGGATTCTCCCGCCATTCAGGTCTCTGCCGCACATACCATTGGGGCCTATGACGATCCGCAGGCCCTGCGCGCCTTTGCCAATGCTGTCGATGTGGTGACGTTCGAGTTCGAAAATGTCAGCGCCGAAGGGCTGGATCTGCTGGCTTCCCTGAAACCGGTCCATCCCTCCCCCACCATTCTGCGTATCAGTCAGGATCGTCTGGCGGAAAAGACCTTCCTGAACGATGCCGGCATCCCCACCGCGCCATGGCATGCCGTTACCAGCCGCGCCGAGCTGGATGAGGCTGTTACGGCGCTCGGTTATCCCTCTATCCTGAAAACCACTCGGCTTGGCTATGACGGCAAGGGGCAGGCACGGCTGAACCGGCCGGATGATCTGGATGAGGCGTGGGAGGCTCTGTCTCCACGCCCGCTGGTGTTGGAAGGCTTCGTAGATTTCGCGATGGAAATCAGTGTCGTCGTGGCCCGCAGTGCCTTCGGCACTATTTCCGCATTTGATACGGTGGAAAACCGCCATCGCCATCATATTCTTGACCTGACGCTTGCCCCTGCCCGCGTGCCGGAAGAAACAGCCCTGGCTGCCCAGACCATTGCCCGTAAAGTGGCAGAAGCGCTGGGGCTGATCGGCCTGTTAGCTGTCGAAATGTTCGTGGATGCGCAGGGGCGCGTGCTGGTGAACGAGATCGCGCCGAGGCCTCATAATTCCGGGCACTGGACCATGGATGCCTGCCCGGCCAGCCAGTTCGAGATGCATATCCGCGCCGTGGCTGGTCTGCCCCTTCCCCCGGCAATCCGCCATTCCGATGCCGTCATGCGCAATCTGGTGGGTCCGGAAGATATTGCGCTGTGGCCGGACATTCTCGCCACGCCCGGACTGATCCCGCATCTTTATGGCAAAGCCGAAGCCCGGCCGGGCCGCAAGATGGGGCATGTCAACCGACTGTTCCCGCGCGGTGCCCTTCCCGGTGATCTGGGAATTGCGGATGCGCTGGGGAAAATGGCCAGAGAGGCGGAATAAACTTTTCCTTATTGAAAGAGACACGTCTTTCTAACAGCGATTATCCTTCTGCTCCGGCAATGGGGCAACCGCTGTTTTCCTGTCCGATGTGGGCCAAATTCAGGGCCGCTCCTTGTCGAGGTACAAGATCGGGTGCCACACTGGCATCAAAGGTCGGCCCGACATGGCTGACCAAGAAACGACAGGAAACGTGCTATGGCGAAGATTGCGGTAAAAACGCCCCTCGTTGATCTCGACGGTGACGAGATGACCCGGATCATCTGGGGGTTCATCAAGCAAAAGCTGATCTTGCCGTATCTGGATATCACGCTCGAATCCTACGATCTCAGCATCCAGAACCGTGATGCCACAGACGACG
Organism: Granulibacter bethesdensis; assembly: GCF_001889525.1. Lineage (NCBI taxonomy): Bacteria > Pseudomonadati > Pseudomonadota > Alphaproteobacteria > Acetobacterales > Acetobacteraceae > Granulibacter > Granulibacter bethesdensis. The sequence continues at coordinate 1,511,928 of NZ_CP018192.1, forward strand.
CCGTCACCGTGGACGCCGCCAACGCGATCAAGCGTCTGGGGGTTGGCGTCAAGTGTGCCACCATCACGCCGGATGAAGCACGGGTAAAAGAATTCGGCCTCAAGAAAATGTGGCGCAGCCCAAACGGCACCATTCGCAATATCCTCGACGGCACGATTTTCCGTGAGCCGATTATCTGTGCCAATGTCCCGCGCCTGGTTCCGCATTGGAGCAAGCCGATCGTAGTCGGACGCCATGCCTATGGTGACATATACCGGGCTGCCGAACTGACTGTGCCAGGGCCGGGAGAGGTCTCGTTGGTCTATCAGCCCGCCGATGGAGGACCAGCCCAGACGCTGGAAGTGCATCGCTTCACCGGTGAAGGCGTTGCCATGGGGATGCATAACACCCGCGCCTCCATCGAAGGCTTTGCCCGCGCGTCGTTCAATTACGGTCTGGCGCGAGGATACCCGGTCTATCTTTCGACCAAGAACACGATCCTCAAATCCTATGACGGGATGTTCAAGGATATTTTCCAGACCATTTATATCAATGAGTTCCGGGAAAAATTCGAAAAGCGTAACCTCCATTACGAGCATCGGCTGATTGACGACATGGTTGCCAGCGCCCTGAAATGGACCGGCGGCTATGTCTGGGCCTGCAAGAACTACGATGGAGATGTGCAGAGCGATATCGTGGCACAGGGCTATGGTTCGCTCGGGCTGATGACCAGCGTATTGATGACGCCGGATGGCCAGACAGTGGAAAGCGAGGCTGCTCATGGAACAGTCACGCGCCATTACCGGGAACACCAGCAGGGCCGTCCTACCTCCACCAACCCCATTGCCTCCATTTTCGCCTGGACACGCGGGTTGGCTTATCGTGGCAGGTTTGATCAGACCCCGGATGTGACGGGCTTTGCCGAAACGCTGGAGCGTGTCTGCATCGAAACTGTTGAATCAGGCATCATGACCAAGGATCTGGCTTTGCTGATCGACAAGACTCATCCTTGGGAAACCACGGAATCCTTCCTGAAAATTCTTGATGAGCGGCTGAAGAAGGCCATGGTCTGATCCTGACCTTCCCGGCAACCTCACAGACAGGAAAGAAAACGATGCAAAGACGCGGCTTTCTGATGACCTCTCTAATAGGTAGCTTCAGCACGGCGGCCGGCGCAGCCCATGCCGACGCTATTCATACCAGCACAAATGGGATCATAGCCGGTGAGCAGCGCATCAAGGTAAGTGACGGAGAAATCCCCGCCTATGTTGCGTCTCCGAAGGGCAAGGGCCCCTTCCCGACCGTGCTGGTGATCGAGGAAATCTTTGGCGTGCACGAATATATCCGCGATGTCTGCCGCCGTCTGGCCCATGAAGGGTTTATGGCCGTCGCGCCGGAGCTGTATGCGCGTCTGGGCGATCTGTCGAAAATGAGCGACGTGCAGACCATTCTGCGCGACGTCATCAGCAAGGCGCCTGATGCCACTGTGTTCGATGATCTGGACCATGCCGCCGCCTGGGCTGCCATGCATGGTGGCAGCGCCGATAGGCTTGGCGTGATCGGTTTCTGCCGTGGTGGCCGTGATGTATGGCTGTATGCCACCCATAATCCGAAGCTAAAAGCAGCCGTCGCCTATTACGGCCCGGTCAAGACGGAGGATACCGCGATCCAGCCGCATTCTCCGCTAGATGTGGCAGATCAGCTGAAATGTCCTCTACTGGGCCTATATGGCGGCCAGGACAAGATGATCGACCCCGCCGACGTTCAGAAAGCCGCCGACAAGGCGACAGCGGCCGGAAAGCGGGTGGAAATCGTCAATTACTACATGGCTGATCATGGTTTTCATGCTGATTACCGCCCAACCTATAACGAGGCGGTCGCCAAAAATGCATGGGATCGCACCCTCGCCTGGTTCCGCGATCATGGCGTCCGATGACGCGATGACCGCGGAAGGGCGTATCATCGTAGCTTGCAATATGGATTACGGTCGACGGCCAAAAGCCTGTTCAATTTTCTGATCCGTCTTATATTGGCTGAGCGCATAAACGGCCCAGATGGTGGCAGGCAGCCAACCGATCAGAGTGATCTGAAGGATCAGGCAGACCACACCGGAAATGGGCCGACCAATAGTAAAAAAGGTCAACCAAGGCAGAATCAGAGCAATCAGCAGACGCATGGTCCTATCTCCATAGCATGGATGTGATGATAGACGGAAAAAGCCGCCTCGGTCACCGAAGCGGCTTTTCTGTCGTTTCTTGAGCACGGGAAGCAATCAAGCCGCCATAGCATCCCGCACGGCCTGCAAGGCCGCATCCGCCTGCGCGGCATCCGGTCCACCGGCCTGCGCCATACCCGGACGGCCGCCACCCCCTTTGCCACCCACGGCCGCACTGGCAGCCCGCACCAGCGTCACGGCATCAAAGCGGCTTGTCAGGTCGGCGGTTACACCGACCACGACGCTGGCCTTACCCTCCGCTGTGGAGACCAGTGCGACGACACCACTTTCCAATTGACGAGCGATGGCCTCGGCCAGACCCTTGAGTTCCTTGGGTGAAACATCACCCAGATTACGGGCGGCAAGCTTGACCCCGCCGACTTCCTCGACCTTATCAGCACCACCACCGGTTGCCAGCTTGCGCTGGGCATCGGCCAGTTGTGCTTCCAGCTTCTTGCGTTCCTCCAGCAGGGAGGCAACGCGCGTTGTGACATCACCGGGCGCAACACGCAGCAGGGATGCGGTCTCCTGAAGGCGACGCTCAGCCTCGGCAATCTGGGCCAAAGCCGCTTCACCGGTCACCGCCTCGATCCGGCGCACCCCGGCACTGACGGCACTCTCACCCGTAATGCGGAACAGCCCGATATCGCCGGTACGCCCGACATGAGTGCCACCGCATAATTCAATGGAGTAAGCTGGCCTGCCCTCCTCCACCGGTGCCCCCATGGAAACGACGCGCACTTCGTCACCATATTTCTCACCGAACAACGCCATAGCTCCTTCGGCCACAGCCTGCTCCGGCGTCATCAGGCGGGTGGTGACCGGGCTGTTCTGGCGGATCAACGCGTTGACCTCCGCCTCCACCACAGCCAGATCGTCACGGGTGATCGGGGTGGGCTGACTGACATCGAAACGCAGGCGATCCGGCGCGTTCAGGCTGCCTTTCTGCGCTACATGCGCGCCGAGACGACGACGCAGCGCCTCATGCAGCAGGTGGGTAGCGCTGTGATGGGCGCGGATGGCGCTGCGGCGCTGGTGATCGACCACCACCTCCACTGGCTGGCCAATCTGGGCCAGACCGCTTTCCACCCGGCCGAGATGCACGAAAACATCGCCGAGCTTCTTCTGCGTGTCGGAAATGATAATCTGCAACCCGTTGGGGCCGGTCATGATGCCGGTATCACCAACCTGACCACCGCTTTCACCATAGAACGGGGTCTGGTTAAGCACCACGGCAACCTCGGTTCCGGCAGGCGCCGTCTCGGTCAGCGCTCCATTGGCAACCAGCGCTATGATTTCGGCTTCGGCTTTCTCCGTGGAGTAGCCCAGGAACTCGGTGCCACCGACGCGATCACGGATTTCAAACCACACGCCTTCCTGAGCGGTATCACCAGAGCCGGACCAGGCGGCGCGGGCACGACGACGCTGCTCCGTCATGGCAGCATCAAACCCGGCTACATCGACAGCACGGCCCTGCTCACGCAGCGCATCCTGGGTCAGATCAAGTGGGAAACCATATGTGTCGTAGAGCTTGAACGCCACATCACCGCTGAGCGTATGGCCCTCCCCCAGCTTGCCGACCTCATCGGACAGCATGGCGAGACCACGATCAAGCATGGCCTTGAAACGGGTTTCCTCCAGCCGCAGTGTCTCGGTAATCAGGGACTGAGCCTGCACCAGCTCGCCATAAGCTGCTCCCATCTGCCGCACCAGCGCGGGCACCAGACGGTAGAGCAGTGGCTCGGTCATGCCCATCAGATGAGCATGGCGCATGGCACGGCGCATGATACGACGCAGCACATAGCCCCGGCCCTCATTCGAGGGCAGCACGCCATCCGCCATCAGGAAGCTGGTGGAGCGGAGATGGTCGGCCACCACGCGGTGACTGGTCTTGTGGGGGCCATCCGGATCCTGCCCGGTGGCTTCGGCACTGGCGACGATCAGGGCGCGCAGCGTGTCGGTATCATAGTTATCGTGCTTGCCTTGCAGCACAGCGGCCAGACGCTCCAGCCCCATGCCGGTATCGATGGAGGGGCGCGGCAGGTTCACACGCGTGCCGGGCGGCCCTTCCTCATACTGCATGAAGACCAGGTTCCAGATCTCGATAAACCGGTCACCATCTTCATCCGGGCTGCCCGGCGGGCCGCCGGGAATGGAAGGGCCATGATCATAGAAGATTTCGGAACAGGGCCCGCACGGGCCGGTATCGCCCATACGCCAGAAATTATCAGAGGACGCGATACGGATGATGCGTTCTTCCGGCAATCCGGCGATGGATTTCCACAGCCGGGCCGCATCGTCATCATCCTGATAGACTGTAACCAGCAGCTTTTCGGCAGGAAGCCCGAACTCGCGCGTGACAACGTTCCAGGCATGGGTAATCGCCTGTTCCTTGAAATAATCGCCAAAGGAGAAATTCCCCAGCATTTCAAAGAAGGTATGATGCCGGGCGGTATAGCCGACATTATCGAGGTCGTTATGCTTCCCCCCGGCACGGACGCATTTCTGGGAGGTCGTGGCCCGGCTGTAAGGCCGCCTTTCCTGCCCTGTGAACACGTTCTTGAACTGCACCATACCGCTGTTGACGAACAGCAGGGTGGGGTCGTTACGCGGCACGAGCGGAGAGCTGTCAACCACCTCATGCCCATTACGGGCGAAGTAGTTAAGGAACGTAGCGCGGATATCGTTGCTGGTGGCCATGCGACGATCGAGAACCTGATCATGAAGGGCGTCAGCCAACAATGGCATCAGCCGGATGAAAGGATGAACGCGCCAAGTAGCCCATGCAGGCAAATCGGTCCATCCCCGTGCAGGAAGAGAGGGGTGGGGCTCCACTTATTTGTAAGTGGAGGAACCAAATATGAGAGCAAGGAGAATGAGGGACTATCGGGACTGCTGTTAGTTTACTGCACAGGTCCAGCTTTGGGCACAATCCCGAATTTTTGTCTCATTATATCCGCTCTCCGGTCCGTCTGACTGACAGTTCCTTAAATTCTATGACATTTGGTATACAAATCGAAATAGGTTATAAGCTATGACTAGAGCAGGTTAGAATCCGGTGCCGTTAGGCTTATTGTCTTTGCTGCAACTTGCACTGCCAAATATTATTTGGCAGTCATTTGAATAAAAAAACCTTTAGTAACAAAAGGTGCAGTGCATCACATGCCTTCAACAAAATACAAATACATAGATGATAATCAAATATCAGCGCCATCAAATAATAAGCTGATCCCAAAAGAGCGCCAGATATTTGCCCGTAATTTGCAAGCAGCCAGGAAAGCGGCTCGCATTACTCAAGACGAAATGGGCAAGATTGCAGGAATGGCTCAGCCTTTTATATCTGAAATTGAGAATGCTAAAACTACCGTGAGCCTTGACAACGCCGCGAACTTGGCAGCAGCCGTGGGTCAGCCGCTTTATAAGCTCTTAACCCCCTAAGCCCTCATCACTTATAAATAGCTTTCGGCTGAAACGCACCGGAAAGCCTGAATACTTTTAGTTGCTTATTATAAGCTATATCTGATAAAATGCCTCCCATAAACAGTGAGATTGGGAGGGCATATGGACGCTCCGCAATCAAACGGTTCACGGGTTGAGCACCAACGGCGGATCACGGAAAAGCTGACCCGGGAGTTAGGACACGAAGTCGTTGCGTTCCTGAACGATCCAACCGTTATTGAAATTATGCTTAACCCTGACGGGTCGCTTTGGGTAGAGCAGTTAGGAAAGCCTATGCGCAAATTTGGGCGCATGGGGGCCGCCCAAGCTGAATCGTTGATGGCGACGGTAGCTTCAACACTGCGAACACAAATCACAGTACACAATCCCATACTTGAATGTGAATTGCCGTTAGACGGCTCACGCTTTGAAGCTCTCATTCCGCCGCTTGTATCAGGGCCTACGTTCACGATCCGTAAAAAAGCCCTGTCCGTGTTTTCTCTGGAAAATTATGTTGACCAGGGAATCATGACGAATGAGCAACGTATCGTCATTGAGCGCAGCGTATGCCAGCGGAAAAATATTCTTGTGGTAGGTGGTACTGGATCTGGCAAAACCACTCTGACGAACGCGATTATTCGGCACATGTCGGACGTAGCCCCGGAGGATAGATTAGCAATCATTGAGGACACGGGCGAACTGCAATGCTCTGCGCCCAACGCAGTCCTTATGCGCGTCGTAGCACATGTCGATATGACCCGGCTGCTCAAGGCGACCATGCGTTTGCGGCCTGACCGCATCATTATTGGTGAAGTGCGCGATGGCGCTGCCCTCGCCCTGTTGAAGGCATGGAACACCGGCCATCCGGGAGGGATAGCTACCATTCACGCCAATTCGGCTTCCGCAGGATTGATCCGCATGGAGCAACTGGTAGCGGAAGCAACACAGGCTTCAATGCAGACACTGATTGCGGAAGCAATCAACCTTATCATCTTTATTGCAAAAGAGGGGCGTGGGAGAATTGTAAAAGATGTTATTATGATAATGGGTTATGATGGTGAAAATTACTTAATAAATCAAGGAAATATATACCAATGATTACCGTTAAATATATACGCAATTTTTTTCATTCTCCATCACTCTGGGTAATTTTGTCTTTTATTTTTATTGCCATTATTTTGTACTATGGCATATCTTATGCCCATGCAGCCGATACAAACGCCGCAAGTACAGGCGGCCTGCCGTGGGACACGCCCATTACGACGATCCGCAAAGATTTGTCCGGCCCAGTCGCATTCGCCTTTGCACTTGTCGGCATCTTCGCCACTGGCGCAACTTTGATTTGGGGTGGTGAAATCTCAGAATTCACCCGGCGTATGATGTATCTTGTTCTTGTTATCTGCATTCTCGTTTTCAGCAACACACTCCTGACCGGCAGCTTGTTCACTGGGGCCATGGTCCCGGCGTCAGGCCTTAGTATGAATAATACGAAGGCTAACGCTTTGGTTCATCACGTCCCCACGGAAATGGTTTGCAAATGAGAAAGGAGGATACTTTACGACAAACAAGAATCCATCGCGCGCTGCATCGTCCACAACAGATATGGGGAGGAGAGCGAGAGCTGATGCTTTTCTCCATGCTCGTTGCGGGTGGCCTCATCATTGCAGCAATGAATATCGTCGTAACATTGATTGGTACCATTATGTGGCTGGCATGTGTTTATGGCCTTCGGATGATGGCCAAGGCTGATCCGGTCATGTCCAAAGTGTACATGCGCCAACTGCGCTATCAGGAATACTACGCGCCGTTCTCTCGTCCGTGGCGAATTGACCGCACTAAACGGCGCAGTTAAATGAGGATTTTACGATGCTTGCGCTACAACAATTCAGGAGCAAAGTTGCGGGCCTGCCTGATCTGCTGAACTATGCAGCCTTGATTGATGAAGGCATCATTCTCGGCAAAGATGGATCACTCATTGCTGGTTTTTTCTTCCGAGGCGATGACGCCGCTGTAGCAACAAACTCAGAACTCAATTACTTGACCGCGATGGTCAATACCTATCTAGCTCGTTTTGGCGCTGGCTGGGCTATATGGATTGATGCCATTCGCATTGATTCGCCAGGTTATCCAGAACCAGAAACTGCGCATTTCCTTGAGCCTATTTCAGCAATGATTGACGCTGAACGACGTGCGATGTTTGAGCAGGATGCTGCGCACTACGAAACTGAATATGCGATCATCGTGGAATACCTTCCGCCTTTATTGAGGGAATCCCGATTTAGCGAAATGGTCTATAATGATATTGAGGCCGACCATAGTGCGCCGCCGGGCAACCGCCATCTTGAAGATTTCCAAAAACGGCTCCTTGATTTAGAGGATGGGCTTGGTGATCTGCTGCATATGCGGCGCATGAAAACATTACGGAGCGAGACACCTGAGGGTGAAAGCTATGACTCCGACGAGTTGGTAAACTATCTACATTTCTGTCTTACTGGCGAAGCAATTGCTTTACGCATTCCGGATTGTCCGATGTATCTGGATGCATGGTTGGGCTTTCCCGAACTCTGGCCAGGTGACATACCAAAGTTAGGGGAAAAGTTTTTTATGTGTGTAGCGATTGAGGGTTTTCCTGGTATGACAGAACCGGGAATGCTCGGCATGTTAGACGGCCTGCCGTTAGCTTATCGCTGGTCTTCTCGTTTTATTTTTCTTGAACAGCATGAAGCCGTGGCGGCACTCAACCGTTACCGGCTGAAGTGGCAACAAAAAGTACGTGGTTTCTGGTCACAAGTTATCAAAAGCCAAAAGGGCATGATAAATACCGATGCGCTCGGTATGGTCCACGAAAGCGAGGAGGCGATTAATGAGGCCAAATCTGACCTTGTCGCATACGGATATTACACACCTGTTATCGTCCTTATACATAAGAACAGGGCTTTTTTAGAAGAGCAGGCGCGCTATATAAAACGAGAGATAGAACGGCGTGGATTTTCGGCCCGCATTGAATCGGTGAATACCCTTGAGGCATGGCTTGGATCGCTGCCCGGTCATACCTATCCAAATATACGCCGTCCTTTGGTGCATACGCTGAATCTTGCAGATCTATTGCCTTTAGCAAGCATATGGCCAGGCGAGCGGGAGTGCCCCTGTAACTTCTACCCAGCAGGCTCCCCTCCACTGATGCAGACGGTTACAACGGGAGCAACGCCGTTTCGACTTAATCTTCATGTTGGCGACGTAGGCCATACGCTGGTTTTCGGACCGACAGGAGCAGGAAAGTCAACGCTTCTGGCAATGATACTTGTGCAAGCCCGCCGCTACTGCTCACGGCCTCAGCATGATGGCACGACGTTGCCTATGACAATTACGGCCTTTGATAAAGGACGTTCGCTCTATGCCCTATGCGCGGCCACAGGCGGCCGCCACTATGATATTGGTTCAGACGACAGTCCAATAGCTGTCGCTCCCCTCACGGAAATTGATTCCGACTCAAATATGCTGTGGGCAGAGGAGTGGGTCGCGATCTGCTTTGAATTGCAGGCCAATCGTGCGCCCTCGCCTCAACAAAAAGCGGAAATGCACCGGGCTATGAGACTACTCGCACAAGCACCACGTGAGAACAGATCCTTAACAGAGTTCGTGACAACTATACAGGATGATGAAATTCGCGCTGCTATCTCGCACTATACAATTAGTGGTGCAATGGGATATCTGCTGGACGGGCAGTCTGACAGGGTAGATTTATCTCCGTTTACCGTTTTTGAAATCGACGAATTGATGAAACTGGGCGATAAAAATGCTATTCCTGTACTCCTCTATCTTTTCAGGCGATTTGAGCAATCATTGAAAGGACAGCCGGCAATCCTTTCACTTGACGAAGCCTGGGTGATGCTGGGGCATCCGGTGTTCCGTGAACGCCTGCGTGAATGGCTTAAAGAATTGAGAAAGAAAAACTGCCTTGTTCTTCTGGCAACGCAGAGCCTATCTGACGCAGTTGGTTCTGGCCTTCTCGATGTTCTGCTTGAACAGTGCCCTACTAAAATTCTGCTTCCAAATAAAGAAGCTGATTTAAGGGGTACTAAAGATAATCCTGGCCCAGCTGATCTTTACCAAACATTCGGTCTTAATCAGCGGGAAATTGAATTACTGAAAAATGGCCAATATAAGCGACATTACTATTATAAATCATCACTCGGTCGTCGTCTATTCGAATTAGGATTAGGTCCGCTTGCCCTTAGTTTTGTAGCTGTATCAGATAAAGAATCTATCGCCGAGATTCAGCTTCTGCAAGAACTTCATGGAGTAGACTGGCCTTTGGTTTGGTTAGATCATAGGAGCGTCGATTATGAAAAATTTGTTCAGTAAAATTCTCTTTTTCAGGCTAATGATATTTTCTTTTGGTACTGCTTTGTTCGCCGGGGTCAACCCTGCGTATGCCCAATGGGCAGTGACATGCGTAAACTGCTCAAACCTTTTATCGCAGATGTTACAGTATGGAAAAGAAGTAGAAACGGCAGCGATAAGCGCTCAACAACTTGAAACACAAATCCAACAATATCAAAGTATGGTACGGCAAGGGCTTTCCCTTCCCCAAAGCCTTTTTTCTCAGATCACCAGTAACCTTGCTCAAATCCAAAGTCTCTACAATCAAAGTAGTGCAGTTGCAGGAAATATTGCAAACTTTGAAAATAATTTTTCTACAAAATTTCCAGGCTATAATACTTACCTGACAAACAATGGGCAGAATCCTGCCTATGTCCAGGATTTTTATAAGCAATGGGCTCAAAATGGGCTTGATTCCAATAAAGCAGCCATGGGCGTAGCCGGAACAAACGTGAACCAAATTCAAACGGAAGACTCACAGCTTGCATCTCTGATCAACCAATCTCAGTCAGCAGCAGGGCAATTGCAGGCTATTCAGGCTGCCAATCAAATTGCTGCTCAGCAGGTGCAGCAAATGCAAAAATTGCGCGAGCTAGTAAATGCACAAATTCAGAATGAAGGCAATTATTATGCTCAGGCTATCCAGAGACAAGCAATTGATGATGCTGCAACAGCAGCTTTCTACTCTGGCACCGTAAACAGGAGCGGAGCAAAAGGATATTAGCCCATGCAAATCAAGGCTGCTATTGAAATCATTATTCTGGTCGTGTTTACAGTGGTAGATATCCTAATCGCTCGCCAGATCGATAGCGGCCGTCGCGTTTCAGTCACAGTGAATAACCATGCTTTAGTAATATCCTCGGATAAGCAATTCTGCTCCCCTCAATCCACTACGAGTGATAGTTACAATATCATTAAGAAATCATTGGTGCTCATACTATTTGCTTTTGGCACAGTCCTGCTCTTTTCAGATGCTTCTCATGCTGCTGATCTCAGCAATCCGACACAGTCCTATCAAGGGCTGCTCGATTTGATCCAATCTGGTGCAAATAGCTGGAACGCAAGACTACTCGGATATGCTAAAGACCTTTTCTGGTCACTTGCACTTATTCAACTGGTCTGGACATTTGCACCCCTTGTTCTCAAGGGTGCAGACATAGGAGAAATCGTTGGTGAACTATTATATTTTGTCATGATCATCGGCTTTTTCTATGCACTGTTAACTAACGCAGTTACATGGGCAACCGATATTGTCAATTCTTTCCGGCATGCCGGTGCCGTGGCTGCTGGTGTGGGCCAGCAACTTGAACCTGGCAACATGTTCGGGTTTGCAGTTCAAATGGCAAAAACCATTGGCGAAACGCGTACAGTGAATCCTCTCATCGCTGGAATGGTCTCTTTAGCGAGCGTCATCGTTTTATTATGCTTCTCCTTTATCTCCGCCTTTATGGGCGTTACGCTAGTTGAATCTTATATCGTCATTAATGCCTCCGTTTTTTTCTTAGGCTTTGGCGGCAGTCAATGGACCCGCGGATATGCGATGGCGATGGCGCGTTATGCGGTAGCTGTCGGTGCCAAACTATTTGTTTTGACTCTTCTGATAGGTATTATAATCCAGTCTGGTAATTCATGGGCAGCAGCCTACAGCCGTGACCAAGTGTCCATGTGGACAATGGTCGGATTATCCCTTGTTTGTGCCTACCTATCAAAACAAATCCCGGATCTAGTGCAAAGCATGATTTCTGGGTCATCGATAGGCGACCTTTCTGTAGTTGGGGCCAGAGCTGCATTCACAGCCGCAACCGGAGGCGTCGGTAGCATCCCTCCTGTAGCAGGCGGAGTAGGCAAGGCTACAGAATTTGATGTTAACGCTGCTGGTCGCAACCTTGCCAACGCGATGGATTACTCCTTTGCCGAACATAGCAAAATATCTGGAATTATGAGCAGCAGTGAGAGCAGTTCAATTCAAACAGCTAGTTTGCTGTCACCACGTGTTGGCGGTTCAACACACATATCAAAATCCGATACTGGCTCGTTACCACAGAATAGATCAAGACAGGGCGACAGTTATATATCACGCATTCCAGGTGCATCCTCAGGTATAAGCGCCCCCATTACAATAGTGGCAGATAATACACGAGCTGCCTCTGCGGCTCTTGACGGTGCTTCCGGCGGCAAAACTGGAACTCCTCAGTCATTCAGCCAGCAAACCTCTTCTGACTCACCATCTCGGCCAATCAGTATGGTGTTTGCTCGGTCTGCTTTGGCTAGAGCTGTGGGAGACACTGGCCTCTTATCTACGCTCTCTGTGCCTGGAATGGAACGTAATCACAAATTGACTCTCAGCCAAAGTCTACAAAACGGTGGGAATGGAGAGGGCAAAACATGGGTGCGCAATGACGCATTCCCATCATCAAAACCTGAAAACATGCTCCCGCCCACACCGGATCCGAAAGAAAAGACATGAACGGCAATATTATTATGAATATGATAGTTTTATTCTTATATAGAATTACTTTTTGCTTGCATTTAGCCGCGTTTAATTTTTGCTCATGTGGTAAAAATAAGGGCTTGGTATCTTATATGCCATGACGACGAGGGCGCGATTGGTTTCCCTTCACATCACCTGAACTGCTTATGGCCTATAATCGGCAGCAAGCAAAAATAAAAACAATTCTTCGAATTAAAGTATAATTTATATTATATAATATTATACTAAGCGGGGTTCATATGAAACGGCAAGTACCCGATAAGAAAAAGACAGTTAATGCACCACTATCGCCTTATATCGCCGCGCGCCGTGAATGGAATGAGAGGTACGGCGAATATATAAAAAAAGCAAAAACGTGGCGTTTAACTGCTTTCTTCGCCTTAGGAATTGCATTCGTGGCGGTCGGAGGTTTGGTCTCAGTGTCCATGCAATCACGAGTGGTACCCTACATTGTGAGCCTGAACGGGCATAACGATGTAGTCCGTGTTGAACGTGCAGAAATTTTGAAGCAACCAGATTCAAATGTTATAGCGGCAGCGCTGGCAAATTGGGTCATTGGTGCGCGTACGATCTATACAGATGGCCAAGCCATGAAAAATCTTATTGACACAACGTATGCCATGACGCTGCCTCAGAGCGCCGCCTATCAGGCACTTGCTTCCTATCATCGAGAACACAACCCTTATATTCTTTCTTCATCAGAAAATATTTCTGTTCAAATTAATCTGGTTGTGCCTGTCTCTAATGAGTCTTGGGAGGTGGAATGGACTGAAACCACAAAGTCACCTTCTGGAAAAGTAATCAGCACCAAAGATTGGAAAGCAACCTTAACAATCTCGCTTGCACCGCCAACCGACCCGCAGCAAATCATGCTTAATCCTCTAGGAATTTACGTCAGGCAGTTCGCTTGGAGTAGTCGCCTGCCATCTTGATAAAAAGTTTACTTTCCAAGGTGAATGCAATGAAAAATTGTAATAAAATGAGAATCTCTTCAGCTTGGGCCTCTATTTTTTTCTTGACTTTGCCAGCTCTTGCAATGGCTCAAAATACCATCCAACCGCCAGGAGAATCTATAAAGCTGACTCGCACACCGGCTAATAGTCCACCTACACCCTTTGCTCCTCTTCCTGCAGTGCCGTTCTTGTCATCAAATATAGTCCCGCTGACAGAAAAGGAAGCATATGGTCTCAAGCTCGCGGATGAATGGAAAAATCATCCCGACAGGCCACGGCGCGGCGGTGATGGAAGTGTAGTTTATCTTTATGGTGCAACCATGCCAGTGTTGATCTGCACGCCGCTTGAGGTCTGCTCAATCAGGCTTCAACCTGGTGAGATCGTTAATGACGTTCACACAGGTGACATTGCTCGCTGGAGGATCAATCCAGCGACAAGCGGCAGCGGCGGAAGCACAACCACCTTTGTCGTCGTGAAGCCCACGGATTCTGGCCTGACGACTGATCTGTTTATTACAACAACGCGTCGTAGCTACACCATCAAACTGGTCAGCGATCAACAACGATGGATACCAATTCTTTCGTTTGATTATCCTGATGACATTCAAGCCGCATGGGCATCCTATCATCAACGCGAAGGAGAAGCGCAGCAAGCTTCAGCAGCAAATTATGCGCGGAATACAATACCAGAAACCGGGCAAAATCTGGCCAACCTTGATTTCAGGTTTCGTTTATCAGGTGATAATCCCTCATGGACACCTTTGCGTGTCTACACTGATGGTTTAAAAACTTATATCCAATTTCCCCGCTCAGGTTTCCCCAATGGCGCACCCGCACTCGTGGCTCTTGGTGAAGGTGGTTGGTTCCATAGTGCACCTACAAAGCTGGTGAACTACCGGGTTGCGGGTGATCGCTACGTCGTAGACCAGTTACTACAACGTGCTGCCCTCATTACTGGCGTTGGCGGAGATCAACAACGCGTCATAATTACGTATGAGGGGAATTAACATGAAAAAGCATTTTCTTATTTTTAGTATTCTCACAATATCAGCTTTGACCGGCTGTGCTACATTGCCGGATAGTAGCATGTCATACGTGTCAGAGAAGATTACCAACCCCTCGGATGCCAGCGTAATGGCGTATGACGCCGCCGATTATCTAACAACAGTGCTACCACCCGCACAGACAACCCTTATGCTTGATCCACCGCAGTCGCTGCGTGGCAATATCCTGACGCCCGCCTTCGAAACAGCTTTGCGCACAAGAGGCTATGCGCTCGTGCAGCTGCCACAGTATCCATCACCTGTATCCAAGCAACCTCACGGTACACACCTGCGTTATTTGATATCTCCCCTCGATGCGGGCGTGTTGCTCCAATTGCAATATCAGGGCGTTGAAGCGGCACGTTTTTATTATCGTGATAAAAATGGTGCTTTGACATTCAATGCTCCGTTTACTGTTAGGGAGTCGCACTAATGGCTGAAGAAAAAAAACCGCCTGCCAGCACAATAGGCCAACCTCCCGGTTTTCTTGTACCACCAACGCAAAGTCGGAGTGTACGCCGCCTTAACCACTTGCCATTATTCATTGTTGGCGTTTTTTGTCTGCTCGCTATTTTCTCGGTAGCCTACACTCTCTACCAGCGAGAAAAAGCAATGAACTACGTGGCAAAAGCGCCCATTGAATCTGGTGCGGTCGTTGCAAAAGCAACCCCACCCATCAACCCAAGTGATGCAGTACCCCCTACACCACCACCTCAGCATCAGCCGATAGTGCCTAAGATAGACCCGATCCAAACACAGACTATGTCCGAAGAATATAAGGCAAGATTGGAGCTTATCCAACATATTACATCCCGCCGCGTCGATACCGAATTAGAAGCCCTTTCAGCAGCCAGCGATGTACAAGGTTTTACTAAAACTGCGACACAAAAAGCGGTTAATGAATCCACTCCTATGCCACGACCGCTTGGTGGCCTTCCAAGCGCTGATGCAATGCGTGCAGCCCAGGCAGGGAACATGGGTAGCCAGACAGATGGGTTTATGCCTATTGTTCCCCCTATCAATTATTCTGGCGGCATCAGCGGAAGCGGAATAGGTGGTTTTGGTGGACTTGCAAATAATCTTGGTGGTTTTGGTATTCTGCCAGGGTTGGGGAGCGGTCAGAACAATGACCAAAACCAGCAACGCGAAAAAAACGGATTTTTGTCTCAGAAAAGCGATGCTAACAGCCCCTATTTGCCTTACACGCGCACTGCACCTCTTTCCAATACCGAAGTGAAAGCAGGGACAGTAATTCCGGGTGTCATGATTTCTGGCGTTGACTCCGACCTTCCAGGACAGATCATCGCTCAAGTCCGACAAAATGTGTATGATACCGCCACAGGTCGTTATCTGCTGATTCCAGCTGGAGCACGCTTGATCGGCAGCTATGACAGCAGAATCACCATGGGCCAAAGTCGCGTATTGGTCGGATGGAAACGAATTATTTATCCAGATGGCTCATCTGTTTCCCTTGATTTCATGCCCGGCACGGACCAAAGCGGCTATGCAGGCTTTAAAGATCAGGTGAATAACCACATGTGGAAAATTTTTGGTAATGCACTACTGATGTCGGTCTTTTCAGCAGGTGTACAACTTTCTCAGCCACAAGCAACAAACGGACAAAATTTCAATAGTTCTCAGATTGTAGCAGGAATGCTCGGACAACAATTGGCAGAGGCCGGCATTGTTATGGCTAATCGTGGCATGAACATTCAACCAACGCTCGAGATCAGGCCAGGTTACGAATTCAATATTATGGTGACTAAAGATGTTATCTTACCACCATGGAACAGCAATTAAAACCTCTCGGTGTTGCTCAGCTATACAAAAATATGTGGATTCCACTCGTCTTTCTTCATACCCGGATCCAAGGAAATGAGTGCATACAATGCCTGACGTGAGGCGGCCGCTTTCTTTGATAAGGATGACGGTGGGCATAACCTACTTCTGCAGTACGGTTTCCTCATGACGGACATAGACAACAGTGTTAGCAGTATAGGGATTGATGATCTGCTGCCCATAAGATGAAGAGTCGTCTTTGTCTTGCTTTTTATTTTCCGCCGTGAACTGGCCGAATTTTGTCAGCAGAGACCCAGCAAAATATCGGGCGACATAGCCGTTTCTGAAACCGGAAATAAAATTGCCTGTATTGTAGGCTGACAGAGCTGCGCGCAATGCAATCTGCGGATCGATCATCTGTTCACGTCCAAATGTATAGAACTTCGTAAGAATTTGAGCACCTGCTGAAAGATTTTTGCATGGAATGAACATATCGGAGATAGTGTAACCAAGTTTTGACAAATTTTTGTTGTTCACTTGCATTAGGCCAAGATCGACTGAATAGCCAGCCTTGATATAGGCTTTTGCAAGGGCAGTAGCGTCAACTATGTCACGCGGCTGTCGAGCAAGCTTTGTTCCGTTTACGTTGATAGCCAAAGGGTTTCCCTTGCTTTCCACCTGAATGATGCTCTGAACCGTGCTTTGCGCGACGGTCGGTGCGCATGTTTGAATAAGTGCTGGATCAACAAACATAATTCTTCCTCCTCTATCTATATTCCGCCGCCTTGCAGCAGTGGACGTAGAGCTATGCTTTTGGTGTCACCATCAATTAAAATTGGTATAGCCTGCCCAAGAATGTTGGTGGTGGGTACAGGGCCAAAATAGCGACTGTCGAAACTACCTGGATCATAGCTGGAAATCAGCCAGACTTGCCCAGGCTTGACGGTATAGGTACCAGCAGGCCATGCGGGCATGTTTGCCAGCGGGGCGCTGTTTGGCAGGAGCATGCCATTGACCTCGATCAATCCTGCCGGGCGAATGATCACAGTATTACCTGCAACAGCCACCACCGGCTTTAGGAAGGGCTCGCTATCTGTGCCAAGGCAATTACCCGGGCCGATAAAGCCGTGTCTCAGCATAGCGATAACAACCCTCTGCGCGGGTGGACAGACAGACACCATTTCACCTAGTCGAACGGATCCCGCTTCAATCCGGCTGATCAACCACAACCCACGTGGTGCGGAAGCGGTAATGTTGATACGTAATCCTGCGGAATACGAACCTCCGACTATGAGCGCGATTGTAGTTGTGACAATCCACGCGCCAGCGGCAAAGCGACGGGCGTTCATTAGATAACAAAGCCTCCCACGGTCGTTGGCCCTTCTTAGTCCGTCTCGATCAGCTTGGTCGGCATTGGCGTGACAGGCACCCGATCTGTGGGCGGTGGAGCAATGCAAGACCGGACATAAAAAATGCATTGCTTGTCAGTAAAAATTAAGAGCGACCAGCGTTGCTACCAAGCCAAGAATGCCAAAGATTTGTGCACGCCCAACCACATAGTGTGATCTGTTATAGTTCATGCCTTTTATATTTTTATGAAGCGACATGTGTGATCGAGCACACCAGCCTGTCCAGCATTTCAGCGTAATATTTTTCCTACCATATTTCAGAACCAGAACTTCGCTGCTATCCTCTATTTTTCTGCAAGCTGGTTAACCAAAATGGCATACACCACGTATATTTAAACATATTATATAATATATATGTGATATTTTGTATATTAGAATTTATGGTTCTCATTCCATATAAAGACTTTGGGGAAGGCCCTTCAACAAGAGTTTGAGGAGATCTATTGGCAGCCTGGCAGGCCACAGAAAGCTGGGACCGGCAAACTTCTTGTTTGGGAGCATACTACCAAGCATGCACCTTGCTGAACGGCCATGATCTTGACCGCTGCAAAGATCGGCTTTCTTGGCGTATGTGCTGACCAAATTGGATCAAGAAAACAGCAATGAAGATGGGTATTCGCTACACCAAGTGTCTAGGCTCGGGACTCATTAAATCATAGCCAGAACATGACGGCTGCTGCGATGAATATGCTTGAGAAGAAAGTATGCGCATCTGTCGTAACGAGTTCTGATACGCCGCCAATCCTTGAGTTTGACGAAGAGATTCTCGACCTTGTGGTCACTCATCTAACCTTTGCTGAGCAGCATGATGCTTGGCGCATCCTTCCATTGCAAGCCATGTTTGATGACGTAGACAATACTGCTGACGCCCCGGCGGTCATCAAGGCGGGGAAACCATGAGCCACGGGAAAATGCTGCGCGATCCACACCATCCGGCGCTCGCTCAGCAAAAAGAAATCAATCATGCAGATCGAACGTCCCCAGCGATATAGCTCCTTCACCAGAATGGCATCAATTTCACGGGCGTGGCTGATCGCCTTTCAACGCTCCACTCGATCCAGCCGGACGCCATAGCCTGTCTCCATGAAGATGCCTTACACTTCATAGCCTACGCGTTCAGCAAACTGCTTCAGCGCGTCCTTTTGCCGCTCGCAGGCCTGATCGACCGTGGAAAACGGCGATAGATAACCGCACGCTTTCCCAATTGAACCCTCCCGGACACACCACCTTGCAGCCCTTGATACACCGTGGTTCCGGGTCGTCCCAATATGACTATAGGCTGTTCGGTACATCCCGCGAAGGCGGGAAACACGGCGATTAAGGTCGGCATCGGCTGACTGACTGCGGTTCATCCCCGCGCAGGCGGGGAACACGCTGGCCCAGACGCTGTCCCTGACGCTGGCCCCGGTTCATCCCCGCGCAGGCGGGGAACACCACCGCATCGAAGACCCTCACCGCATCGAGCGCGGTTCATCCCCGCGCAGGCGGGGAACACGCCGATGTGGGAGTGGGAACCGAGTGAAGCAACGGTTCATCCCCGCGCAGGCGGGGAACACAGAATCTGCATGATGTTCTGGGATGCCCGTCCCGGTTCATCCCCGCGCAGGCGGGGAACACCGCACCGTGCCACCAGCGTTGTACGCTTCAGTCGGTTCATCCCCGCGCAGGCGGGGAACACCAGTAGAGCCGCAGCATCGCCACCAAGCGCATCGGTTCATCCCCGCGCAGGCGGGGAACACAAACAGGATCGATTTCCGCGATGTCGGAAAATCGGTTCATCCCCGCGCAGGCGGGGAACACGTCGCTGCACAATCGTTCCCCACGTTCCCTGACGGTTCATCCCCGCGCAGGCGGGGAACACCAGATCGAGGATATCGGCCATATCGATCGTCCCGGTTCATCCCCGCGCAGGCGGGGAACACGCCCGGGATGTCAGCTGCCAGCGCAGCATGTCCGGTTCATCCCCGCGCAGGCGGGGAACACTTTCCGACATACAGCAGTTAGACTTACCTTCCCGGTTCATCCCCGCGCAGGCGGGGAACACCTGGCTATGCGAGGCCAGCCACGACAGGTATTCGGTTCATCCCCGCGCAGGCGGGGAACACTTATAACCGCATATCAGATAATGGAGATGAATCGGTTCATCCCCGCGCAGGCGGGGAACACATTCTCCGGTCCGGTGTCGAAAAGCGCCTCTGCGGTTCATCCCCGCGCAGGCGGGGAACACTCTTCGTGTAAATTATTGATTCAAAATTGTTTTTACATTGTCAAAGATCTTACCGACAGAAAAAGAGGTTTTTAAGCCGACTTTTCGGGAAGGAAAGTTACAAGCTTCAGCCCATCAAAATCAACCGGCATGCGGCGGTTGCGACCACAAGTGAGGAAGTCATATCCCTGATCCGTTGATGCCTTCCACACCATGACGGCGTCGCCTGTTTCCAGACCTTCCGTCACCTGGCGCCAGATCATTTCACGCGTCCGAGCCGAATAGTTGCCAACATACACACCGGCCCTCACTTCAACCAGCCATGCAGCAAGTCTGCCGCGCAGGCGTGGCGGCACATTGGTGACAACCACAACCATCATCCGCGATGGCCCTCATCGCCAGACTGTTCTTCGTCAAAAGCGGGTAGGGCAGCCTCGAGTGGGGACTCGGGACGGGGAAGGTCCGCAGCGGAAAGAACTTCCTCAATCGCGGGAATAATACGTCCAAGAAGTCCCGTCCGACGGAACATGTCCCTGCAGGCCAGGCGAACCGCCCGGTCCGGCCCCATGTCCATGCGACCTTTGGCGGCTTGTCCGGCAATACGGAATGCCTCTGGCACAACGGTTTCGAGCTTGAACAGGTCCGCAATATCATAAACAAATGACAGAGGCTTGCCTGTATGGAGAAAACCAATGGCCGGAGCATAACCCGCTGCCAGAACCGCGGCTTCAGACAATCCGTGCAAACAAGCAGTAGCAGCAGACAGGCAGCGATTGGGAATATCGCCTGCATCCCAGTCCTTGGGATCGTAGAGACGACGCTTCCACGGCACGCCATACTGCTTTGCCAGAAGCGCGTAGCTTTCCCGCACGCGTACGCCCTCTATTCCTCGCAACTGTTCGATCGAACGGCGTGAGGGTGGTTCCTCACCGAACCGCATGGCATACATCTTTCGCACGACACGCAGTCGCGCTGCCTCATCAAGCGCAATCCTGGCTTGCCATAGCAGTTTGTCTGAACGAGCGCCCCCTGGCTGCCCTGCCGAATAGAGCCGCACGCCTGCCTCGCCAACCCAGATAATGAGGGTCCCTGTACGAGCCGCAAAGGAAACCGCCGCATGTGATATCCGGGCGCCCGGCTCCAGCATGATCCCGGCAATGCCACCTATCGGGATCTGAGTGCGTGTTCCATCGGCATTGACGGCGACGAAGGCTCCATCGAGCACATCAAGCCGCGCTCGCTCGACAAAGATCAGGGAGGCCCGGTCTTTCAGCGGGATGAGTTTCGGCGGAGCAAGACCGGGAATCCCGCTCCCTTTGCTCATCATGCCCGCCGGATGATCATCAGACCGCATCCAAACGATTTCGCCCGTCCGAATCCCTGCGAAAGATTCATGAGAAAAAGCGCCGGGTCAGTCATTTCGAGATGACCCGAAAGATCGAGAATCCCGAGCTTCATCGCGTGGCGGTCCGTTGCCCCCGGACGTAGCAGCGACAATTGCCGATAATCCTCGGCAATCGCGGTGATAACTCTGAAGCCGCTTTTTTCTCCCTGCTGTTCCAGCCACGCCTTCCCTGCCAAGGAGGCGATTTCCATACGACGTTCTGCGCGCTCACTCTGTTCCAAAGCATCTATGGGCGCCTTGACGACGTCTTCCCGTTTGCCATCCCGTTTCATACGGGTCGCATTGGCGCGGAGCAGGAACTCAAGGCGGGCGCCGGGCGCGAGATCCGGTGCATAGGGCTTGATCCGATGCGGCTGGAAAAGATCAGACTGGAGCGGCGGACGTGCAGAAAGCGTGAGGAAGCTGCCGTCCCGCTCCTCCCGCCAGAGGAAATCCCGTTTTCTTTCCTCGCTGTCAGCAAACACCGACCAGAGTAGATGGTGCTGTGCGGACACCCGCTCTCCCGACGCCCGCCTCCCGGACTCCGAGGATTGCAGCAGTACGGCCAGAGCCCGTGCGGAAGGATTTCGGGCCAGGCGGAGATGGCTGAAATAAAGTGTCATGTCAGCCTCCCGCCACGATGCTGACCGGACGCAGACCAACCCGCCGGGCGGCAAAATGCCAGCTGGTACGGTCCAGCGGAACGTCAGTCACGACCTCACCCTCCGGATCATCAGTAACAAGCAGGTGCGCTTGTACGGATGCTTTACGCCAAAGGGGAGCTTTCAGATGTTCCAGCGCCGCCTCCGCAGAAACCGCTTCGACAATCTTCGCCCCGGTCGGCGCGGCAAGCGGACATGATTTCCGTCCGAGATAAAGCGTGAAATGCGGTTCCAGCAGCGACGCCGCAATCCTCTCCAACCCTGCGCCCCGCACCGCAATTCCGTAAAACACACTGGTCCGATAGTCGCGATGGGTGATGGTCGTGTTGGTTCTGCCGCGCGCGTCCCTCAAAGCTTCCGGTCGAGAGTTCGGGTTTTTCGCGGCAGCGGACGGAATTGTCTCAATGGTATGGTAATCACGCACGAGCGCACCAGCATCGAAGATCGCCACATCGATCGACAGGACATCGAGCGCAGAAAAATCTCCGTCCCGTTCGATCCCGAGCGCGGCGCCCATCAGCCCGATGATCGCCGATCGGGTAGGCCATATGAGAGAACCTCGCCGCTCATGTCCTGCGAGTTCGCCCATCGAGCCCAGTGAGGCGGTCAGACCGAACACCAGAAAGGGCTGCTGCATCACGCCCCCCGTACGGTCGCGCCCACGAAGGCCGTGATCTCGTCCAACGTGCCGCCCTTGCCCACATGCAGCTTCTGTTCCGACGTCCAGACCTTGCCATAGGCGTCATCAATTTCCCGACGGGTCTTCTCCAGCGCCTCGACTGACTGTTCAAGCAGGCGCTCTCCCCTGACCGGCGAGAAGAAGGCACCGGACAAATCGCGGGGCGCCTGCTTTCCGGCTTCGGCCAGAATGTAGTGCGCGAGCGGATGATGGGCGAAACTGTTCTGCTTACCCTTGGGCGTTGTGCGGGCCAGCGCCGCCGCCAGCGCTTCGATCCCCTTCACCGCCAGTTCGCGGTCCCCGGCAAGATTGCTGATGAGCAGGTCACAGTTCACGCAGACATATTGGTAATATACGCCGGACCCGAAAGAGATCTCGCCAAGATGCCCTGCTCCCGTATCCTCACTCTTGTTGAGATCATCGACGGCGGAGAACCAGTCCTCCTCCGACTGCGCCAGGTGTGTAGTGATGGCATGCGTCACCTGCACCGCCGCGTCGCGATTGTAATCAGGCGAATCCGCCAGCATTCGCCCGAACATGGCGATATCGATCGCGCCATCGGCCCGGCGCAGAACCTGCTTTTTCAGTTCTTTTTCCGCTGGCACCTTTTCTCCGGCGGCAATTTTCCCGGCCAGTTCTTCCGCCAGTTTCCATTCTTCAGGTGAGATGAAGGCAAGTGTCGTGCCAATGCGGTTTTTTGTCTCCTTGTTGGGCGCTTCCAGCTTGCCGAAAATCGCCGCGACCTGATCGGCAGCGGTGTGGGCCTTTTCCTCGCTTACGCCATGACTGATGAGATGCTCGACAAGGTTCTGATAAAGCCGTTTGGTCCGTTTCCCTTCATGATCAGCAAGGTCAAGTGCGAAAAAGGTGCTCTCACGCAGGGCGCGCTTGATGGATTGGGACGACATCCGCAGGCGCGGCACTCCCCCGACAGTTGCCTGTTTTGGACGCCCCTGATCGTCCCGATTGGGATTGGAAGGACCGTAGGTCGTCAGAAGGTGGAATTGCAGAAAAGTCGTCATCAGACAGTTTCCTTCATATCATCCTTGGGCGCATCGGCGTGAAAATAGCCAAAGCACCAACTTGTGCGTGTTTTGTCGTTCCAGTACCAGAGATCGCGCGCCAGATCCCCGACATTACAGCGCCGGTCGGCCATCACGATGGCGCGGCGCATCAGATCTGTCAGATTTTCACCTTCCGCACGGATGAGTTTTTCAAAACGTCCGCGTGAAAGAACCGGCTCTTTTCCGCCAAGACGATGCGCAAGCGGTGCGGCATCACCCTCCCTTACTTCAGCAAGAAGACATGCCAGACGGACAAGCTTTTCCGTCTCTCTTTCTCCTCCCGATACATGGAGTTCCTGCGCGAGCTTATGCACAGCCGGCTCGCAGAGGGCTTTGATCGGCCCCGCCCGGCGCAGGCGTGCAGACAGTGCGCGGGCGGCGGTATTCGTGTGCCGTGGCTCAAGATATTCCGTCCACCATCCGAAGGCGATGGTGCCCGGTTCCTTTTCCTCCTTGCTCATGCGGCTTTCCTTTTCCCTTTTTCCGGCAGCGGAAGGCCAAGCGCCTTGAAAATCTCGCCACCCTGTTTTCCGTAGCCTGCAAGCGCCAGCCCCAGATATCGGCGGGCCTCTGTGATACGCCCGATTGCTTCCACTTCCCGCTGATTCAAGCCGGGAAGCGCCTTTGCATCGAACTGTCCAAGTGCTTGTCGGCGAAGATCAGCCAGCCAGGCATCCGCGGTGTCTTCGCCACGCTCAATCGCCTGAACATGAGTGAGGAATTTCGTTTCAGTCTGACGGAAAAACTCCTCACGCTCCGCTTCCCGCGCTTCGCCCTCCGCCAGAACAGGCGTAAGCGCATTACGCAGGGCCACCGCTACGGCATCAGCCGCCTGAATCAGGTCCACAATCCTGTATTCCGCTTCCTCGGGTATTGCTGACAACCGGCGCTGACGTGAAAGAATGAAGTCACGAGGCTTCATATTATCCATCGACCAGCCAGCGACGAGGATGGAGCCTCCACCAATTCTTTCTTCCCGCAGGCACAATGCCAGTTCGGAGAGATCGCTCTCTTTTTCCTTGACCACCACACCAAGCCAGTTGCGATAGCCGAAATGGCCGACGCGAGGGTGTTTCGGCAGCCATTCCGTGCCGAGTTTCAGTCGATAATAGGGGCTGAGTGGATGTTTCCAGAGCGCATAATTCGTGCCCCACGGTTTCTGAATCACGCCGGTTACCATCCCCTCATCATGGGTAAGACGCAGCCTGCGCGGCATTCCAAAAAAAGCCTCCGCTCCAAAAAGCGCACCATCTGGCGGAAGAGTCTTCTGTCCAGTGTCTGAAACACGGGTCGGCCGCATCCAGGGCAGAGTTTCCATTTTCGCGGAATATCCGCACGGCACATTCACCCAGACCAGATCCCACAGCATCCGCTCCGGATCGACCAGCGTGACCATTGGTCCACCACCGCGCAGCGAGGTACGGTTTCCTCGACCGCCCGATGGGGCATCAGCCTGAAATGTGTAAAGCGCCATTGCCGCCATGGGAAAATCGAGACGGTCATACCGGCTGCGATGCACCATGACATCCGCGTTGTTGCCCGCTGTTTGTACCCCGGCGCTGTCGATGAACAGCATATCGACAGAACTGGCTTCATCCGTGAAAGGCTCCAGATCCTGAAGGAAACGCGGCCCATCACCGACAAGGTTGAACGCCGGAGCGTAGGGTGCCAGCTTTTCTTGCAACCGTTGTGGGTCGGGATTGCGTCGTGCCTCCCAGTCCTCCCCGTCAACAGGAGGATCAGCGAGAAAAACCAGCCCGATCAGAAGTTCAAGGCAGGCGATATTGAGGTCAGGACGCGGCCAGTCGGGCTGCACCACATCCGGTTCCGCCATCTGCCAGGGTGCAATGACCCGTCGCGATCCATCTGCGCAAAGAACAGGAATCCATTGATCGTCAATGAGATTGAGAGACACGCAATGATCTCCGATTGCTGCGCCAGGTACGAAAATGTGCTCGAAGTAGAAATGTGACAAAGATGCTTCGTCGAAATTGCAAAAACCCCGGACACCGCATAATTGCGGCTACATAAAATGAGGGCTTATGCAGACATTTTATTACTTCCAACCAGAATTTTACTTAGTTGATTGAACGAAAACGGAATTTATATATTTAGCAGCCCCGATGGAGCCTCCTTTGTTGAGGCTGTTTTCGCTATAGGCCCTAACAAATTATATGTCAACCACATTTAACCTAAGCACTTAAATTTTGCTCATTGCATATCCCCGCTCTGGCGGGGAACAAGTCTGCCCTACGGACATATCTAACCCAAGCACGGGCCATCTCCGTTTTCACAGAGAAGCAAACACAAGACCGCACTCCGCGTCATAATACAATCCATTACAAATGTTACCATTTTTATCGACGGGGCACAGCCTGATCTGCGCGCGCTTCCACTCTGGCCAGTCTTTTGCGATCTTCATGATTTCCGGCGACGACTGATCAGGGAGTGGCAAGGCATCCAGCTTCTTACGGTGGGCAGAGACGTCGGACAGCGCCCAGGCATCCTCGCCTTCTCCTTCCGCCCACGGGACCAGACCGAGCCCCGTCCGGCGGGCCAGGCGCAGGACACGCACCTCTTCTCCCAGTCGGGTGGGATAGTTTACATCGTCATCGCCACGGCCTGCCTTGCGATAGCCATCCGTGAACTTCACGATATTATGCCAGGCCAGCCCCCTGTCGGCGCTGTCTTTGCCGTATTTATCCTGTTCCGCCTTCAGGAGAGCTTCCGGTACCGGCTCTGCATCCGCTCCATAGACTGCTTCAATCAGCGCGCGCTGACGGTCCGGCGTCCCGATCTGTCCTTGTGTGAACAAGACGCGTGCGCTCCGCCAGACATCGGCAAGCGCGTAAACCCACGCGCCTTTTCCCAGCGTACCGTGCAGCCATCGTTCATCCTCAACCAGAGAGGGGTCCGGTGAGAGAACATACAGCACCGGCCCCGCAACCGGACGAACCGAGACCGGCCGGATATCCATATGTCGCCACAGACGCCCTGCCCGCTGGATCAGCGCCGCGATGGGCGCGATATCGGACACCATCACGTCAAAATCCAGATCGAGTGAAGACTCCAGAACCTGTGTTCCCACAAGGACGAAGCCTGCCCTGCCCTGACCGTTTTTCCCGACCCTTGCCAGAATCTCCACCTCGATCCGTTTGCGATCACACAAGGCGAAGCGGGCGTGAATAAGCCGGGCCTCCACACCTGCGGCCCGAAGGGCCTCGACAGCCTCGATTGCGTCATCCACCGCATTACGCACCCACACACAGGCCGCACCTTGCGCAGCCATTTTGGTCAGAAGCGTAACCGCATCAGCTGCCGTATCGAGTCTTTCAACCTTCACCGGCCCTTTCACCGGATAGTCTTCTGCCGGGAACTGCGTGATGGCCTCCCCTCCCGCAATAGTCAGGGCCGGATAGGCGGGATTGTCGGACGCCCCATCATAGGTCGCCAGCAACTTGCTGCGGAGGCTCATAGGCAGCGTCGCCGTCAGAAGAATTGCGGACCCACCCGCAGCCCGGTGCATTTTCAAAAGTGCCGTGAGTTCTTCTGCGATATATGCCTCTCCCATTTCATGGACTTCATCGACGAGGAGAATCTTCGATGACAGGCCATAAATGCGTAATGTCTGAAACCGAACCGGCAGCACGGACAGCAATGCCTGATCAATCGTTCCTATTCCGACATCGGCCAGCAATGCGCGTCGGTTGCCCTCCGCCAGCCAATCCGAGGAGGTGATCTCTCCCGGTCCGCCGGTTCTGCTTCTCTGCACCAGATCGCGAAATGGCACCGATAGCCCGGCACGTCCATGCGCCAATGTTACAGAGGGATTGTCGAACATGCGTCCGACAATGCGCGAAGCGCGGTCAAACATGGCATCGGTCGTCGCCATTGTTGGCAGAGCATCAAACAAACCGCGTCCCTTCCCTGCCTGGCAGAAACGATGCACGAGGATAAGCGCCGCTTCCGTCTTCCCCGTCCCGGTTCCATCCTCCACAATCGCCAGTGTCGGCCCATCTGGCAGAGCGATGGTTGAGCAAGCCACCTGCATGGGGCGCAGCGCGAAATCGAACAGATCTCCCTCCCGCACCATGGTGCCAGCGATTCCCGCCTCGACGACGGCGCGGGCTGCAATGGCACGGGTCTGTTGCAGATAAGCGGCGAGGCTGTCCGCCTCTGTCTTTGGCGGGAACCATCCCAAATTGGACCCGACCCAGTCGGCTGCCGCGCAGAATCCTGCCAGCCACCAGGAGAGCGTTGTAGCTTCGACCAGTGTCAGCCCTTCGAGCGAGGCTGCCGGCCACAGATCAAAGAATACGTCCATCAGCCGCGCAGCCGGTTCACGACCTTCTCCAACACATTTCAATGCCCTGAAGAGTTCTCGTGACAAACGCGCTTCTGGTGGAAGAGCGCCGAGCATATGCTCCGACGGGCGCCCATGATGTCCGGCTATGGCTGCGTAGAGCATTTTCCGCACCAGCGGTGTTCCGCCAAGACGGGCTGCTATCCGCGCATCTTCAACATAGAACAGGGCTTCGCTGAGTTCCCAGTGACGGAACCCCGGTTGCGCCACACCTTCGTGAAGCATGGCGCGGAAGCTCTCACTGATCTTGCCGATATCATGGAGCCCCGCCAGCACAACCAGCGCATCGCGAAGGGGAGGTGCCATGCCGAATGGCTCAATCAGCCTTTCCGCCACCGCAGCAACATCAAGCATATGAAAGGCTGCCGGATGTTCAGGACCATCCGGAGTGGCCGAGCTTTTACCCGGCCAGTTTTTCCACTGCATTGCGCAGCTCCATCAACTTAACTGTCCGGAGATGTTTAATCTCATGGATAGGTAAAAATTACGAAACTATCACAGGCACTGGATTAAAAGGTGCTTCGGCAATCCAGGAGACAGCTTCTTAAATCTCAACATGGTTCATACGTAAAATGCCATACGGTCTAAAAACAGATCATGCACCACCCTCCACTTCGAGAAGGAGGCGGACTAAAGGTGCGTTGATATTAATAATTGCTCCGTCCTGAGCGAAGCTTGGAAAGCAGACCTTTCTCCGAGAGCTGATCAACTATTTTCCCGCCGTCTGGCGCCGCATGCTCAGGTCGGGCTGACCATATTCGATTTTCGGAACTATCCCCGCATACGCGGGGGAACCCAGCCAGCAGGCATTGGCGGATCGTGTCGGCACGAACTATCCCCGCATACGCGGGGGAACCCCTCCGGATGCGCCGAAACCAGGACTGGTAAGAGGACTATCCCCGCATACGCGGGGGAACCCGCATCGGATACCCGGGTCCATTCGTCCCACAGGGACTATCCCCGCATACGCGGGGGAACCCTAATGCGGCTCTGAATTCTGAGGCGGACTCAGGGACTATCCCCGCATACGCGGGGGAACCTTCCGAACTGGTGGGGAACTGGTTCCGAACTGGGGACTATCCCCGCATACGCGGGGGAACCTCAAATGGCGGCCGTATTACAGCGGCCCCATTTGGACTATCCCCGCATACGCGGGGGAACCGCCCTTCCACAGCCTCTGGAAATCGGGACCACAGGACTATCCCCGCATACGCGGGGGAACCCGCCTCATCCCATGCAATTTGGGGTGCACCCCAGGACTATCCCCGCATACGCGGGGGAACCGCCATCGCGTGGTACGACGGAGCGCGCACACGAGGACTATCCCCGCATACGCGGGGGAACCATCCCGGCGAGATGGATACGGCGCAGCCAGCGCGGACTATCCCCGCATACGCGGGGGAACCGCGCTGCCGCCCAGCAATCCCAGCGCCGCGCGGGGACTATCCCCGCATACGCGGGGGAACCCTGTCGCGTCTGGCGGAGGGCGCGGGGTTGCAGGGACTATCCCCGCATACGCGGGGGAACCCCCTTCGCCCCACAGCCGAAACAATAATATCCGGGACTATCCCCGCATACGCGGGGGAACCCGGCAATAGAGCCGCAGGTAGGCGACGAGTGGAGGACTATCCCCGCATACGCGGGGGAACCGAGCACAAAGGGGCGGCGTAGATCGCTCCTACGGGACTATCCCCGCATACGCGGGGGAACCCAAAAGCGCGAATGCCGAGGATTTTCAGCGTATGGACTATCCCCGCATACGCGGGGGAACCCGTTTGATTGCCCGCAGAATCATGGCGCTGGCGCGGACTATCCCCGCATACGCGGGGGAACCCTGCCAATAATGCCGACGCGACCGCCGGGGATGGGACTATCCCCGCATACGCGGGGGAACCTCTAGACCTTATGTTATTGATTTCAAAGATCAATCTCCATTTTCCATACTTTAAAAAAAATGCAAGCCGCCTTTTTCAGCGCCGATAAGGAAGGGGGAGGAGGAGGGAAAGCGGCACCTTGATCAATCCCTGCTCCCCCGAAACAATGACCATGGTGGAAGGGGCAAAATCCGCAAACATCTCCCGGCATGCACCGCAAGGGGAGACAACGGCAATATGCTGATCGGTTTCATCCTGTTTGGGATGACGGACGGCAACTACCGTTTCGATGTCAGCCGCCCCTTCCAGCTTGGCCCGGCCCAATGCAATCGCTTCTGCGCAAATCTGCAAACGCCCCACCGTCGCGCCAAGATGAAGGCCAGTCCATATACGGCCATTGGCATCCCGCAAAGCAGCCGCCACCGTATGCCATAATGGGCGATAATGCTGCCGCATGACGGCCCTCGCCACCTCAACCAGTTCCATGTCAGCCCGTTCCAGCGGGCAGGCTGCGGCATCAAGTCGTAACCCCGATGCCAGCCGCGTTTCTTCCTGTCTGTTACTCAGCCGTTTCCGCCTCCTCAGCGTCCGGTGTCGTGATCATTGCGTTCTGCACAGTACCAGACTGCTCCCTGATCCGGTTCTCGATCGCATCGGCGATCTCCGGATGGTCACGCAAAAACTGCTTCGCATTTTCCCGCCCTTGCCCAATGCGCTGGCTGTCATAGCTGTACCATGCACCGGATTTCTCTACCACATTGACCTTAACGCCAAGATCTATCAACTCACCGACCTTGCTGATACCTTCACCATAGATGATATCGAACTCTACCTGCCGGAAAGGCGGTGCCAGTTTGTTTTTCACCACTTTCACACGGGTTTGGTTGCCGATGACTTCTTCCTTGTCCTTCAGCTGCCCGATACGACGAATGTCGAAACGCACCGACGCATAGAATTTCAGTGCATTACCGCCCGTTGTCGTTTCCGGGCTGCCGAACATCACACCGATTTTCATCCGGATCTGATTGAGGAAAATCAGTGTCGTATTGCTGCGATTCACAGAGCCGGTCAGCTTGCGCAAGGCCTGACTCATCAGACGGGCATGCAGACCGACATGACTGTCACCCATTTCACCTTCAAGCTCGGCCCGCGGCACCAGAGCCGCGACACTATCCACCACCAGCACGTCGATCGCGCCAGAGCGCACCAGTGTATCTGCGATTTCCAGTGCCTGTTCGCCGGCATCCGGCTGGCTGATCAGGAGATTATCAACGTCCACACCCAGCTTGCGTGCATAAATCGGATCGAGCGCATGTTCTGCATCAACAAAAGCACATGTACCGCCACGTTTCTGCGCCTCCGCCACTGTATGCAGGGCGAGCGTAGTCTTTCCCGAGCTTTCAGGGCCATAAATCTCCACAATCCGTCCGCGTGGCATCCCCCCGATTCCAAGCGCGAGATCAAGCCCGAGCGAACCACTGGGAATCACTTCAATCTGCTCAGCGACATTGCGCGCGCCCATGCGCATGATCGAGCCTTTTCCGAAAGATCGTTCGATCTGTGCCAATGCGGCATCAAGCGCTTTATTCTTTTCCATACCCGGACATGTCCTCATGCATAGCCGCGCCCAGCGGCCGATTCACGCAGCGTCTTCAATCAGTTTAGCCCTGCAGGAAGCGCATCGAAAGACGCAGCCGTTCCTCTTTATGTTCATAATATGTTCTAGTTATATGCCAATTGCAAGGCGTAACCCCAGCCCTTTCCATGATGCTGCAGGCGCGGTCACAGATCAGGATTCTTTTCGCCGCCGCGTAAAAATATCATGGCCGCCCCTCTGTCAGCGGGACCATTTTTCCTTGCAGTGAGGGGAATAGCACTCTATTGACCGCCGCCTTGGCCCAAGGGGACGATTCAGTCCAACCGGCCGTCTACTGGTAGGAAGGAGAATGCGATGAACGCACTCAACCCGCTGGGGATGGTCTCGGAAAATCCGAGCGAAAACCAGAACGTGACTGAAGCCGCCGCCCAGGCCAATACGCAGATTTCTGCGGCCGAAACGGAAGAGCGCAAAGATTATTTCGTGGAACGGGACGGCATGAAATTTGCCGGCACGCATCTTCTGGTCGATCTTTGGGGCGCCACCAATCTGGACGATCCCGGCATGATCGATGTAACCCTGCGTGAAGCCGCGGTGACGGCCGGTGCAACCATTCTGCACAGCCATTTCCATCATTTCACACCGAATGGTGGCGTTTCTGGCGTGGTGGTGCTGGCGGAAAGCCACATCTCTATCCACACCTGGCCGGAGCGCAACTTCGCAGCTGTCGACATCTTCATGTGTGGCGCCTGTGACCCACACAAATCCATCCCGGTCCTGCGCGCCACATTCCAGCCGGAGCGCATCGATCTGGATGAGCAGCGTCGCGGACGCGTCGTCTAAGAAATGTAACCTGACGCCTTTATGGTGTCATCGTTACACGCTATCTCATCCAGCGCACTGCACGACAAAAAAGGCGATCCAGAGGGCAACCTCCGGATCGCCTGATTTTTGGAGAACGCTTCATGCCTGATCAAACCACCTCCTCTTCTGGCACCTGGATCGCTGAAACGCTGTATCCTGACTGGGGGCAGCAATTCCGCGTCGGCAAGGAGCTGGCACGCATCAAATCAGATTTTCAGGACATCGTGGTGTTCGAGAGCAATTCTCATGGCCGTGTCCTGCTGCTGGACGGTGTCGTGCAGATCACTGAAGCCGATGAATTCGTCTATCAGGAAATGCTGACCCATGTGCCGCTGATCGCCCATGGCGCGGCCAAAAATGTGCTGATCATCGGCGCTGGTGATGGCGGTGTGCTGCGCCGCGTGCTGGAACACAAAACCGTCGAACGCGCCGTCATGGTCGAAATTGACGGCGAAGTCATCCGTCTCAGCCGCGAGTTCATGCCAGGCATCAGTGGCAATGCATGGAACGATCCGCGGGCCGAGGTCATCGTGGGTGACGGCATCGATTATGTAAAAAAAGCCGCTGACGGCAGCTTCGATGTCATCATCGTCGACAGCACCGATCCGATCGGGGTGGGCGAAGTGCTGTTTACGGATGATTTCTATCAGAATGCAGCCCGTATCCTGACCGCCCGTGGTCTGATCGTGAACCAGTGCGGCGTGCCCTTCATGCAGGCTGATGAATTGCGTGAAACCAGCCTGCGTCGCCGCAATTTCTTCCCCCGCGTGGGTGCCTATGTCGCAGCGGTTCCAACCTATGTCGGCGGTTTCATGACTTTGGGCTTCGCCACTAAGGATGCAGATTTTACGCAAGCCGATCTGGAAACAGTGCGTGCCCGTACTCAGACGGCAGGGATTGCCAACACACGCTACTGGACGCCGGAAGTGCATGTCGGCAGCTTCTATCTACCGCCCTACATTGCCGAGCAGCTTCCTGCCTGATGATTCCGATACCGGGGGCGGAGGATACAAATCCGCCACCGGACCAGCTGACAAAAGGACGAAAAGGCCGCTCCTGGAAAGGGCGGCCTTTTCTGATCAACACACCTCACCCGTCAAGACGGGTAAAATGTGCTCAATCGTCGCGGTGAACTCGCTCCATGCGCTCATGCCGCTCCTGAGCTTCAAGCGACAGGGTGGCAATGGGACGGGCTTCCAGACGTTTCAGCCCGATCGGCTCGCCAGTTTCCTCGCAATACCCGTAGGTACCGCTCTCGATCCGCTGCATCGCCTGATCAATCTTGGAGATCAGCTTTCTGGCCCGGTCCCGGGTGCGCAGCTCAAGCGCACGATCCGTCTCCACACTGGCACGATCGGTAATATCGGCCTCGTGGATGCCGCCTTCGGAAAGGCTTGCCAGTGTATCGTCGGCTTCCCGGAGCAGATCGGCCCGCCAGCGTAACAATTTCTGTCGAAAATACTCAACATGAAGCGGGTTCATGAATTCTTCGGCCTCGGAAGGCCTATAGTCCGGTGGAAGCGTCACCATCATTTCGCTGCATCCCTGCGTGGCGATTCGGCGGGCTTATACAGGGGGTTTACTCTCTCAACAAGAGCACCCCGCTCGCTCCTCCTTTTCACGCTTGAGAAACATTGCTGCCATATCAGAGTCGCTATGGTGGCGATGTTGTGTTTTACCTCGAACCAACTCATCTGTATCCTGAGACGGCGGCGAGCTTCTCCGTTTCCCAAAATCTGAGAATTCCGGTTTTCTGACCTGGATATCGCCGCCGTCGCCCCCCCATCCGCCATTGAGTATCTGCCTTATCCGACTCGTCGACTGGCAGATGCGGTCGCTGGAAAGCAGACCCGGGAGGGATATATAGTATTCCGATGCATATCTTTTTTATTCAGCCTGCAGCCACCGATCCGACCGCCGGCGGACACCGCTATAACCGTGAACTGATAGAAGCCCTTCAACAAAAAGGGCATTCAGTGACTGATATCACCCTGAAGGCCCGCTTTGTCCATAATGCCAAGGTGGCAGAAGAAGAAGCCGGACAGGTCTTTTCCACCCTGATGGCATCGTCCGGTCAGAACAGCCGCATCGTGATTGATGGCATGTCCCTGCCCGCTTTTCATCATCTCCCCTCCTCTGCCCTACGTTGTCTGACGCCACTGGTTCATCGTCCCGGTGCTGCGGGTCAGCGCGGCGATTGTCCGGGGCCTGACGCGAATGTCCAACAGGCGGAACAGACGGTTCTGTCAGCCGTCTCCCATGCCGTGGTGACACTTGAGCAGACACGCGACCGCCTGATCAGGGAATATGGGGTGGCCGATGCGCAGATCAGCGTCGTGGAAAGCGGCTTTGCCGCCTATGCCCCCGCTTCCGGCACACGCAACCGGGATAGCAGCAGCCCCTGCGAAATTCTCTCTGTCGGTACGCTCGTCAAACGGAAAGGATATGATGTCCTGCTGAAAGCCCTTGCGCGCCTGACAGATCTCTCCTGGCACCTGACTATTACAGGCAATACACAGCGCGATCCGGCCTATGTGGAAGTGATCCGCGAACAGGCGGAGCAGGCAGGCCTTTCCTCCCGCGTGACGCTGCTCTCCTGCCCCGGACATGGCGCTTTGCAAACATTATGGGAGGCTGCTGATCTTTACGCTCAGGCATCATGGTGGGATGGACCGCTCTCGGCAGCCCTGCAATCGCTGCGGCGCGGTATTCCACTGGCCATCACAGCCTCGCAGGAGGCAGCAATGAAGCTGCCGCTGAATGCAGGTGCCCTTTGTGCCCCTGGTGATTACGAAACATTGTCCAAAGTGCTAAGGCGCCTGATCTTCGATGATTCACTTAGAAAATCCTACGCCACAGCGGCCTGGAATTTCGGCGCTGGACTGCCGGGCTGGGATATGCAGGCACAGGCCTTTATCCATGCGCTGCCGCCGACGGGCTTTTGATTGAACCCATTCCTCATCAATGTAAAAAGGGCGCCCGCAAAAGGCGCCCTTTTCATCTGCGATCCTGATTAATCAGGATCGGTGAGATCGCTCAGTTCAGCGCCTCGGGATCGGAGGTTTCAAGAGCATCCAGCAGATCACTGTCCTTCTTCAAATCCTCAACAGGTCTGGACGGCTTGCGACCGCGACGCGGCTTGGCCGCTGGAGTGTCCTTGGCCTGCGTTGCCGGAGCTTCTGCACTACGGCTCCTGCGTGGAGCGCGACGCACCGGAGTCAGCAGTTCGTCCTGAGTTTCCTCAACAACTGAAGCCGCACGCGTACGGCGCGGCTTCACCGCACTGGTGACCTGACGGGCTGTAACGCGAGGAGTGCGGGTCATCCCGGTCGTAGCCTTCGTCGCACGCGGCGTGCGCGTGGCCGGTGCTTTTACGGCACGCGGCTTGCGGGTCACCGTACGGGTGCTTGCCGCCTTTGCCGTCCGGGCCGGTGTCGCAGCGCGGCGCGTAGCTGCCGGGGCACGGGCGGCAGTCGCACGGGGTTTGGTTGCACGGGTCGCTGGCGCCTTCGCCGCACGCGCTGTAGTCCGCGTGGTAGCTGCACGCGCTGACGTCGCCCTCTTCGCGGCAGGGGCTTTTTTCACGGCAGAGGTGGTGCGGGTTGTCTTGGCGCGCGTTGTTTTTGCACGCGCTGACGTGGCGCGTGGCGTGACAGCACGTGTCTTTTTAGTTGACGCCACCGTACGGCGGCTGGCCGTTGCGGTTTTGGCAGCAGGCTTGCGCGCGGTGGCACGGGTTGCTGTCGTTCTGGTGGCGGTGATGCGCTTTGTGGCGGGTGTGCGCTTGGTGGCTGCGGCCCGCTTTGTCGTGGTCTTGGCTACTGTTGCCCGGGTTGCAGGCTTACGTGTCGTCGCAGCAGTCTTACGTGTCGTTGTCTTGCTGGTCGCCGCACGGGTCGCCTTGACCGGCGTGGCCCGGGTTGCCGTTTTCCGGACAGATGCAGCCCCGGTCCTGGTGGAAGCTGCTCTTGTAGACGGTTTTTTGGAGGTGGCTTTGGTTGCAGTTTTTGTCGCCGTCTTTTTGGCAGCCGTGCTCCGCGTCGCTGTTTTGGCAGCTCCCCTCTTGGGGGCGGCGGTAGCCGCCGTGCTCCGGCGTGCGGTCGTGCTGCGCCGTGTCGTTACAGCCGCACTGCTGCGGCGGGTCGTTGAGCGCACGGCCATAGGTTGGGCGCGTGGCGTTCCATTATGATCGTTATCATTACTCACCTGAGGAACTCCCCTTTCGGCCGAACCATTGGCCGGAAAAATCATGCTGATCATGTAGTCTTATACGCGTATCGAAGTCGGAGGCCGGGAAAACTCAAGCTATGCTGATCAAGCCCCTCTTCGTCAGCCAAGCCTGCTGTATTCCGATTGCGTGTCAGGCTAAGGTGCAATGCATGAAGCACTTTTCTAACCTGCCGTGCCTTTTCTGCCTCTTACCGTTTCCCATGCTGACCGGCTTTCATGACGGATCCATCAAAATGATGGTATCATCTGAGATAACATTTTCTTCTTTGAATGCCCCGGCAGCCGCCAGAACCAACACAAGACAGGTTCGGCAGCGAGTTACGATTCGGATGAATCGCTCGTCAAGCATTTCTCTTCGCTCTTTCGACCCGACCCTGTCAATAAAAACAACTGACAGCCAGTTCAGTTCCGCAATGTGCAAAGAGGCTTTTCTTTTTTGATTTTGCTTTTTTGCAGTCTTTAGAAAAGGAAATCTGATTCAGCCTTTTCCGGCAAATAAAATTCTTTGAGGAACACCCCATACAGTAACAGCCCCAGGACAACAGCAACCTGCCAGCCGATATGCGGAGAGTTGTATGCTCTGTCCTTTCATGCACAATTTCATCCAAAATCAATCTGGACTAAAAGAAGCGCATGAGCGCAAAGCCAGACGACACGCAACCGCCACAGGCCGCCTCCAAACGACTGGTGAAAGTCATTCTGGAGGGAGAAGCCCTGACCAGACTCTCGCCTTTACAGGAGATGGACCGCGCTCAAGCTGTCGCCGATCTGGAAGCCGAAAACGTGTTTTCACTTGAACGCCCGCTACCCGGTATGGCACCCGTCAGTGAACAAGGTCCCTATGTGCTTCATCTGTCCATTCAGGAAGGACGTCTGATCTTCGATATCCGTCGACAGGATGATACCTTTCTGACCGTGCTGGCACTTGCGCTGGGACCGTTCCGCAGGCTCATCAAGGACTATCATCTGCTGGTCGACAGCTATGTAAAGGCTGTGCAGGAAGCACGGGAAGCCAGAATTCAGGCGATTGATATGGGCCGGCGCGGCCTGCACAATGAGGGGGCCGAGTTGATGCGCCACCGCCTGAATGGGAAGGTTTCAATCGACTTTGAAACGGCCCGCCGATTATTCACATTGGTATGCGTGCTGCATCAGCGCATCTGAAGAATAGAGTAAGGCGTTAACCCCGCAGCACACCCCGCTACGCTGCACCGATCACTGCCCTGTATTTCGAGGAACCGCACATGAAGATTGATGGCACGCCTTACCGCAGCGTGTGGGTGGATGACGATGGATGGAGCGTCCGTATTATTGATCAGACTAAACTGCCCTGGAGCGTCGATCTGCTGCGGCTGTCACGGCTGGATCAGGTTGCTCACGCGATCCGGTCCATGCAGGTGCGGGGCGCACCGCTGATTGGAGCAGTTGCCGCATACGGGTTGTGCCTTGCGCTGCGCGACAATGCCACCACCGATGCCATGGAGCGCGCTGCGGCCCTGCTGGTGGAAACACGCCCCACTGCCGTCAACCTGCGCTGGGCCATTGATCGTATGTTGGCCCGGCTGCGCACAACCTCAGAAGCCGATCGCGTCGCCATCGCCTATGATGAGGCCACCGCCATTGCCGATGAAGATGCAGCCCAGAACGAAGCCATCGGCAGGCATGGTCTGGAACTGATCCGCGATCGTGTCCGTCCCGGACAACCCGTCAACATCCTGACCCACTGCAATGCCGGCTGGCTTGCCACTGTCGATTGGGGAACTGCTCTCGCCCCCATTTACATGGCGCATGAGGAAGGCATCGACGTGCATGTATGGGTCGATGAAACCCGCCCCCGTAATCAGGGAGCACTGCTGACCGCTTTTGAACTCGGCAAACACGGTGTTCCATACACACTGATCTGCGATAATGCCGGTGGCCATCTGATGCAGCATGGCAAGGTTGATCTGTGCATCACCGGCGCGGACCGTGTCACCCGTCACGGCGATGCCGCCAACAAGATCGGCACGTATCTGAAAGCACTGGCGGCAAAAGATAATGGCATACCCTTCTGGGTGGCACTGCCTTCTTCCACGCTTGACTGGTCGATCCGCGATGGCGTGAAGGGAATTGAGATCGAGGAACGTTCCGCTACCGAGGTCACGACCATGAGTGGTCGCGCCATGGATGGCAGTGTCATGACCATACGCATTACGCCGAAAGACAGCCCGGCCGCCAATCCCGCTTTCGATGTCACTCCGGCCCGGCTGTTGAGCGGATTGATCACCGAAAGAGGGCGCTGTGAGGCATCCGAAGAAGGGTTACTCGGCCTGTATCCGGAATATCGCGTCTGATGCGCGCCTCTGCCGGAGCCGCTTCTATAGCATGTCTCCTGATGCTGACAGCCTGCTCCTCCTCCAGATCGAGTTCTGGCAGAGGAGCAGGTTCATCGGCGACAGGGGCCTATACTGCCGCCAATGAGGCGCATGTACCCGATTTCGCACGCATGCATTTCGCTCCGTTCAACCGCGCCGATGCAATTGGTCTGGCTTCAGCAGAATGGCGTGCATTCGGCAGTGAAATTCATGACGAACCGCCAGGCGAGAATCCAGATATGCCGCCCATGCTGCGACCGGACCGGCAGCCCGGATTATGGGAGAAAGTCGGACTGTTCTGGTGGCTCGGGCAGGATGCCGATACCACCGAAAGCCTTTGGTCGGGGGCCTATACCAGCACAGGGACGCCACTGCCCGACAAGGATATTCATCCTTGGTCAGCCGCCTTTATTTCCTATGTCATGCGTATTGCCGGGGCAGGTGCACGGTTTCCGTATTCTGCCTCTCATTCCACCTATATCAATATCGCCAAACAGATGGCGACCGGCGCGCAGAGCGGTTACGCCGTGATTGCCGAACGTCCGGGAGAATACGCACCGGTTCCCGGCGATCTGATCTGCACAGGGCGCGGCAAGGCAGAGCGTCTGACTTATGATTCTCTTCCGACTGGCGGCTTCCCCAGCCATTGCGACATCATTGTCGCTGCCCGTCCCGGAGAACTCTCTGTTATCGGGGGTAATGTCGCCTATTCCGTGTCCATGAAACACGTGCCGACCACACCATCCGGCATGATCGCCACACCGGACGGCCAGTCGGTTGACCCACGTTATCCATGGTTCGTCGTACTGCGCGTAACCTATGATCAATAAAGCATGATCAGCGGGCGGGAATCCCTCCCCGCCCGTTTTCACGTTAACGCTGCTGCCAGGGCAGATTTTCGGCTTTCCATCCGGCAGCAACACCACGATGGCCATTTGCATCGACCGGGCCTTCAAATCCTTCCGCTATATTATAGACATGCTCGTAACCGGCCTCCTTTGCAGCAATGGCAGCCGCCATGCTCCGGGCGCCGCTGCGGCAGAGAAAATAGATGTGATGTTCCGGCGTCAGCCCAGCCTGACGCAACTCATCGACGAAACGCGGATTCACCTGCATCTGAGGATAAACCTGCCAGCTGATGAGAGCCGGCCTCTGCTGGACGGAAGAAAGATCGGGAATGCCGATAAACACCCATTCCACATCTGTTCGCACATCCACCAGCCGTGCTTGGGGATCGGTTTTCAGGGCCGACCAGGCATCGACTACCGGGACATTATCCACCATGACTATCTTCTCCATTCCGATAACTCCCGATCATCATCGGGAATTAACCTGATATGCGTCGTATCGCGATGCTTTTTGCCCGCTCTTTCTATAGGTATGAATCTACTGTTGTAAGAGGTGTCCAGCATATGGCCCCAAAATGCGCCTTATGAAGGAACACCCCGTTTCAGGAGAGTTTCGCTGATGAGCATACCCTCTGCCTTTGCCGCTCCGCCCGTTGCCGCCTCAATGCTTCAGGCCATCGGCAACACGCCGCTGATCCGTCTGAACAGGGCATCGGACGCTACCGGCTGTGAAATCCTCGGCAAGGCTGAGTTCATGAATCCCGGCGGCTCCGTCAAGGATCGCGCGGCTCTGGCCATTATTCTGGATGCGGAAAAGCGCGGCCTGCTGACGCCCGGTCAGGATGGAATCATCGTTGAGGGAACGGCAGGCAATACCGGCATTGGTCTTACTCTGGTCGGGCAGGCGCGTGGCTATCGTAGTGTGATCGTGATGCCGGAAACGCAGAGTCAGGAGAAAATCGACTATCTGCGCATGATCGGCGCTGATCTTCGGCTGGTTCCCGCCAAACCTTTCCGTGATCCCGGCAATTACGTGCATGTTTCCCGGCGTCTGGCCGAAGAAAACGGCTGGGTCTGGGCCAATCAGTTCGATAATCTGGCCAATCGGGAAGGCCATCGTGAAACCACAGGCCGCGAGATCTGGGAACAGACAGGCGGCAAAGTTGATGCCTTCACCTGCTCTTGTGGTACAGGGGGAACGCTGGCTGGTGTGGCCCTTGCGCTGAAGGCCTTCAACCCGTCCATCCGTATCACCTTGGCCGATCCTCATGGCAGTGGGTTGTATGGCTGGGTGAACTCCAACGATCTCTCGGTCGAGGGTAGCTCAGTCACCGAAGGAATCGGCCAGTCTCGTGTCACCGCCAATCTGGAAGATGTCCAGATCGACGATGCCGTCCGAATCAGCGATAACGATGCGCTGCGACAGGTTTATGACCTGCTGCGGGAGGAAGGGCTGTCCATCGGCGGCTCGGCAGGTCTGAATGTCGCTGCCGCGATCGAGGTTGCAAAGCGTCTCGGGCCGGGACACACCATTGTTACGATTCTTTGCGATGGTGGCGCGCGCTATCAGTCTAAGCTGTTCAACCCTGCTTTCCTGACGGAAAAGAACCTGCCGGTGCCGGAATGGCTTGCGGCATAAAACGTCTGCTTTCACGACTGAAAACAGGCTGATCCAAAAACCGCCCGGCAGGAAATCTTGCCGGGCGGTTTTATGCTTTTTCAGGGCTGGGCCGGTTTCGGCGGGTTTACCTTGAGACCAGGCGCAGGCGGCAGCTCCGTACGCTTCATGACCATTGTGCGCAGGCTGGCATCACCCGGATCCTGCAACTTCAGCATCTCACCATCTGCCGATGGGACGAAGGTAAACTCATCATCCAGCTTGTCGGCATGAAGCTGGTACGCCCCGTTTTCCAGCGTCCACGGTCCCAGACTATGGGTGACATGATCCGCCGACCTGTCATTATTATCGCCTTTGTAAATCTGTTCCAGACGATACCAGGCCGGGCTGCCATCAGTGTGACGCATCAGGGTCAACACAAAGGTCTGCGTTTTGCAAACGGCAGTACAGGCGGTCGTGCCACTCCAGCGACCAAGCGGCTCGACCGGCAGCGGCTTTCCATCCGGGCCTTTTTTATTCAGTAATAACGGCGGCGGCGGAGCATTCCGATGCTCCTGAATTTTTACATAAGCAAATCCCGCGCCCAGAATCACCAGAGGAGGAACGGCAATACGCAATACACGCCGCCAGTCGATTTTGATCGTCATGAAACACATAGCCTCGATAAACAGGGCCTCGATAAACGCGGAAAGCACGCCTGCCTGACTGCTTACCAAGCACAGGGCATGGCGTCACGCCCGCCACCTCTCCTCCGCTCCTCCTTTATGCGTATAGATCGGCTTCCACGGCGATGGCCGATGCGCTACGCCTTAATCCGATTTCCGACAAGCGGAGCGAAGCCATGGCCGAGACACCTACACATAGTGACCGTAACCTTGCACTGGAACTGGTGCGTGTTACGGAAGCGGCCGGACTGGCCGCCTCCCGCTGGATGGGGCGGGGCGACAAGAACGCCGCCGATGGTGCAGCGGTCGAGGGCATGCGCAAGGCTTTCGACTCTGTTGCAATCAACGGCACCGTGGTCATCGGCGAAGGCGAAATGGACGAAGCGCCGATGCTGTATATCGGCGAGACCGTCGGTGCTGGCGGCCCCGCCATGGATATCGCGGTCGATCCGCTGGAAGGCACCACGCTGACCGCCAAGGGCGGCCCCAATGCCATGGCGGTGCTGGCGCTGGCCGAGGCCGGCAATTTTCTGCATGCCCCCGACATTTATATGGACAAGATCGCGGTCGGGCCGGGCCTGCCGGACGGGGTGGTTGATCTCGATAACTCTGTCGAAAGCAACCTGCGCAATCTGGCGAAAGCCA
The DNA here is from genome assembly GCF_001889525.1 of Granulibacter bethesdensis. Classification (NCBI taxonomy): domain Bacteria; kingdom Pseudomonadati; phylum Pseudomonadota; class Alphaproteobacteria; order Acetobacterales; family Acetobacteraceae; genus Granulibacter; species Granulibacter bethesdensis. Next base: position 1,554,671 of record NZ_CP018192.1, read on the forward strand.
AGAAAATGGAGCTGTCCGATCTGGTCGTCTGCGTGCTGGATCGCGACCGGCACAAGGAAATCGTCGCCAAGGCACGTGAAGTTGGCAGCCGCATCATGATGATCAGCGATGGCGACGTATTCGGTGCCATGGCTGCTGCCATGCCCGATACCGGCATCGACATTTATCTCGGCTCCGGTGGTGCACCGGAAGGCGTTCTGGCAGCAGCGGCGCTTCGTTGTATCGGGGGCCAGATGCAGGGGCGTCTGATGTATGAATCGCAGGAGCAGGAAGACCGCGCCCGCGCCATGGGCATCACCGATCCACGTCGCAAATACAGCGCCGAGGAAATGGCAAAGGGCGATGTCATGTTCGCCGCCACCGGCGTTACCGGCGGTCCGATGCTGCGTGGCGTGCGTATGTTCGCTGCCGGAGCGTATACGCATTCCGTGGTAATGCGCAGCAAGTCCGGCACCATTCGCTATGTCGAGGCCTATCACAACTTCAACACCAAGACTTGGTAATACCCTGACCGTGCTCTCATCCTCCGTTCTGCGCCCGGAAGCCTCCACCACTGTTACGGACGCTGTTCTTGGGGTGGAGCGGAGCCTGACCGGTCGTGCATGGCACTGGCGCATGCCCGCAGGGGCCGAGATTGCAGCCATAGAGCGGCTTGGGCTGGCTATTTCGCAGCGTCATGGGGTGAGCGATCTGCTGGGCCGTCTGATCGCGACACGCGGCATCGGGATCGATCAGGCCGATACCTTCCTGCAACCGACCCTGCGCGCCCTGATGCCTGACCCTTCTGTTCTGGCGGGCATGGATCAGGCGGCTGCCCGCATTGCCGCCGCCATCATGGCCCAGGAGACCGTCGCCATTTTTGGCGATTACGATGTGGATGGCGCCTGCGGCACAACCCTGATGCTGACCGTACTGCGTGCCTGCGGCTGCCCGGTGCTGTATCACATCCCGGACCGGCTGAGGGAGGGATATGGCCCGAACGCCCCTGCCCTGCTGTCTCTGGTCGAGCGTGGTGCGAGCCTGATCATCTGCGTCGATTGCGGCACCGCGGCACAGACGGCGCTGTCAGCCGTCTCCGGCCGAGCCGATATTCTGGTGCTGGATCACCACAAAAGCGACACGCTGCCCCCTGCGGCTCTGGCCACCGTCAATCCGAACGGGCCTGATGATCGCTCCGGGCTGACCATGCTGTGTGCCACTGGCGTGGCGTTGCTGACCTGTGTAGCCACTTTTCGCCAGCTCCGGCGCGATGGCTGGCAGGGTTATGAAGGACCGGCTCCTGATCTGCTGGAGATGCTGGATCTGGTAGCTCTGGCGACCGTGTGTGACGTCATGCCGCTGACCGGGATCAACCGCGCCTTCGTCACGCAGGGACTGAAGGTGATGGATCGCCGCAACCGTATCGGAATTGCCGCCCTGCTGGAGGTGGCGCAGATGACAGGGCGGGTGACTGCCAGCACCTGCGGCTTCGTGCTGGGACCACGCATCAACGCAGCCGGGCGAATCGACAGCGCGGATATGGGGGTGCGGCTGCTGACCGCAACAGACCCGATTGCTGCCAGAGACATTGCCCAGGCACTCGATTCCGTGAACGAGCGCCGGCAGACTGTGGAATCCTCCATCCTTGATGCCGCAGTCAGGGACGCAGAAGCACGGATCCAAGCAGGGGATGCCGCCATCGTCATTGGTGGCGAGGATTGGCATCCGGGCGTTGTCGGCATCATTGCCGGAAGGTTGCGGGAGCGGTTCAATCGTCCAGCCTGTGTTGCGGGTTTGGCTGACGGACTGCTCAAGGGATCAGGACGCTCCGTCCCCGGAATCGATCTGGGGGCTGCCATCATCGCCGCCCATCAGCACGGCCTGTTGCGCAGCGGTGGCGGCCATGCCATGGCGGCCGGGTTCGCACTCCCCCCTGAAAGCATGCCCGCTTTCCGCACCTTTATAAATGAGCGTCTGGCCGCAGCGGCCTTGCTGCCCAAAGCCGCCGATCTGGCGCTTGATGCCAGCCTGGGTGCCGGGGCTGTCACTGTGGCCATGGCCGAGGAACTCGTCCAACTGGCACCGTTTGGAAACGGGAATGATGAACCGCTGCTCGTCCTGCCGCGACTGCGCTGCCGCAGAGCTGAGCGGATCGGGCGGGACGGCGGCACGATTCGTGCCTTTCTGGAGAGCGAATCCGGTCACACCATCAAGGCGCTGCTGTTCCGTGCCAAGCCAGAGGATATGGCTGCACCGATTGCCGATATCCTGTTGAATCGTGAATTACGCCCACTTCATCTGGCCGGTTACCTGCGTGCCGAAACCTGGAACGGCACGACGAGCGCAAACTTTTGCATTTCTGATGCCGCGCTGGCTTGACCGCCCGCTCAGCCTCGGGTAACCACCCGCCACGCCACCGCTTCCGGCCAGACCATCGGCCCGGTGAGACAGTGTCCCGTTCGTCTAGAGGCCTAGGACACCGCCCTTTCACGGCGGTAACAGGGGTTCGAATCCCCTACGGGACGCCATTCAAATCATTGAACATTTTGAGTTATTTGTACATGGCGTAGAGGGTCATCTGACCATCTAAAACACCAATGCGCTGGCTACCTTCCCCCCAAATAATCTGGTTCAAACTTGTAATAACCATACCTTGCTGTTGCGGGATGGATAGCAAGTCGGGCGACCGGACAGTGATCAGCTTCCGCCCCTGGTGAGGGTCACGCCGCCAGTTGCTGACGGCAATAAATGGCCCTCTCGTCAATAGATTGAGTCAGGGGATCGCATCGTGACTGATCAGGCAGCATACAGTCTGGAAACATTATGAAAAAAACTTTGCGGCTCGTCTGACCATCCGTAGTTTGATGCGTTGGTGGAAAAATTCCGTTTTCCGCTTTCAAGGGCAGTACACTATGAATTCAGCCTGGCTCTATCCTCTGATTGTTATTGCCGGCGCATTACAGGCCTGGGGGCCGCCGATGAACGGTGCCCTGCGGGTTTCGCTGATCAATCCATGGCTAGCGAGCATTGTCTCCTTCCTGCCGATTCTCGCAGTCCTCCTGGTGCTTTGGCTGTGTATACCGAGGCCCATGCCAACCATTGATGGCATTGCCACCATGCCATGGTGGGCGCCTTTAGGTGGCCTGATCGGTGCCTTCGCCGTCGTGGCCGGGCTGATGTTCGTGGACAAGGTAGGGGCTGGAACTTTTGCGGGCCTGACCATCACTGCCAATATTCTGATGTCGCTCGCCATTGACCATTTCGGTCTGCTGCATGTGACTCCGCATACAATGTCACCGCTGCGGATGCTGGGGGCAGTCCTGATGGTCTCCGGCATTGCCCTGATCGCCAGATTTTAAAGAGAAATTCTCTCTGCTTACAAATTCCGCTCAAACAAAATACTTTGATGCCAAATGTTTCATCACAAAACGCTTGAAATATTTCTCTGTCGAAAAATGATATCCTTGCTGCAGTGTATCAAAGCCGATGCCTGAGCAGGGAGTATCCATTGATGCATGTGCCACGTATTCACTGGCTGCTGGATCGTATCCTGACCCGGATCGTTCGGACCGGACATCTGGAAGTCCGCTTTTCTGACGGAGAGATCCGTCAATACGGGGCCGGTTCTTCTCCCTTGGCCTCTATGGTGCTCCGTTCTCCTCAGGCGGAAAGGCGTCTGACCTTTAATCCCATGCTGGCTATGGGCGAGCTTTACATGGAAGGTGAACTGGAGACGCCGGGATGCACAATCTATGATCTGCTGGATGTGCTGACGCGTGACTGTCTGAATACCGGACAGCCTTGGATCATGCGGCTGCTTAACATGCTACGCCAGGCACGAAAGCGGTTGGACCAGTTCAACCCCGCTGGCCGTTCGCGACGCAATGTCGCCCATCATTACGATCTGGACGGGCGGCTTTACGCACAGTTTCTGGATCAGGACAGGCAATATTCCTGCGCCTATTTCCCAACCGGACAGGAAACGCTTGAAGAGGCGCAGTTCCTCAAGAAACGGCATATTGCTGCCAAGTTGAAGCTGGACCGCCCTGATCTGGATGTTCTGGAAATCGGGTCTGGCTGGGGCGGTATGGCACTGCATCTGGCCCGTAACCATGGCGCGCGCGTGACCGGACTGACCCTTTCTACCGAGCAGTTGGACGTTTCGCGTCAGCGCGCGGCAGAAGCCGGGCTGAGTGATCGTGTCCGCTTTGAACTCATGGATTACCGTGCATGGCGACAGCCGGCCGACCGCATCGTTTCAGTCGGTATGTTCGAGCATGTCGGCATTGGCCACTACCAGACATTTTTTGAGACCATACGTGACAGGCTCAGACCGGATGGTATCGCCCTGATTCACGCAATCGGTCGCGCCGAGGGTCCGGGCGCCACCAATCCATGGATCGCAAAATATATTTTTCCCGGCGGATATTCTCCGGCCCTGTCGGAAGTGCTGCCTGCGGTGGAAAAATCCGCATTATGGACGACCGATATTGAAATCCTGAGGCTTCATTATGCACTGACCCTCTCGCACTGGCGTCAGCGTTTTCAGGAGGCGAGGCCGACTATTACCTCGCTGTATGACGAGCGTTTCTCACGGATGTTCGAGTTTTATCTGGCCGGATGCGAACTTGCTTTCAGAAATATGGGGCATATTGTCTGGCAATTGCAGGTCTCGAAATCCCTGACCGCTCTTCCGCTGACACGCGATTATATGTTCGAGGCGGAACGGCAGGCAGAAGGGTGAAGACCGCGCCTGCAGGCAACAGAAAGCTTACCAGCCAAAGCTACGATAATATGGGCCACCCCAACCCCATTGCTGCCAGCCAAAACCGGGATAACCCCACCCCCATGGAACCCCGCCCCAGCCCCAGCCGCGATAATAAGGATATGCCACCCCCCAACCGCCACCAAAGGTGGCTCCGAATACGGTGGCTGCGGCAATGGTCGATGCCAGATAAGGAGACTCATATCCACCATAGGCCGGTGGATAAGCGGGCGGGTAAGCTGTGCCATATACAGGGACAGAGGCCGGTTGAGGCTGAGCAGAGGGACTACCCCCCGCCCCGGTCACAACGCCTTTGCCTGCCTCCGGGCCCGTGGTTTGCGCCACGCCCGGCATGGGCACATAAACACCATTATATCCGAATGAATCATAGGTGCAGCCCACCAGCAACCCTGACAGCATCAGGGCCAATATCGGCGTGATCGGAACCGCCTTTCTGCGCCACTGCTGCAAGACCGGCATGACAGCATCTTTCCTCTTTGCCTGCGTGCAGCCATGCTACCCGGTCAGCCCATCATAAGCGACTTACTGATTGGACATGCATTTTCCTGTTGCATGTGTTGATTCGCCTGCATCAATGCTCCTGAGGCCACAAAACGATATAGGCCGCGGGCGCTTGCGGCTATGGCGGGCATGCGGGGCAGAACTTCAAAAACTTGATACACTTTCTTCTGCAAGCCGTTGTATCTACTAGCGCTTGTCAGTGATCCAAGCATTTCTGGACGGGTTTATGATCTCACGGTTGGCTCGCTTCTTTCTTCTCATAGGGCTGACCGTGCCAGGTGCGGTGAGTCGCCCCTCAACCGCACAGGCCGAGGGACTCGCTTTTGTCATCAACAGCAACGACGCAACCATCAGCCTGATCGACATCACCAGCCGTCAGGAAGTGAAGCGCATCCCTGTTCTGCGGGAGCCGCATCATATGGCGCTCACACCAGATGAAAAATCGCTGCTGGTCGGGGATACGACCGGTAATACGATGTTCTTCCTCGATCCCCTGACCGGGGCAGAGCAGAAGCGTATCGTTTTCAGCGATCCATACCAGATCCAGTTCAGTCCGGATGGGCGTTGGCTGGTGTCTGCCGCGCTCGCCCGTGACCAGATCGACATCTATGACGGGCACAGCTTCAAGCTGCTGCACCGTATTCAGGCGCCCTCCATGCCGAGCCACATCAATTTCACGCCGGACAGCAAGGTCGCCTTCGTCTCCCTTCAGAAAACCAGCAAGGTCATAGCCTTCAGCCCTGAGACGGGTAAAATCCTGTGGGAGCAGAAATCAGGCCGCACCCCCGCCGGGGTGCTTTATCTGAACGGCAAGCTGCTGGTCGGTGATATGGGCGAGGACACTATCGCCGTCATGGACCCGGTCACCGGAAAGCTGGAACGCAAGATCCGCACCGGAAAGGGAGCCCATAACCTGTTTCTCTCCCCTGATGGCAAGGTTCTGTACGTCTGCAACCGCGTGGGCGGCACCATTAGCCTGCTCGACCCCTCAACCCTGACAGTGAAGAAGGAATTCGTCATTCCTGGCGGCCCGGATGATCTGGATTTCGCCCCAGATGGATCCATCTGGGCGACACGCCGCTGGGCCCATACAGTGGCCATCATCAATCCGAAAGATGGCAGCTTCACCACGATCCCGACTGGTCGTTCGCCGCATGGAATCTGGCTTAATACGCATCTGGCCGCTCCCGTTCGATCCTCCTCCACCCGCGCACCATAAAAAGCGATCACAGGTTTATCGATGTTCGACCCCTTTGACAGCGCAGCAGGCTGGCTTCAGGAACATTTGCTGATTCCCCTGCTCTGGCAGTTCAATCTGATCGAATGGGAGGATGTATCCTACGGATGGGCGTTGATCGCCATGTATGGGGTGGCACAGGTCATTCTGATGTATGCCATCTGCGTCCCTCTGGAAAAATGGCGGCCGGTCGAAAGATGGGAAAATAATCGCGCCGTGCTGACCGATGTGCTCTACACTGTTATCTCGCGCGTCGGTGTGCTGCCACTGGTCAGCTTTGTCGGGTTTTATCAGGTACAGGTGCTGCTCAATGGTTGGCTGACCGATCATGGTTACGTGCCCCCCACACTGGAGCGGTTCATCCCATCCCTGACGGGCCATCCCTATGTAACCTTTGCGATCTATGCGCTGATTCTGGATTGTGCCGATTACTGGCGACATCGGCTTAGTCATCAGTTCCGCTGGTGGTGGGCGCTTCATTCTTTGCATCATGCCCAGCGACAGATGACCTTCTGGTCCGATGACCGTAATCATCTGCTGGATGATTTCATCTCCGCACTCTGGTTTGGAGCCATCGCACTGATGATCGGCGTGCCGCCCCTTCAGTTTCCACTGCTGGTGCTGCTGCTTCGCCTGATCGAGAGTTTAGCGCATGCCAATGCACGGATCAGCTTCGGTCGCATCGGGGATAGGCTGCTGATCTCACCGCGCTTTCATCGTGCCCATCACGGGATTCTCGCCGCGGGACAAAGAAGCTGCAATTATGGGGCGGTTTTTCCCTACTGGGACATGCTGTTCGGTACAGCGGATTTCAGCCGCGTCTACGTGCTTACCGGCGATCCATCCGGTGAGGAGGCATTGCATACTGGCACCTATGTTCAGCAGCAAATGGCTGGATTACGTCGCTTCATCGGCTCCCTGCGAAAGAAAAAGCCCCAACCTTCCTGAGCATTTTGTTCATCAGGAAAAGCGGGCGGCCCTGACAAGACCGCCCTGTCCCAGTTATTTCGCCTTTTTGGCAATACCAGCCAGACCACCTTCATAAATACCAGCGATCACCTTGGCTGCTTCCGCATCCGATGCACCCTTGGCATCGAAATGCCCGACCCATGCCACTTCCGAGCCACCCTTGGCAGGAGTTACGCTGATGGTGGATTTGTAATTAGCCACCGGCAGCGGGCTTTCCTGAATCGTGTAGGTGTAGGATTTTTTTGCATCATTGCGGTCAACCTGCTGCTCCACGATGGTTCCACCACCTTTCAGCGACAAGGTACGCTGCTCAGCACCAGCCACATCGACCAGCTCGCATTTGGTCACGGCCGGATGCCATGTGGCGATGCCACAGAATTTGCCGATCGTGCTCCATACTTTTGCGGGTGACGCGGCAATATGGACCGACTTGGTAACATCCACGGCCAAAGCCGGGGTGGCAATAAGGGAGGCCAGCACAGCAGGCACCACGACATGCTTTAACATTCAACGTCCTCCAGACATTTTTTTGACCTCGACCGGAACGGTCATGGCGCAACCCTTCTGGGCTGACTTGGTGGTAGCATGGACCGTATCATTACGGTTTCAAAGTGTAAAAATCGTGCCATTTATAAAGCCTGCCGGAGAGTCATTGAAGCCCCGCCATCCTGATGAGCCTGACTAGGCGACTTAAAAAATAAAACTTTCAGATCACTGAGCACTGGCGCTTCTTATATTAAGAAGAAAATTAAAATAACTATGCACCCAATAAAAAAACCCGCCAAAAAATTGACGGGTTTATCAGAGTTCAGTGGGCTGATCATTAGATCAGCCCTAGTAATTAACCTTATGCCACAAGCATCAGGCACTCAGAGCAAGCCTCTTCATCTCTTGATAAGCTTCATGCTCCATCAGCCGCATGCGAATGGTTTCTAGTTGTCTTCCATCTTCTACACGTGTTGCGCAGTAGCGTGCAGCAGCCACACCGTTCCGCTTCCTTCCACGAGCTTTCACCTTCGCAGCACCTTTTCCAGTATAAGTATGTGCATTGTGGAACATGTTCCGGTTGTTGTCCTCCACATAGCTTTCAGACGCAGCCCCCTCGGCAAACACCACATCATGCGTATCCAGCTCGATATGCACGTAGCTCACTGTCTCCACATGCTGTTCCTGAACGATGGAAACACCGTTCACCAGACGACCGGCCGGAACCAGAACGCCATCGATGAACATCGCATGGAGCGGGGAGACCTGCAGATCCCGCTTCGGCAGAACCCCGTCCAAAGCCCCCTGACGGATACGAACCGGCAGCACATCACGACGACCCTGGATAAAGCGACCATTGTAGCTCCGACGGCCCAGCCAGCGGATCGGACGAACTGCCTCACCCGCTGTGATCACATTATCCCCGATCTTCAGATCCTCAACAGGAACCTCACCACGATCCGTCAGGATCAGCGTGCCATGCACATAGCAAGGTGTGCCGTCATCATAGACTGTCACGCCGTTGCCGCTGGACGCCTGACGCATCTTGTAGTTCTGATCATGCGCGCTCGGGTCAAGCCTGATCGAGTAATACTGGGTCTTTGTCCCGTCACTGGCCACATGAGACAGTATCAGGGCAGTGCCCACCACATCCACCACGTCGGAAGCCTGATAGGCCAATCCGGCCAGAGTGATGGATTCACCGTTACCAAAATCGGAAACGGTCGCGGCCAATGCCGTGCCTGGCGTGCTGATGATAATGTTACCAGATCCGACACCCGCAGAACTCGTGCCACCCAACGTAATCGTGTTGGAGGAATCCAGCGTCTGAGAGACCGTCAATGTCCCGGTCGTCTGCATCAGGATATTCGTGTTGGTCAGCGTATCCCCCAACACCCATCCATCACCCTTCACGTTGATCGTCTGGAAGCCGGTATATTTTGCTCCAAACCCACTCAACGTGGTACCCGCACCATCAAGCTCAAGCACGTTTCCTGAACCAGCAGCGACAACATTTCCAGCAATGGAACTACCGCTCGTCATCGCCAACCGGCTGTTGCCAGCACCAAAGTTAATCGCCGTACGGGTCACACCGGCTACAACCTGAGCAGCAACCGAACCTGTATTAATGACCGTTCCGCCAGCGGCAAGTGCAATAGCCTGACCAAATGCACCAGCAGCACTTATGATGCCACTATTCAAAACAGTTGCAATACCGCTCGCAGAAACACCATTTGAATAAGCATAATCAGACCTCAACAATCCAGCATTATTGAACGTGCCGGAGACCATTTGGATTGCCGTATTACTTGTTTGATTAGCTATAATTGTTCCATTGTTTGCTATGGAAGCATTTATGCCTGCAGTAACAATAATGGCATTTGCTCCACTACCCTGAATCAGGCCAATATTGTTGAGGGTAGAGGAAGCACCCAATGCTATAAGTGCACCCTGCGACTGCGCTCCCAATATTTGACCAATATTAACAATATTTACAGAACTGCCCCTGGAAACAATAGCAGGAGATAAGAATGTTCTATTATCAATATAAGCTCCAGCAGCGTTCGTCAGAGCAGCACCGGAGGTCATCGTAACAACGCCGGTTAATGTTCCTGTGTTATTAATAGTGCCACTGTTGGTAAGAATATTAGAGGAGACAATCGCATTACTCCCTGTGAACGACCACGTAGCTCCGGCATCGACAGTAGCGTTCTGGAAGCCGAGATATTGCGTGCCGATACCACTGATCGTGCCGGCGGAGGCTCCGGAAAGCAATTCAAGTGTATTCGTTCCGGCACTATTGGCCGTGACACTTCCCGTGATCTGGGAGCTGACACCCAGCTTAAGCAGGTTGGCGCCGCTACCTTGCAGGGCAATAGCAGGCCCGGAAGAACCTATGACAGTACCGTAATTGGCAACCGTACCAGCCAAAACAGAGACGATACCGGTGCTGCCACCAGAGATGTATCCACCCACCTGGTTGGTGATGTTGGCATTTCCGGCCGCACTGATACCGAAAACGCCACCCTTGATGGTACCGCCGCTGTTCAGAATGCTCTGCGCAAGGGTCGTTCCGGTGAACTGAACCCCGATTGAATTACCGACAATGATCGCAGAAGCCCCCACATTCTGGATAGACCCTGCTCCCATCACAACGCCGGTGCTGGCGCTGGTAATCAACCCCGAGTTAGTCAGCAGATTGGAGGCATCAACATTCTGGAAGACTACGCCTTTGCCATTGCTACTACCAATGGCATTAAGTGTGCCGGCATTTACAACCGTGCCTGTATTCATACCTAGGCCAGCCCAGCTGCCCTGGATGGTGGCACCTGAACTGTTCGAGACATAATTGGCAGCCCCCGAAGTATCGAGGAAGGCACCAGCAGCTCCTAGAGTTCCAGTATTTAATGAAATAATGGTACCAGAGTTGTATAGGGTTGCAAGATTATAAGTATGAAGCGCATCGCTATTAGCCCGCAACAGGCCGGAATTATTTACGACATTTGTATTACCTTGAAGTATAATACCCCATCCAGCTCCATTAGACTGAATTGTTCCTCCTGCATTATTGATAAGGTTAACACCACCATTATTGATAGTGACGAAACCATCAATAAGGCCACTGTTATTGATGTTGGCTCCGGACGCCCCAGTAATAGCCTGAACAGAACCCGAAATTGTCCCACCTGCCAGGTTCGTAACAATCAGACTTCCAGCAGCGCTAATACCGATATTACCACCCGTAATGGAACCGCTGTTATTAACCACACCCGTTCCAGAGGCGCTAACGAAAGCAATACCAACAGTGGAACCACTAAGAACAGCACTAGCGGCATTCGCAATACTGCCACCACCCATCCAAACGGCACTATTACTACTAGTAATACGTCCTGCATTATTCAGAAGATTAGAATTATCAGCAGAGAAAATACTTACGCCCATACCATACTGGGCATTGCTGGCATTAATCGAACCAGCATTGGAGACAGTACCAGAATACATTCCAATACCGTAATTGCCACCCTCAACCAAACCTGTAGCGCTGTTAGTTGCAAAGTTTCCGGTGCCATTCATATACACACCACTGAATGAACCACCGTTTGAAGAGATTCTACCAGTGTTTTGTAGTGTATTGCCACCACCAGAGCCGAGATTAGCACCATCAGTAAAGGCTATGATAGTGCCGTTATTAACAAGAACATTTCCAGTTCCAGCGGCAGTAATACCAAAAGTACCTCCAGTGGTAACAGAGGACTGGATCAAACCTCCGGCAGCGTTGGTAATATGGCCATTACCAGAGAGAGAAATAGCCTTATATGAGGTAATATTTCCACTATTAATAACAGTAGCACCAGTGCCATTTGATTGGATGGCAGCATACTGAGTGCCTGTATTATTAATAGAGGAAGTTATAGCATTTTGAATAACACCACTACCTACAATAATAATACCATTTGTAGCGGCCAGTGTACCTGTATTGGTCAGGTTTCCATTATTAGTGAAGGAAGTGAAATTAGTGTTATTCCCAGACATGGTCCATGTTGCATTGGTATCCACGATACCTGTCTGAAAACCTGCAATTTGAGAACCACTGATTGAACCAGCCGACGATCCTGCCAGCAATTCAAGAGTATTATTACCTGCGATATTCGCTGTAGCAACACCTGATATCTGAGCAGCAACACCCAACTGCAACAGATTGGAACCATTACCATTCATGGCAATGGCCGTGCCAGACGAACCTATAATAATCCCGTTACTGTTAATAGTTGCCGGCTGTTGGGCAATGATACCAATACTACCAGAGATGTACCCGCTCAGCTGGTTTGTAACGTTAAGGGCACCCGCTGCGCTAATACCGTATGTGCCACCTCTAATAGTGCCAGTATTTAGGACAGTGCCCGCAGCGGCAGACGAGGTAAATAGGATACCATATGCCGCACCGCTGATCAGTGCTGAAGCAGCTGTATTTTGAACAGTTCCTGCGGCCATTAAAACAGCCGTGCTATTGCTGCTGATGGCACCTGTATTGACCAAGAGATTACCGGCACTGGCAAGAGAGAAGGCTACACCTCTACCAGCACCAGAATCGCTTGCCATAATTGTCCCGGCATTATTTATGATGCCGGCATCCATGCCTAGGCCGAACCCTCCACCTAAAACACGCCCGGTATTCGAAATACTATTTCCGCTACCATGCAGAAATGCACCGCTGTAAAAACCTCCAGTCGTCTCCAATGTTCCTGTATTGATTAGAGTGCTGTTAGCACCAAGATTGACCGCATCAGATACGCCTTTGATCAGGCCTGCATTCTGAACATAGTTATTTGTACCGTTAATAACGATAACATAAGCACTACCATTTGAAACTATTTGAGCGTTAGCATTATTGGTAATAGTGCCAGACGAAAGTAAGGTAATAGCACCTACGGCTCCATTCCCTGTCGCCAGAATGGTACCACTATTATTAATAACGCCGCCGCTGTTACTAGCAGTAATAACATATTGCGAAGTACCAATATTACTTATTGTAGCGCCAGTTGCATTTGTTAGAGAAGCCGTACTGGTATTTAAAATAATTCCCTGAGCAGCTGACAGGCTGCCTTGGTTGGTCAGTCTGCCATTGTTCACAAGTGAAGTGAAATTGCCGTTACCAGAAATTGTCCAGACTGCACCCCCATCAATAGAACCTGTCTGGAATCCAACAAAATTAGATCCATTGATCGTTCCTGCAGATGCTCCTGAAAGCAGTTCAAGAGTATTGGTTCCAGAACTGTTAGCTGTGGCTATGCCATTAATCTGGGATCTTGCTCCCAATTGCAGAAGATTGATGCCTGCACCGCCCATCGCGATAGCTGTAGCACCAGCGGGAGTGACCGTCCCATAATTAGTAATTGTATTATTGCTGCCAGCTCCAACAATAGTACCAATCACTGAACCAGAGTTAATCAAAAGGCCGTTGTTGGAAAGTGTTACCACACCCGACAAAGTACCAACGGTAGTATTATTGATGGTTCCACTGTTATTAAATGCACCTGCGTTTGTAAGCAGACCACTGTTTGTAACAGTATAGCCTGCAGCTATACTATTGCTGCCTGAAAGGGACCAGCTTGCCCCCGATCCAACCGTAATGTTCTGGAAATTAATATAACTTGTTCCAATGCCACTGATCACACCGGCATTAGAAGATGACAGAAGAGATAAAGTGTTCTGAGCTGTAGTCCCACCTGTTACCAGCCCTGTGAACTGAGCACCTGCAAGCAATTGGAGTAAATTCTGCCCATTGCCACCGAAAATAACAGCCGTGCCGCCTGCACCTCCTATACTACCAGCATTGGTAATAGTCCCTCCAGACTGCAGATTGATGGCAGCACCAGATGCAGAAGTAGAGTTACCTGAAATGGAGGCATTGGCATCATTAACAATAGTTGCCGCAGCCCCAGTTGCATATATACCGATCAGACTACCAGAAAGAACCGCCCCGCTGACGTTGGAGACATACCCACCGTTCAGCAGCCCGATGCCATAGCTAGTGACACCGCTAATAGCGCCAATGTTTGTGACTGTACCAACACTACCGCTGATAATAATCCCGCTATCATCACCAGTCACACCCCCAGTATTGATAATCGTCCCACCAGCCTGGAATGAAATACCATATCCAGCAGTTGTTCCAGAACGGTGACCAATCAAAGTGCCTGCATTAGAAACAGAACTTGCCTGACCACTAATTGCAGCACCATTCGAATTAATAATGGCACTTGAAACAGCATTAGTAATGGAGCCAGTACCAACAAAAGAAATACCACCATAAATAGCAGAAGAATTTTCTATAAAACCACTGTTAATGATGCTGCCAGTGCTTACAAGCATGCTGCGGTTAACAAGTGTTCCCATAACATTCAAAGTCAACCCGGGAACAAAAGAATTTGTACCACTCATGACCCATTTGGCATTCTGGTCAATCTGAGTGTTAATACCGACGTATTGGGTACCTATTCCACTAATCGTGCCAGTCGTAGATCCAGAAGCGAGTTCCAGATAATTGAGTGTACCTTGAGCAGTGACAGTACCACTCACGACAGCAGTTGGAACCAAAATCAAGCGATTGGCACTGACATTCATCGATACAACTGTGCCAGTGCTGTCAGGACTTAAGGTCCCAACATTAGACAACGTACTTGAAAATCCTAAATTGACCTTACCAGTAAATGTACCAGTGTTAGTCAATGACGCCGAATTTGCAGAAAATGTTACGGTACTGTCTATTGAATTAGATCCTGTCAAATTCCAGTTTGCACCGCTTGCGGCAGTAATCTGGTTAAATCCGACAATTGTTGACCCAATTCCAGAGATGGTAGGTAGGTTACCGGCCTGGCCACCAATCATATTAAGGCGATTAAGACCGCCAGTAGCAATAATAGAGCCGACAATACCTACACTGTTATTGAGGTTCAATATGTTGGTACCGGTCCCGCCTAAATAGATGGCTGTGCCACCGGCATTAGAAATCAAACCGCTATTTGTGACAGTGCCACCCGAACCAAGGCTAACAGCAATTGTCCCAGTCTGGAGCACGGAGCCAGTGTTGAGCAGAACCGCATTTGTTCCACCCCCATTGATCTGCCCATTAATAGTGCCATCATTTGTAATGGTCCCATTTGAAACCAATGCAACATTACCAGCCAACTTTGCTGTAGATGCATTGCTCATGCTGCCAGCAATTGTCAAATTATTTGCAACGCTGATAGTGCCACTATTTATAAGAGAGGCAGATTGAGCAATCGTATTGGTCCCATTAATCGCCCAATTTGCACCGCTATCAATAGTAACAGACTGGAAGCCAATATATTGTGATGCAATCCCACTGATTACCCCGGTAGAAGCACCGGAAAGCAATTCGAGTGTGTTTGTACCAGCAGTATTGGCAGTAACATTGCCAGTAATCTGGGAGCTTACACCCAACTGAACCAGGTTGGCCCCAGTGCCCTGCATCACAATGGCAGTACCAGAAGAACCAATGATAGTACCGCTGTTTACAATTGTTCCGGGAAGCGAGGAGACGATGCCAGTGCTACCACCCGAAATATATCCACCTGCCTGGTTTGTAACGATAGCGCCTCCGGCTGCACTAATACCGAAAACCCCACCCTGGATGGTACCGCTGTTAAGTACAACACCTGATGCAGAAGCAGAGATAAACTCAACGCCGTAAGAATTACCACTGATAACCGCTGTAGATGCTGTATTCCTTAAAGTGCCACCACCCATTACAACAGCTGTACTTTGGCTCGTAACAGTCCCCGTATTATTGACTGCTCCATTTGTACCAAAAACAACAAGACCTTTACCTGTAGAAGTAAGGGCTACAGAAACGAACCCGGCATTATCAATTGTGCCAGAGTCCATACCAAGGCCCCAGCCGCCGCCGATCACAGTACCACCAGCCGCATTGGAAATGTAATTGCCGGTACCATGAAGGAAGGCACCACTGGTATAAGTTCCTGTAGTTTTCAGCAGCCCGGTATTGATAAGTGTACTGTGGCCAATACCAGTAGCAGCCACGGTAGAAGCTAAATTGATGGCATCACTATTATTTAGGCCCTCGATAGTGCCATCGTTCTTGATATAGTTATCAGAACCATCAAATTGCACAGTATGCGTATAGCCGGTGGTAATGTTTACCTGCACAATGCCACTGACATTGTTGATCAAAGTACCGCCGCCACTACTCAGGCTGATACCACCATTAATCATGCCAGTGTTAGAAATACTAGCACCTGCATTTCCAAAAATAGCACGTGAAGAGCTAGATATAGTGCCGCCAGTCTGATTAGTAACGATCAAGCTGCCTACAGCGCTAATACCGTAATTATTAGCTTGAATAATGCCACTGTTTACAACGGTCGCCGAGAGCGCAGACTGGATTCCATAACTTCCAGCCGATGAGATAACACCACCACTCAAGTTTGTAACAAGGACAGCTCCAGCTGCACTGATGCCGTAATTACCACTGAGAATGCTGCCACTGTTGGTAACAGTGCCAGTTACAATCGACGTAACACCACCTGTTACTATCGATGAGCCAGTGAACAAAACCCCGTAAGCTGCACCACTGATCGTTGCAGCTGTCCCATTGTTCTGGACAGCACCTGTGCCTAATTGGACGCCTGTCCCGACGCTTGAAATCTTTCCCGTATTAACCAAGCTGTTGGTTACAGTAACGCTTCGAATTAGTGCACCAACTCCACTACTTACAGTAATGGTACCGGCATTACTAATCCCACCGCCATCCATACCAATGCCGATAGCACCACCTTGGATGTAACCACTATTCGAAGCAGTGTTTCCATAACCATCAAGAAAAGCACCATGATTTGCCAAGCCAGTGGTTATAATGGTTCCTGTATTAATAAGCGTGTTATTATTAGTAAGTGTTGTGGCGTTGTTCCCACCCAGATGTACGCCATCATTAGCGCCCGTTATTCTGCCTGCATTAATGACTGTGTTATTGACGTAATTGGCCTGCACAGCCCAACCATTGTTGGACTGGATTAAAGCACCGGCACTGTTGATAACAACGCCGTTACCACTAAATAGAGTGACTCCATTACCTTGAATAGTACCAGAATTATCAATTGTACCAGTAGAACCACGGATAGCATTATTATTAGTGCCTGAAATTGTTCCACCAGCTTGATTTGTAACAAAAATTGCGCCAGCGGCCATAATACCCTGACTGGCGCCAGAAATCTGACCACTGTTAGTAACAGAAATAGTACCAACAGAAGTGATACCTATATTACCGCCGAAAATCGTACCGGTATTGTTTACACTACCATTGCCAACAAGAGTAATTTGACCAGTGCTTGTATCAGAATTTCCACCAAATATAATACCAGCATAAGATCCACTAATATAAGCATTTGTACCAGCATTGATAACAATACCACCGCCCATACTAACGCCAGTAGAACCGCTTGTGATGGTACCGGTATTATTTACCACATTAAAACTATCTACAGTATAAATACCAATACCCATTCCAAATTGAGTATTCGTTGCATTAATGGATCCAGAATTACTAACAGTACCTGAAAATGCGCCAATACCAAAAGCACCACCCTGAATAAAACCAGCAGCGCTATTAGTTGCATAAGCTCCGGTGCCGTTCAGATAAACACCACTGTTAGTAGACTGTGACGATACAATAGTACCACTGTTGTACAGGGTATTATTATTAAAACCTAGATTGACTGCATCATTTATAGCTTTGATAGTGCCGCTATTGGTAACGATGTTTCCAGCACCATTAGAAGTGATGCCAAAATTAGCACCAGTTGCCTGGATCAGGCCACCTGCATTATTGCTAATAACAGCATTACCAGATAGAGAAACAGCGTTAGTCGAACTAATATTACCTCTATTGATAAAGGTAGCACCAGTCCCAGTTGACCAAACAGCATATTGGCTCCCTGTGCTGGCGATAGAAGCTCCGGTAGCGTTGATAAGAACACCGGCTCCTGCAATGACGACACCATTTGTCGCAGACAATAGACCTGCATTGGTTACAGTACCGCTGGTAGTAAATGAATTAAAACTACCACCACCGTTGATTGTCCACGTAGCTCCGGCATCGACAGTAGCGTTCTGGAAGCCGAGATATTGCGTGCCGATACCACTGATCGTGCCGGCGGAGGCTCCGGAAAGCAATTCAAGTGTATTCGTTGCGGCATTATTGGCCGTGACGCTTCCCGTGATCTGGGAGCTGACACCGAGCTGAAGCAGGTTGATACCGCTACCCTGCAAGGCAATAGCCGGGCCAGAAGAACCTATGATAGTACCGTAATTGGCAACCGTGCCAGCCAAAGCAGAGACGATACCGGTGGTGCCACCAGAGATGTATCCACCCACCTGGTTGGTGATATTGGCATTTCCGGCTGCAGTGATACCGAAAACGCTACCCTTGATGGTACCGCTGTTCAGAATGCTTTGCACCAGGGTCGTGCCGGTGAACTGAACCCCGATTGAATCACCGACAATGATCGCAGAAGCCCCTATATTCTGGAGAGACCCTGCGGCCATCACAACGCCGGTGCTGGCGCTGGTAATAAACCCGGAGTTAGTCAGCAGGTTGGATGCATCAGCATTGAGGATGACGGCGGCTTTGCCAGAGGTGGCATTATTACCGATAAGCGTTCCGGCATTTATAATCGTGCCCGTATCCATGCCGAGACCAGCCCAGCCGCCCGAGATCGTACCTCCAGAGCTGTTCGTGGCATAATTGGCAGCATTGCCGTTTAAATAAGCACCTGCATTGGAAGTGCTCTGCGAAATAATTTTACCAGAATTATATAGAGTACCAACATTATAAGTATGAATAGCATCATTTGTTGCAGTGACATTACCACTATTAACAATATAATTATTTGTGGTGCCGGAAGCATTAATACCAAAACGGGTAGCATCTGCTGCCTGGATCAATCCCGACGAATTATTTGTAACAGTAACAAAATCACCACTAATACTGATACCATTACCACCTATAATAGTACCACTGTTACTGATACTAGCGCCCCCAGAGCCAATAATAGCACGAGTAGCGCCAGATATATATCCACCAACCTGATTGGTAACAAACAGACTGCCAGCAGAGCTAATGCCAAACACTCCCCCCGTCACAGTCCCACTATTAGTAATGGTGCCGTTACCAAATACAGCCCCGGCCCCACTAACAGTAAAAATAACACCAATGGAGGTACCGCCAATAGAACCAGTGTTATTAATATTGCCAGCACCCATATAAACAGCACTATCAGCGCTGGTAATACGGCCAGTGTTGTTCAAAGAATTGATGGTATCGGTACTAAAAATGGTTACACCGCGGCCACCTGGTGAATTAGTCGCATTAATCGAACCAGAATTGAAAATTGTGCCTGAGTACATACCCAGGCCAAAGTTACCACCCTGGATCAAGGCTCCCGCGCTGTTGGTTGCATAGTTTCCGCTGCCATTAAGATAGGCGCCGCTGTTCCCTGCATTATTTGAAACTATTGAACCAGCGTTACTGAGGTAATTATTATTTCCACCCAAATTCACACCATCTGTTGCTGCGGTAATGCCACCAGCATTAACAACAGTACCATTGGTGGATACGGTTACGCCAAAATTAGCGTCGAGACCACGAATAACACCATTAGAGTTGTTGGTAATGCTGGAGCTATCACCAGCAAAGATGCCACCTGCCCCCGAAATGCCACCACTATTGGTGACGGTTCCCTGGGCGCCCATCTGGATGCCCCAATAGGAAGCGTTACCGCTGCCACCACGAATGGATGCCGCAGCCACATTGTTGATAAGGCCGCCACCCGACAGACTGATGCCCGTCGTGGTGCCCGAGACAGCACCGCTGTTGTTAATGGTCCAGAGTGTTGTTAGAGCACTTCCTACCCCCACCCCGTTGGTATTTGAGACGGTGATACCGGGGTTAATATCGATAGGGTTCGTATAAGCGTTAGTAAGAATAACACCTGAAGTGGTTGAAGTGAGATTGCTCATTGTAAATCCGCCCAAAACGAACCCAAAAAGATTCAATTTTTACAAAGTAGGGTATCAATTTTTTGGATTTTTACATAAAAATGATTTTAAAGACAAGAGAGAATATTATTTATAATTTGTTATTTTAAATAATTAATATTTTAATCTTATTTTATTTTTGACTTAATTTTTTGTTTTATCGTCAATGAATTTTTCTCTTTATTAAAGAAAATTTCTTTTAAATGCCAATATTACTGTTAACTAATATTAATAAATTATTTTTAAAATTGTTTTTGTTAAATATTAATAAATTAATTTTTTTAAATTATTTCATTTTGAATTTTTAAAAATTTTCTAATGTAAATTTAATAATACTGATAAATAATTTTGACGTGTTTAAAAAATATTTTGTATTTTATATAAAAACTTACAGGTGAATAATGAGATTTAAGTTTCATACCTTACTTGCGCTATGCATTCTCTCTACAACCGTTTCGTCACATCCTGCATCAGCCCAGACAATGACTCTTAGAAAAGTCGTTGCGCTGGTCCGGCACAGCATACGTTCCCAGGATATAGGTGCTCCAAACAGCCTGGCTGCCCCCTATTCGCCTCTGAACTGGCCGACCTACGGTGTATCCAAGGGTAGCCTGACCGCGACAGGAACGGCCTTTGCCAAAAATATGGGAGGATATTATGCGGATCTGTACGCTGCGCTTGGTTTAAAGGCTGCATCACAATGCCCCCCAACAAGTAATGGGGTTTTTGTGTGGTCCGATAACAGAACACCCCGTACTATAGCGACCGGAACCGCTTTATTAACTGGTGCTTTTCCAGGTTGTGGATTATCAGCGCATTATTACCAATCAACTTCCAATGATCCACTTTTTTATTCCAATCAAAGCCTCACGCCAGGAACACCCAGCCTTAGCATCGCACCGCAGATGAATGTGATGATGCAAATCATGGGAGCCGCGGCTGGAGACACTTATACAAGTTCCAATAATCCTTGTAATTCCTCAACAAATCCTCCTTCGCAAACGACTTGCGCAGATGTCGGCGATTATGCAGATGAGTTCAGACTGCAATATGCTTCCGGCTTGTCAGTCAACAATATTGCCTGGGGCAGCTGGAGTTCCCTTGGCATTGCCAAACAACAGATACTGAACGAAATTCAGCTTTATACTCAATGGTATATGGCTGATTATAGAGCGCAGACGAATGGGGTCGCCAATGGCACCTTTCATTCCGAGAATATCGCCAACCAGATCGCGCTGGCCTTATCACAGGTTACCACGCCTGGAACATCAGGGGGGCCGCCTACTGCACGTCTGGTTCTGTTTGTAGGACACGATTCCACAGTCCAGGCTTTGGGAAGCCTGATGAATGCAAATTGGACCTCTCAGGATGGCGTCAGCAAAGATTCACCTCCTGTCTCCGGTTTGGTTTTTGAACTTTATAGCGATAGTAGCGGCAATTTCTTTGTCCGCCCCCGTTTTATTGCCGCAACACTCGACCAGATGAGGCAAAACCGGCGCCTGACCGCCAATGGCAGCAATAATCCCGGCAACAGCACTCTTATCATTCCCGGTTGCACGACACAGAGTGTCGACAGATGCAGCGCCAGCACATTCATCAGCATATTGAATACCGCCATTGCCAGCACCGGCATCACGCCTACGACGGTGCCATACAACTGAGTGTCAGCTTATCGCGGCTTTTACCCTGGAATGTATAGATGACCACAACCACCACAAATTCCGGAACCATCAGCACAGGAATCGTCACTGTTTCCGGTTCCGAAATATACACCAACACCACCACAGGGCTGATCACTGTTCCAGTAACAGGGACAGAGTATGGTGCCGCCATCGTCAACAGTGGCACCATCATCAACAACGCAGCCAGCACCGGGGCCACGACGGCTGTTTCATTGAATGACACCGGCAGCGTGGCAGGCAGCGCCACCAACATTGATAATAATCAGGGTGCCCTGATTCAGGGGACGGATTATGGGCTGGATATTGAAGCGGCTTCTTCATCTCTAACCCTCAGCATTACCAACCAGGGGACCATTCTCGGCGGGGCCGGAGACGGCAGTACAAATGGCGTTGCCATTTATGGCATTGCCAACACCACTCTGGTGAACAACACAGGGGGCGTGATTTCAGGCGATGATACTGGCATCCGGCTTGGTGTACCTACCGCCAATACCTCTCCCGTTTCTTATAGTATCACCAATTATGGAACCATCACCGGTATCAATAACACCGGGATCGATCTGGCATCCGGTGGCACAGTCACCAATAATCATGGTGCAGTGATCAGGGGGTACTGGGCCGGGGTGGCCATGGTGGCAAACAGTTCCCACAACTCGGTGACAACGGGCGGCACTGTTATCACCGATGGTACAATCATCGGCCAGAATAACATCGCCATTCAGTTGGCGGCGCCGGTTTCTATGGAGCCTTATAGCAATCAGGTACAGATCGGTACCGATGCCGTGTTTGAGGGGATCGTTGATGGCGGCGTCCCCGCCAGCAGCACAGTGGCATCCAGCGCTCTGGTATTGATGGCAGCGACATCTGCCGACACCAACACAACCGGAAAACTCAGCGGCATCGGCACGGAGTTCGTGAATTTCAGTGCTCTTTCGCTCGCCAATGGAGCAGGCTGGGTTATCGACGGGGGGCTGGACAGTATCGGCACCGTCTCACTTGGTGCCGCCTCTGCACTAACGCTGGCTGGTACAGGCACACTCACCTCCAGCCAGACGATTGCGTTCAATAATGCTGGCTCCAGCCTGAGACTGGGGGCCGGATACGCCCTGAATGCCGGGAACCTGCAACTCGGTCAGGGGGCGGATACCATTCAGGTCGCGGATCAGTCTTTCAACCTTGCCGCCGGGAGCGGTGCCCTGACCTTTATTGCCGGCTCGGGAAAAAGCACCATTACGGGAGGTTCCGGTGCCCTGACTTTCACTGGTGGAAGCGGTGCCAGCACCGTCATAAGCGGCGCTGGCGGAGGCACCCTCTCCGGCGGAAGCGATGGCGGCAATCTGCTCGTAGCGGGTGGAGGCAACACGCAACTGCGTGCGGCAGGCAATGGGGATCAGTTGTTTGGTGCCAGCCATGGCAGCTCCACCCTGATCGGTGCAACCAGCGGCCAAGTGAGTTTGGTTGGCGGGGCCGGTGCCGCGATCATCGTTGCCGGCTCAGGCGGGGGGGCCATTTATGCCGGCTCGGGTAGCAGCACCGTATTTGGTAGCAATACAGGGGCATTGGTCGGAACGGGCACCGGCAACAGCCTTCTGGTCAATATGGGGCGCAGCACAATTGCCGGAGAAACCGGCACCAGTACCATATTCGGCAGCCAATCCGGACAGAACACGGTATTCGGCGGAACAGGCACCATGCAACTTTCCGAAACCGGAGGCAGCAATCTCGTGATGGGCGGAGGCGGTGCCATGACCCTGTTTGGTGGCGTCGGCAACGATACCATCCTGACCGGCCAAGGCGGGACCATGACGGCTTTCCTCAGTGGCAATCAGAATTTGGTGGGTCTGGGGAGTGCCAACGCCATGGTCGTCGCAGGCTCAGGCAGCGATGTGTTCGCCGTTACCGCCGGTGCGGGCGGCGGTACGACAGCGATTTATGATTTCGACACCAGCAAGGATAAAATCGGACTTTTTGGCTACCAACTCACCGAGATCAACCAGAACGTCACCAATGGCTCGTTACAGATTTCGCTCTCTGATCATACCGTCATCACCCTGTCCGGCGTGACCAACGCCCAGGGAAGTATCCTGACCGCCTGACCGACCGATCCCCGATTTGGCCAACTTTTTTCACCGGCCTATCCGCTGACAGAAACCCTGTCAGCGGATGATTTTCAGAACCATTGCTGGCGGACGGCCTGCGCCGAATGTCACCTCCTCCTCAAGCGCCGCCCCAAGCAGGGCCTCCGCGAGAGGGGAAGCATAGCTGATCAGGCCCTGTTTCGGATCGGCCTCATCTTCCCCGACGATGCGGTAGACCACGGTGCGATCACCCAGACTGAGCTGGACGGTATCCCCGAACGCGACCCCCGCCAGATCATCCGCTGCAGGTGGCACCAGTTGGGCCGAGGCGCGGCGCGCCAGCCAGTACCGCAGATCACGGGCCAGCGCCGCGCGGCTCTCACTCTCCTCGGGATGGGACTGTTTTTCTTCCGCCAGAGCCGTTTGCAGCCGGGCAATCTCCGCCTCAATCGCTGACAGGCCGCTGGCAGTCACGAAATTGGGGCGATCACTGATCGGGCGTTCCGGCACTTCGGCAGCCTGAGCCGCCATCGCATCCTCGGAGACGAAAGCACGACTCATTCCGCCATGGCTCCCGATGTCAGAGCGAGGCGGGTCCACACACGTTCAGCCCCCATCAGAGGCAGCAGAGCGGCCAGTTCCGGCCCATGCTCTTCCCCTGTCAGTGCCAGACGGAGCGGGCGGAACAAGGCCCGGCCCGAGCGGCCCGATGCCTCCTTCACAGCACGCGTCCAGACAGACCATGTGGTGGTATCCCACGGCTCCTGCGGCAGCAGAGGGAGGGCCTGCTTCAGCAGGGCATTATCCTCATCCGTCAGAACCGGTGGCACAATGCTGCCCGCAACGACATCCCACCAGAGACGCGCCTCAGCCAGCATATCCAGATTGCCGCGCACAGCCTCCCAGAATGCTTCTGTCGCACCCTGCGGCAAACGGTCCTGCACGGCGCTGAACGGCATAGTCTGCAAGGTGCGGCGATTCAACGCGGCCAGCTGACTGCCATCGAACCGGGCCGAGGAAGCAGAAAACGCATCCAGATCAAACTCCTGCGCCAGTTCCGCCAGCGTCAATGGCTGCGGATCGCGGGAGGAGCCGAGACGCGCCAGATAGGAAACCAGCGCCACCGGCTCGATCCCATCCCGCGCAAGACTGCGCAAGGTCAGGCTGTCGATCCGCTTGGAGAGCTTGCCGCCATCCGCATCCGTCAGCAGCGGCAGATGCGCAAGCGCAGGCGCCGCCTTGCCGAGTGCCTCGAACAGATCGGTCTGCACACCGCTATTACTGATATGATCCTCACCACGGATGATGTGGGTGACACCGGTTGCGATATCATCCACCACCGAGGTGAACGTATAAAGCGGCGTGCCATCAGCACGGATCACCACCGGATCGGAGATCGCCTGCAACTTCACCTGCCGCGGCCCCAGCACGCCATCGCGCCAGCTAACGGTGCGATCGGACAACAGGAAGCGCCAGTATGGACGCTTGCCATTGGCTTCCGCCTGTGCACGCTGCTCCGGCGTCATTTTCAGCATGGCACGGTCATAAACCGGGGCCCGTCCCTGCTTCAGACGAAGTTCCCTTTTGTAGCGAAGTTCTTCCTCGCTCTCGAAACAGGGATACAGACGACCGGAGGCTTTCAAAGCTTCAGCAGCAGCTTCATAGCGGTCCATATTGTCGCGCTGGCGGAATGTATCGGCCCATTCAATCCCCATCCAGCGGAGATCCTGCGCAATCGCTTCCGCATATTCATCGCGGGAGCGTTCCAGATCGGTATCGTCCAGACGCAGGGTGAACTTGCCGGAATAGCGCAGCGCAAACAGCGCATTGGCTACTGCAATCCGGGCATTACCAACATGCAGATAGCCCGTCGGACTGGGCGCGAAACGAACATGCACCATGGATCAATCCTCTCGCCCGTCACCATCGGCAGCCGCCGAGGCGGAGGAGGACGCACCCTCCTCCGCATCATCATCCGTATCCCGGCGTGGATCGATCAGGCGCCAGTCCCGGTCTTCCCCCTTGGCCGGTTCACGAGCGAAAACCCCGACTTCCGCGGCGCTGGACCAGCCATGCTCGCCCCCATCCACGACTTCAGCGTCCTCTCCGAAAGCAGACCATGCGGCCAGCACGTCAGCCGGAGCCATACCGGTCTCGCGGCACCGTTCGAGGCTGTCGCGCACATAGCGGCGTGCAAAGGCATTGGCGTGCATCAGCGTCAGAAAACCTGACACTTCCTCCACCACGCGATCTTCCAGCGCCGCATCTTCGGGGGCCGACAGATCGAGGATGCGTACACACCATCCACCATCGGGAGAAAACAGATCACTCAAACCAGTCTGCCTTTCATCTGGGCGTTCTGACCGCCCGGCGCACTAAAACAGGAAACCCGCCCGGCGCGGTGGCGGGCGGGTTGAAAGCCTATCATATAGTGCAGTTGCTCCGCCGATAGAAGCAAGGCGACGGAAAGGCAGACACCCCGTTTATGCCGCCTGCGGCTCCGACTGAACCATAGCATGGCGCTGATCATGAATCAGCGTATGGATAAAGGCCAGCTTCGCCTCCACCGCGCTGTTCAATACAAAGGGATATAGATCAGACTCCCCCATGCTCCGGTTGAGACTGTTCACGGCCACCGTCAGCGGAACCCAGGCGGTGATCAGATCTTCGATACGATCAACCTCATGGGGACCGAAATCAATTTTTGTCGCCATTTCACCGCTGACATCGGCCTTTGCCCGCACCTGAAGCCCGAAGGCGTTGGCAGTCTCCAGCGTATCGACGATATGCAGGTAATGCGCCCATGTTTCCGCGAAATCCTCCCAGGGATGCACGCTGGCATAAGCGCTGATGAAATTCTCCTCCCAACCCACAGGGGGGCCGTTCTCATATCGGTTCTGCAAAGCCTGCTGATAATCCAGCTGGTCATCGCCAAACACAGCACGGCATTCTTCCAGACGGTCGCCATCCCGCACCAGACGATCCCAGAAGAAATGCCCGACTTCATGACGGAAATGACCGATCAAAGTGCGATATTGCTCGCCCATCTCCTGCTGCATCTTGGCACGCTCGGCATCGTCAGCCTCTTTCAGAGCGATGGTGATAACACCGTTATCGTGACCGGTCAGCACCGGCTCCTCCGGAGTGTCATCCTTAAAATCGAATACCAGCCCCTCCGGATGCTCCTGCACCGTCGGCAGGGGCAGACCAAGCTGGATCAGCGTATAAAACAGGCGATGTTTGGCCAACTCAAGCTTCTGCCATTTCTCCAGATTGCCGGGAATAGACAGATCGGGAATGGTCCGGTTATGGCGGCAGGCCAGACAGAACCGGTCGGCACTCCCAGTCGGGACCAGCCAGTTGCAGCCATCATTCACTACATTGTCGCAGAAACGATAAGTGCCTCCATCCGCCATGGCGCGGAACACAGCTGTTCCATCCTCCTCAGGTTCCATCGGCTCCAGCGCGCTGAGCGAAGCCGTCTGGGGAATATATCCCAGCCTGTGCCCACATTTGCCGCATTCCCGGTTTTCGAAATACAGCAGGTTTCCGCAATGGTCGCAGTTGAAGAGCTTCATGACATGATCCGATCCGGCAATGTGCAGGCTTTAACGCCAGCCGGCATCAGGGTTTCCACGCCACACCCCCGGCAGATGAGATCAGCGATCCTTGCGGAACAGAAACTCTCGCCCGACCTTCACCCGGTTCTGTCCATCATAGGCAATGATGTCCGCTGTCGCATAGGTTTCGCTCCAGCGTTCGGGGATAAAGCTGCCCGTGCCGACCACATCGATCGGCGCATGCACATCCGCCATGACCCGGCATTTTTCAGCGCTGAAGCCGGAGGACGCCACAATCCCCACTTTGGGGAAACCGGCCTCGTCCAGCGTATCGCGCATATGCCAGATGGATGCTGCCGAAACACCGGTGCCGACCAGATAACGCAGCTCGTCCTCCGAGCGGTAGCGACGGATTGCCTCCGGTGCGTGTTTTTCAAGGACAGCATAACTCGCGGAGGGGCTTAAACCCTCCATGAAACGTCCACCATGGGTATCCAGGCGCACGGCAAGATTGCCGGACGCAGCCCTTTCCGGAAAACGACCGCAGACGATCAGCGTGTCTGTCAGTTCCCGACCGAAATAATCGGCCAGAATGGTCATTTTCTCCTCGGGAAATGTTTCGGCGAACATCTCGCAGGCACGCAGGGTCGAGCCTGCATAACCTATCAATGCATGCGGCATGGTGCCGAAACCGGAAGAGGCCCCGAACCAGTGGGCGGTGGCATCATTGGCATTGCCGATAAAGCCTTTTGCCCCCTCTCGCCGGGCTGCAGCACTGCCAACGGAAGCGGCATAGGCCATGATGTCCTCCATTTCCGCCCCCGCACAATGGCGGGCTTCCATGGCCAGAAACGCAGATTCCGGCAGGGCAAGGCACATCTGGCTGGCATTCAGCGCCGCGACACAGGCCGGGCCGAGTTTCTGAAGAAGGATCGTCTCCAGATCGACCAATGCCCGGAAACTGCCGGAGATATACAGCAGTGGCTCCCCGGCCCCGACCCATTCCCCCTCCTTGTGGAGGGCCTCGATCATGACCTGCTCGCCGCGCCGCTGCATCACATCATGCAGCCACTCCGTCGCCAGCCTGGTGGCTGACAGAACCGGACGCCGCAGGAACACCGCATAGGTGACCGGCACATCTCCAAACCGGGAAACGATGGCCCGCGTACGGTTGAAATACGCATCGGTGCGGCTCGCTATATCCTCATCGCTGTCGCGTGCCTCATGAGTGCCACCCATCTGTCTCTCTCTGCGTCGTTACGGGATGGATTTGCTGACATGGTGCAGGCGCTGCTTCAACTCACTCGCCAGCAGGAACGCCAATTCCAGCGACTGTTCCGCATTCAGGCGCGGATCGCAGAAGGTTTCATAGGCGCGGCCAAGATCGGTCTCGGTCAGGCGGTGGGCGCCACCGATGCATTCGGTCACATCGCGGCCCGTCATCTCCACATGGATACCGCCCGCCCAGGTTCCTTCCTGCGCATGCGCGTCGAAGAAGCCACGCACCTCGCCAAGGATACTGTCGAAATTACGGGTCTTGATCTTGCTGTTGGTCGAGATCGTGTTGCCATGCATCGGGTCGCACACCCACACCACCGGCACGCCAGAGCGCTTGACCGCCCGCAGCAAGGGCGGCAGGCGATCCCTCACCTTGTCTGCACCCATGCGGCTGATCAGGGTGATGCGGCCCGGCTCGGCGCGCGGGTTCAGCAATTCGCACAGGCGCACCACCTCATCAGGATCGGCATTCGGGCCGAGCTTGATGCCGATGGGATTATGGATGCCGCGCATGAACTCCACATGCGCCCCGTCGGGCTGGCGGGTCCGCTCGCCAATCCAGATGAAATGCGCGGAGCAGCCGTAATACTCGCCTGTTGTGGAATCGACCCGGGTGAAGGCTTCCTCATAAGGCAGCAGCAGCGCCTCATGCCCGGTATAGAATTCGGTTTCCCGCACCTGCGCGGTGTCTTTCAGCCCACAGGCGGCCATGAAGCGCAGCGTTTCATCAATGCGGGTCGCCATATCCCGATACTGGCTGGCCAGCGGGGAACGCTCCACGAAGCCGAGATTCCAGCGATGGACTTCATGCAGATCAGCGTAGCCGCCGGAAGCGAAGGCCCGCAGCAGGTTCATCCGGCCGGCAGACTGGAAATAGGCGGTCTCCATCCGTGCCGGGTCCGGCACGCGATCCTCCGCCGTGAAGGCCGGCCCATTGATGATATCACCGCGATAGCTGGGCAGGGTCTCCCCATTCACCGTTTCAGTATCACTGGAGCGCGGCTTGGCGAACTGACCGGCCATACGTCCGACCTTCACCACCGGCAAACCAGCGCCGAATGTCAGCACCACCGCCATCTGCAACAGCACCCGGAATGTGTCACGGATGATATTGGCGGTGAAATCGCCGAAACTCTCCGCGCAATCGCCGCCCTGCAACACAAAAGCCCGCCCCTGTGCCACTTCGGCAAGCTGGGCCTTCAGACGGCGTGCCTCACCCGCAAAAACCAGCGGCGGATAACGATGCAGACGCTGCTCGACTTCACCCAGCGCAGCGGGGTCCGTATAGACCGGCACCTGCAAAATCGGGCGCTCACGCCAGCTTTGCGGCGTCCAGGCCTTGGCAGTAGCCGGGGCAGAGGGTCCGGCGGTCATGATCGTATCCATTGCGTATCTCGTTCCGGCAAATTCCGTTCTGTCCAACCGGGGACGGCATTTCTCTATCGCGCCGGCCAGACAATCCTTCCAAGCTACCCCGCACACCGCGCCCCGTCCAATCGTTGCCGTTTCACGTCAGGGGTGTGCCTCCGGCAACGCTGCATGACGGGCAGTAGTCTGAATTCACAACATGGCGCGTTATCCCTAACTTCACAGCACGATGATCCCCGAATCGTATCCTCCACCAAGGACAGCCTTCTTCATGAGTGGTCAGCCTGTCAGTTCCCGCCTGCCATCAACCCGCTTCTCTTCCTCCCGATGGGCGACAAGACTGTTCGACCTGTTCGAGGACGGGGTGATGCTGATCCTGACCATCGTCATCGTCCTGCTGGCCGCGCTGTCGCTCTGGAGACTGGTGGCATCGCTGGTGGTGATGCTGGCCGAGCACGGGCTGAACCCCTCCGACCCCCAGGTGCTGCAACGGATTTTCGGCATGATTTTTACCGTGCTGATCGCGCTGGAGTTCAAACACTCCCTGCTGCGGATCGGAGACGGGCGGGACCGGCCCGCCATTCGCATCCGCTCCGTCATCCTGATTGGTATGCTCACCACGGTACGCAAGTTCATCATCATGGACATCAAGGATACCGGCATGGTGGAGATGCTCTCCCTCTCTGCCGCGATCCTGTGTCTGGGGATCGTTTACTGGCTGGTGCGCGATCCGACCCCACGTCTGCCGGGGGAGCCATCCTGAATGTGATCACATCCCTCCCTCGCCGCCACCTGATCCCGCTGCTATGCCGGAACCAGCCGTAAGCAGGCGGGTTTATACCGCTCCGGTAATGAGACCGCACGGAGCCAGTCAGGAGATCGCGTTTTTGCAGCCCGCCGAGCAGCCCGATGAAGTCATCGACCCAACCGGGCAACGACAGGAGCGTACCCGCCGCAAGCTGCGCCGGGTGCTGTTGCCCACCATCGGCATTACCCTGGTTCTCGGGTCCATGTTTGCCATAGGGTATCATTCCTATATTCTGGTGCGCACCAATACGATCAAGCTCTCCAACGAACTGCTCAACGCGACACAGAATTATATCGCTCAGGAAGTCACGACCTATCTTTCACCTGCACAGCTTGGTTCCCGACTGGTGCAGGATCTGCTTCAGCATGGTGCGCTCGACAATAACGGCAAGCTGTTCAACTTCTACGCGGGCGGCATGCTGCGGCAGGTGCCGCAAATTCAGGCTTTCTATCTCGCCAACTCGGATGGTGATTTTGCACTGGTACAGCGGGACGGCAATGGCGGAACGGAGATCGTGGTGGTGTCCGCCGGACCCGACCGGGTCAGGCTCCGTTCCGTTATTCGTAATAATGCCAATGGTGAACTGGTCTCCAGCGCCCCCCCCAGCCCCGATCCCTACGATCCTCGCACCAGCAACTATTATCAACAGCCCGTCAGGACCAAGCAGCCATACTGGTCCCCGCCCTATATTTTCAAACCCACCGGGCGTCCGGTCATTACGACGTCCACCGCCTATCATAATGCGGATACCCGCGATCACGTCATTGCCGTCAACATCTCGCTGGATCAGCTATCGTCCTTTCTCGATTCTCTGAAGATCGGTGAGCACGGTTATGCGGTGATTGCGCAGAAAAACGGGCAGATTGTCGCATCGCGTGATGTGCTGGGTCAGGCCGCGCTCGATCCCGTCAAGGCGCACATCGCCGCTGATCCTAAAACCGGGCAGGACACTCCACTCTCCCGTGCTTTCAATATCTTCCATGTCAGCGGATACGGACCGGGCAGCTTTACCCTTAAGCGCGGGCAGGACAGCGAGGATTACGTTTTCATCGCCGCCAGACTCCCTGCCGGAGCACCTGACTGGGTACTGCTGATCGTGTTGCCGACAAAGGATTTTGCAGCCTTCGGGTCACAGGACAGCCGCAGCATGCTGCTGTACTCCGGCATGACAGTTGCGCTGGCCATGGTGCTGGCCGGTCTCCTGATCCGCCAGGGCAGACGGGTCGAGCACGTCATGGATGTTCTGACCGACCAGAACCAGCGGGCCGAGGACGAGCGCCGATCCCTGCAACAATTGATGAGTCATCCCGACATTTTCGACGGCAACGAGGAAGCACCTATCCTGACTGAACATCTCGCCTCCGTCAGTCAGGCACAGCGTGCCAGCATCTGGCATATCGGCAGAAACGGACGAACCCTCCATTGTGAAGATATCTATGACCGTCGCAGGGACAGCCATATGGGCGGCTTCTCCCTCGGCATGACGGAAGCAGGACCATTGCTGGAGGCCATCGAAGGCGGCGAAGCGTTCACGATTCAGGATGCCGCTGCCGATCCCCGTACCGAGCGGCTTTACAGGCTGCATATGAGAAACAGCCAGACACGCTCTCTTTCGGTACAGCCCATCCCGGATCAGGACGGTTTTGTCGGTGCCATCATGCTGGAAGATGCCGGGCGGCTGGCTGAGTCCCGCCATATCGTCAGCATTCTCAGCGGTATCGTCGGTATCCGTCTGCGCAGCCAGACCGAGGCAGCAATGATACCGGACCTTTCCAGGCCGCAGACCATCGCTACGCAGTCTGCCCCGCCACAACCGGTGGCAACAGAGTCCTGCCTGCTTTCCCCCCATGATCAGCCTGGTCCGGACAGCCTGCAAAACGGCGTATTTCCTTCCATCGTGGCGATGGTCATCACTTTCGACGTGCAGCCTGTCGCCATCAGCAATCAGGCCGATCAGGCAGCCATCATCCGTCTTGTTGGAGACATGGCCTCGGATTTTCAGGAGATCGCACGCACACACGATATTTTTTCCCTCAAACTGGCCGGGCACCGGTTGTTCGCCGTCAGCGGATGCGGCAGCACGCCTGATCCTCAGGCAGCATTTCAGATGGGGGATGCCGCACTGGCGATCCGTGATGCGTGCATCACGCGGCTGGCGGGAGAGGAGATCGATCCAAATTTCCATATCGGCATTGATGTCGGCCCGGCCATGGGGGCATGGCTGGGAAAAGACCCGGCCGTCTTCAACATATGGGGCCACGCTTTGCAGGGAGCCGAGGCCATGACACAGGGCAATGCCCTGCCTGGCTCCATTCAGGTAACCGAAGCGGCCTACAAGCTGTTGCGTAGCCACTTCCTGTTCCGCAACCGGGGGGCGTTCTACACGCCGCAAACCGGTATCAGCCGTGCCTACAGCATGGCGGGGCGGCAATAATGCAGACAGCCACGATCCCGGCACAGAGTTTCGCACGGGTGCGGCTGTTTCTGCGCGTCATCGGACGCGGCACACGCAACATGCTGCGCTTCCTGCTGATCATGGTCGCTGCCAGCGCCGGCGTGGTGCTGGAGGTCGGGCGCCCGTCCTGCTGGCGGCGAACCACAAGGGCCGCGTTCGGTCAGACCCTGCATCAAGCCGCGGGGGGCGGCGTGATCAGTACCCTGTTCACCGCGACACTGGTCGGGATCGCTATGATTTCGCAGGCCATCTACTGGCTTGGCTTTGCCGGCATGGTGGAGAGTACCGGCACGATCCTGGCAACCATTCTGCTGCGGGAACTGTCTCCGATTCTGGTCGGGATCATCCTGCTGGGCCGCAGCGGTATGCCAATGATCTCCGAGCTCGGCATGCTCAGCGCCAACGGACATATCAGAACCCTGGAGGCCCAGGGGATCGATCCATTCATTCTGATCATCGTGCCGCGCACCATCGCTTTCACCGTCAGCGCCTTCACGTTGGGAATGGTGTTTGCGGTGACGGCCCTGTGTGTCGGTTTTGCCGTCGCCACTGAGGAAGGACTGATCACCCAATCCCTGTGGGGGTTTCTGACCAGTGTCACCGGATCAATGAGTGAACTGGATTATATCATCATCCCCTTGAAACTGATGGTGGTGGGCTTTCTGGTCGGGCTGTCGAGCTGTCTGACCGGCTTGTCGGCGCAGACCGATAACGATCTGCAGGCCCTGTTATCCCGCGGCTTTGCGCGTGGTATCCTGACAGTCATGATCGTGAACATCCTGTTCACCGTCACGGTATAGCCCCATGTCCCGTGGTCTCACCGTTCTGGAACTTCGTCAGGCCCAACCGGATTTTGCCCTGACCGGCCTGCCGCAACGCCTTATGGACATGCGGCTGCAACAGGGCGAATGCACCTTGCTGACCACCCACGCCCAGATCACCGCCACTGCCTTCTCCAACCTGTGCTGCGGTATACAGCATCCCTCCTCGGGAGCAGTGCTGTTTCAGGGGCTCGACTGGACGCAGATCAACACGCTGGAACAATATGCCCTGCGCGGAAGGATCGGCCGCACCTATCAACGCGGCGCATGGAATACATTGAGCGGGACCGACCACAATATCCTGCTGCCCCGCCTGCATCACACCAGACAGAAGCTGTCCGATCTGGTGGATGAGGCAGTCAAACTCTGTCTTGAATTTGGCCTTCCCGGCCTGCCAACCGTGCCCCCCGCCCATCTGTCAGAGACTGATCTGGCTCGCGCAAGCTATGTCCGCGCCTTCATGGGACAGCCTGCCCTGCTGCTGCTGGATCCTCCCCCGGCTCCAGAGATCATGCCCACGCTGCTGTCCGCCCTGACACGTGCGCTGGATCGGGGGGCCGCCGCCATCTGCTTCAACACGGGCCGCAATAACTGGCGGCCCTTCGCCGATGCGTTTTCACACCGGTTTTTATTGAACGATAACGGCCTCATCCCGCTACGGGTATCATGATGCAGCACTCCGATCCTTCCACCCCTCCCGGTACGACCGTACGCCCGCTCTATGGACGGCGATATACCGATGAATGGGTCGGGTTTCTGGTGCTGGCCTGCATCGCCGTGTTTGCCGGTGCCGTGATTGAGGCCGGGTTTCTGCGCGACTGGCTGAAGCCTCCCGGAGAACTCCGCATCCTTCTCCCCCAGACAGGCGTTGGCGGCCTCTCCCCCGGTGCGGATGTGGAGGTCATGGGGATTCACGCCGGCATGATCCGCCGCATGAAACTGAATGCCGATGGTGAAATGTACGCACTGGCCGAAATAGACCCGCAGGCGGAACCCTTTATCCGCCAGGACAGCAAGGCCACCATCAAACTGCGCTATGCGGTGGCGGGTGCTGCTTTCGTGTCGCTGACACGCGGCACCGGCCAACCTTTGGACTGGAATTATGCCGTGCTGTCCGCCACCACCGACCAGAACCCGATGGAGATGCTATCCAGCACCATCACCGACATCCGCAAACAGGCGCTTCCGCTCCTGCACAATGCCCAGATGATCACAGAAAACCTCAGTGCCATTCTGAAAAATATCCGCGAAGGGAAAGGCAATGCGGGCAGGCTTCTGACCGATGATACGCTGGTGAAAGAGGCGGAAAGCAGCCTTGCCTCCCTTCAACAGGCCATGGCGCGGCTTGATCCAATTGTCGAACACGCGGACGGGCTGCTTGCCTCTACCAATGTTGTTCTCAACAACATGCGGTCTGCGACCGGCAATCTTGCAAAAGCATCGAAGGATTTTCCCGCCGTCATGCAGAACGTATCGGGTATCACAAAGGATATTCCCCCGCTGGTATTGCAGGCGCAGGTTACGGCGCATGATCTTCAGAAGCTGATCGAGCAGGTGCGCGGCCTGTGGATTCTGGGCGGCAGCGGTACGCCACCCGCAGATATAAGACGGCTTCCTCCCTCGGCTGTCCAGCCATGATACGGGCCAGCGCCTTACCAGCCCTGTTCATGAGCATGTTGCTGTGTGGCTGCGGAAGACATGGCACGCCGCCTCTGCCGCAGGACCAGAAACTGTCCAACGCTTTCGATACGGGCCTTCAGGCAATGCGCTATCTCGCCACCGATCAGGCGGAACAGAATTTCGAGACGGCTTATCAACAGGCGCTGCTGAGGGATGATGCATCGGCTCTGCACGATGCCGGATATGATCTGGCAACCGCCCAGTTGGCACATGGCAAGCTGCAACAGAGCCTTGACACTCTTAACCGCACCCGCACCGGGCTGCTCCTGCGCAATGATCATGCCGGGAAGCCTCTGCTCGATCTGGTGGAAGCGAGCGCCCTGTATCGCGCCCATCGCGATACCGAGGCATGGCAGGCTGCTTCCAGCGCCTTGCACTCCACCGATCCGGCCCTGCACGAGCGCGCCGCCTTCGTCGCCGGGCTGATTGCGGACCGGCAGAAAGACCTCTCCGCTCTGTCCTCAGCCCGACAGAAAATTGACCCTGCCCTGTCTCTGGTGGCAGCCGCCGATGCCGGGGAACTGGACACACGCCTTGCCATGCAGCGTGGAGCTTGGAAGGAAGCAATCTCAACCGCCTCTGTCCTCGCTGATCAGCGGCGCGCGCTGCTGGATTATCGCGGCATGCGCACTGCGCTTACTCTTGCGGAGGATGCAGCCATCCGCGCAGGGGATGTCACATTGGCCACTGCTTTCCATACCCGTGCCGCCCAAAGTGCTGAAGCTGCTCAGCCTGCACAGAAGCAGATCAAAAACCAGCCGTGACCGGCTGGCTTACGACCTTCGGTTTACAAAACCGACGCACTGTCTGTCCTGAAGATTCTGATCACCCGACCGTTCTGGTGCGGCTGCGCATGGTGACAAACTCCTCGGCCGCAGTGGGATGGATGCCGATGGTGCGGTCGAAATCCTGCTTGGTGGCGCCTGTCGTGATCGCCACGGCCAGACCCTGCATGATCTCCGGCGCGTCTTCGCCGAACATATGCGCACCGACGATTTTCTGGCTGGCCTGATCCACCAGAAGTTTCATGAAGCTGCGGCGCTTGCGACCGCTGATCTGGTGTCGCATCGGTGTAAAGCCGGTCGTGAACACCTCTGTCGGGCCATTTTTCTCTGCTTCTTCCTCCGTCATGCCAACGGTCGCGATGGGGGGCGTCGAGAAAACCGCCGTTGGAACCTGATGGAAATTCCATACCTGACCGGCATGCCCGGAGGAAAACAGCCTGTTCGCCAGCATATGCCCTTCCGCCAGCGCCACGGGAGTCAGGTTCATCCGGTTGGTGACATCACCGATCGCATAATGCCCGGCTACATTGGTTTCCCAGCGATCATCAACCGGAATGGCTCCATCTTTTCCGGTCTCGATACCAGCTTCCTCCAGACCCAACCCCTGCGTTGCCGGTACGCGCCCGGTTGCAAAAAATACCAGATCAACCGTCAGGGTTTCTCCATGATCAAGCGTCAGGATCCTCTGCCCGTCATGTTTTTCGATCGCGGTAATGGTGCTGTCAGGATGGAGACGAATACCATCCGCCACGTAGGCATCAGCCAGAGCCGTCCTCATGTCGCCATCAAACCCCCGCAACGGCAGAGACTGGCGATAGATCAGATCCACCTCCGCCCCCAGCCCGCGAAACAATCCGGCAAATTCCACCGCGATATATCCGCCCCCCAGAATAGCGATCCGACGCGGCAGGGAGGGAAGGTGAAACGCATCATCCGAAACAATCCCAAGCTCCGCACCAGGAATATCAGGACGTGAGGGGTGACCGCCCGTCGCAATGACAATGCGCTCCGCCGTTATTTCCCGTGCCGTGCCGTCACCGCTGGTCAGACGCAAACGATGCGGAGCAAGCAGAGTGGCTCGGGCATCAATGATGTCTGCTCCGGCACTGCTCAGTATCCGGCGATAGGCTCCATTCAGACGCTCAATCTCCCGGTCTTTGGCGGTGATCAGTGCGGCCCAGTTATGTTCGCCGCGCTGCGTGTTCCAGCCGAAACCGTGGCTGTCCTCTACAAACCCGCCATATTCCGCCGCCTGCACCATGATTTTCTTGGGCACACAGCCGACATTGACGCAGGTGCCGCCCCAGAAACGATCCTCGGCCACGCCGACCCGTGCCCCATGCCCGGCTGCAATACGGGCACAGCGCACACCTCCAGAGCCGCCACCGATGACAAACAGATCGTAATCATAGGCCATGCGCTGTTCCTTCTGCTTTTCTGCGTCTCTGCCCAAGCGGGGATCGCTTATAGAGGCATATGGTGTTTGCCTCCATTGCGTATTACCCTGTCCGCACCTAGCTGTAATACCAGAGGCGCGTCTATAAAGGGGGAAGAGATATTTTTCATAATGGAGGATGGCCAAAGTGATGAATATTTTTTCCCTGTCCTGCCGGTCATCTGTTCCGGCTTCCCTGTTGATGATGACAGCAATTTTTTTGCCGGCTCCCACATACGCAGAAGGGGTTACGCTGCATCAGCAGACAGCCATTGCCCCGGATATCGCCGCTTTTCCCCGCCCGGAGGGAAATACCCCTGCCCTTCAGCGCATCAACAAGGCACTCGAAAAAGCCGATGCCCGCGTGCTGAGCGCGGCAAAGGGGTGCAAAGGAAATGCAACGGAGGATACCCTCACCAAAGCTGATGGCTGGTCACGCAAAATCAGCGTCACCATGAACGGGCCAACTTATCTGAGCTATTTCGTCTCGGATTTTGCATCCTGTGGGGGCGCGCACCCGGATTATGGTTTTTTCCCGCTCGTCTACAATCTCGAAACCGGTTCTCCGGTCAACTGGGTCCGCGTTCTGCCTGCCTCCCTGATCGGCAAGGCCAGTCTGGACAGTGCGGAGGATGGAACACAGCTCGGTGTCGTGCAGTCTGCAGCGCTGATGAAGCTCTACCGGGCTTCCTATCCTCGTAAAGGCAATGTCGATCTCGATGCAGATGCCGTGAAAGAATGTCTGGCCTCCGTCCTGACCGATGAAGTGCCCTTCATGCTATGGCCGGATGCGAAACAGCACGCACTGATGATCCAGCCATCCGGTCTGCCCCATGTGGTGGCGGCCTGTGCTGTCGGTGTTCCCCTGACCACGGACATATTACAAAAGAGCGGGGTGTCCAGCGCATTCCTGTCGGTTCTGGAACAGGCTCGCCCCTGATCTCAGGGCACACTTCTCAGGGCACCACGCCCCATGAGGGTGGCTCCAGATCAGGGCGGAAGCGCATGCGAGCCAGATCATCGCGAATTTCCTCTGCCGCGCCATGGGGCGGCATCATCAGTTCCGGCATACTGAGATCATGGACATTCCCAGCGAGCAAAAGAAGATTCTGCTCCCCGCACATGCCTTCCTCGAACAAACGCAGGTTTTGTCCTTCCTGTTGCAGCCACGCATCGAGTGTGCGGAACAGGCATGACAGCCCAACTCTGTTTGCGGTGGTTTCCAGCACGTTCATCACCACGAAACCGCCTTGAAGCCGTGTGGCGCAAAGCTGAAAAAACGACAGATCGAGAAAATGAGGTGGCACTTCCGATCCATGAAACGCATCCACAATGATTGCGCCATAGCGTTGATGCGGATTGATGGCCTGCAAAAACGCGACACCATCGGCAATATGGCATGGAATATCGGAAGGTAAGCCGAAATGCGACCGTGCCAGTTCGAACGAGACGGGGTCAATATCAACGATCTCGACCGCCCGTCCGGCCCGATGCAGCATCGTTGCCAATGAACCACCACCGCAGCCGATCATCAGCACTGGCTCAGTCAGCCCTGCATCGGTCTGCATCAAAAATCCGAACAAGGCATGTGCGTAGGGCGCGTAGCTTACGCCTTGTGCATCAGCTTCACTCTGGCAGGCGCCACGCTGCCAGTAAATATGGGCGCCCGTTCCGGGATCGCACCCGATTGTGATATCACCAAAAGCAGAAAAGGCGATACTGGACGTCGCAGCAAGCTCAATCAAAACACCGTCAGCCTGTGGACAGAAGAAACAGGGAAAGTAGCTCCTATCACAGACCCGTCATTACGGGAAAGGATAGCAGCCGGGAGCGAACCTACCACCAGACATAAAGTACATAAAGTCAGACTATTTTTTCTGCAAACACCCGCTCATGAATGCTGTACGGAGCTTTGAGTCGAGCTTTTTTTCGCTGGCCCTGGTGTTACAGGATTTCATGCGCTCCTGCGGGTTCATACCTGACTGGGTGAGACAGCCGCTCATGAAAGCACGGCGTTCATCTCCACCAAGACCCTGATTTTTGGCATCGGCGTTACAGACTGTCATACGCTGTTGTTGACTAGCCTGTTTATCAGTCTCCTCTGCCGCCTGCGCAGGGCCGAAAGCACTGATCAGCAGCATCACCATGACCGTATATGGACAATACTTCGCCCAGCCTGTCATCTTCATTGGCGCTTCTCCCTCTGTCCAAAACGGTTTTCGTAAGCAGAACAAAACCAACACGGAACAGGCTATCAGGTTTTGGTCAGAGGTTATTTTTCTTCATGCAGGCCTGAAAAAGACGGTCACGCACCAGATTGGGGGCTGGTCCCGGAACTGATGTCGTATCCTTCAGGGCCTGATTGCGGCATTGGGCCACGATCTCGTCCCTTCGCATCATCTGTGCCGAACATGCTGACAGCAACATGATTATAATCATTGGAAGAAACCATACCATTGGTTCCATAGATAACCGTTTCATAGAAAACTCCATAATTGTTTTATTGAAATTATCAAAAATAAACCCAAAGTTGATATTTCAATTTTTAAAAAATAAACAAAGCCAAATAGAGAAATTTCTCTTACACTCCTCTGATACATTCATCATTGCAATCATCTCCAGGACTTTCCTGACATGGCCAAACCAGTTTCCACCTTACAGATCCGGCAACAGGCACGTGGCAATACAATGCAGACGCCTGAGCCTCACAGAGATCAAGGCGCGAACAATCCACTTCCCGCCCCCAGCATTCGGACATTGGAAAACCCTCTGGCCCCGGAAATGTTCGTCGCCGAAGCCCATGGTTTCTTTATTCATATGGGGAATGTCCATATCACTTTCGCTACCCCGCGCGTTGATCATGGCGAGGAAAGTGCCACCATCAACCGCGCTGTTGTCGGCCGCGTGGTGATGCCTCTGGCAACTGCACAGAATTTTGCAGTCGGTTTATATGATTTTCTGGCGCAGAATGGTTTTACAGTCGAAAAGCCACGCAGCAAGGATTTGCAGTAATCATTCAGGCCATCTCAACGTGGCAGGCGGCTCCGTGCGCCACCCCAACACGCCAGAGCAGTCGCAACCATGAGCAATCCAGCCCCTGCCCGTGTGTACCGTATGTCGGACCTTGAATTATGCAATGCGGGCAACGATGAATGGGCCTTTGAACGATCTTTTACCGTATAATTTATCATTTCACCATCTCACACGGAATATTTCCGGCCCGTCAAGTTTATTCCTGCTACCGAACTGAGAGTGCGCAGCCCGACCGCTTCATGCCCTTCCCTGCCCGATATAGCCGTCATTGACATAGGTTCCGGGCGCATGTCCCAGCCCATGGTCACGGACAGGTCTGGCGTCGCATTTTTCCGGTGCCAAAGCCGTCACCCAGTGATTCCAGTCCGTCCACCAGCTGCCTGCGATCTCGGTCGTGTTGGCCAGCCATTCCTCCGGTTCATCCGCCAGGGAATCATTGACCCAGTATCCGTATTTGCCGATACCCGGCGGGTTGACAATCCCGGCAACATGCCCTGCGCCTGACAGAACAAAGCGCCGCTCTCCGCCCAGAGCCTGCATCCCCCTGTATATCGTCCGCCATGGTGCGATATGATCTTCGCGTGTCGCCAGAAAATAGGCAGGGGTGGTCACTCGGGAGAGATCAATCCGCGTGCCATCCAGCGCAACGGCATTCGGTACCACCAGCAGATTGTCCCGATACATCGTACGCAGATAAAAAATATGCATCCGGGCAGGCATACGGGTACCGTCGCTGTTCCAGTGCAACAGATCGAATGGCACCGGCGTCTCACCCATCAGGTAATGGTTGACGACAAAAGACCAGATCAGATCATTGGCCCGGAGCAGATTAAACGTCTCCGACATTTCTGTACCGTCCAGATAGCCGCGCCGATTCATGCGGGCCTCCATATCCCGCAGCTGCTCCTCATCAATAAACACCGAGATTTCACCGGGATCGCAGAAATCAAGCATGGTAGCCAGAAATGACGTAGAGGCCAGACGGTCATCTCCCCGTGCAGCCAGAACACCCGCCGAGCACCCAAGCAGCGTACCACCCAGACAATAACCGATCCCGTTAACCATCCGCTCTCCGGTAAGACGGGCGATCTCGTCCAGCGCCGTAAACACCCCCTCTGTCATGTAGTCGTCGAAATTTTTCCCGGCCAGCGTCTCATCCGGATTGATCCAGCTTATTATGAACACTGTATGCCCTTGCGCCGTAGCCCAGCGGACGAAGCTGTTATGGGGCTGGAGATCGAGAATATAGAATTTGTTGATCCAGGGCGGAACAATCAGCAGCGGACGACGCAGAACCTGTTCGGTCTGCGGCTCATACTGGATCAACTCCATCATCGTATTGCGATAGACGACGAAGCCTGGCGAGGTAGCAATTGTCTCCCCCGTACGGAAAGCTTCGATATCTGTCATGCGGATACGCAGACGCCCACGCCCGCGCTCCAGATCGGCCAGCAGATTGTTCAGCCCGCGCAGGAGATTTTCGCCGCGCGTGTCGATTGTCCGCTTCAGCACCTGAGGGTTGGTCAGCAAAAAATTGGCTGGACTCATCGCGTCAATAAAA
This sequence comes from Granulibacter bethesdensis, assembly GCF_001889525.1. Taxonomy (NCBI): domain Bacteria; kingdom Pseudomonadati; phylum Pseudomonadota; class Alphaproteobacteria; order Acetobacterales; family Acetobacteraceae; genus Granulibacter; species Granulibacter bethesdensis. Next base: position 1,597,248 of record NZ_CP018192.1, read on the forward strand.
TGGCGCGTGTAAAAATCCACCTTGCGCGCGTCATCGGGCGACATGCCGCCGACCTGCCTGATCTGATCCTGAATGAAGCGCGCGGACAGCAGGTAAGATTGCCGGATAAAATCGAAAACCTCGTTCTCCCGCCAGAGTGGATCACGGAACCGGCGATCGCGCTTATGGGCCTCCTCAACAGTGCCGACTGGCGTCACATCCGGCAGATCCTCCTGCGGGGGCAGGCCCATCATACGACGCGCCCCTTGCTGCCACAGCACCAGATAATCCCGCCAGAAACCAAGCTGGGCCTGTGCCAGACGGGCCGGATCATGGGCCAGACGCGCCGCCATTTCCAGAAAGGCACCCCCGATCCTCATGACATACGGCGCCATATCCGCCAGCGGCAGGCCATCAGTGGCATGACCGGCCAACAGGGCTTCAACCGGCCCCTCCTGCTCCACCCGTGCCAGCCAGTCGAGGACAAGGCGCCGGGAACGCTCCGCTATTGAAGCCAGTACCGGCCTGATATCCTCATGAGGCCGCTCCTCCCCTGTCTGCATATGGCGTTATCTTTCCCATCGCACCGGTTCAGATGCCAGCCCTTGCCCCCCGGGCGAAATTCAAGGACCGTTTTAGAACGCTCTGCGGCGTTTTGGGCAGCTGTCATTACATAATGACCGCCTCGTGGCGCTCATAAAGCATTGCGGGTCTTGAGGGAAAGCCGCCTCCGTCCGATGATGTGGGTGCTGAAGCGGAACATACGATGCAACGAAACCATTTCTTTTTCAGAGCGATGCCCCATCAGGGCGCGCTCCGTCCAGAACGACTGAAACCGGTTCTGGCTATTCTGGGGAGCCTGCTGGGCGGCCTGTCCCTGAGCGGATGCGGCCGGGATAATGGTGGCTTCAACCCGGTCGGCTGGTGGCATGATCTGAAAGGCGGCGCCATTGCCGGGCAGCGCCCCCCGCCGCCCGGCGTAGATCAACCGTATGGCAATTTCGCCTCTGTGCCGCCTCGTCCTGTGATGCCGACCCAGGCGGAGCGGGATAAAATCGCCGGCCTTCTGGCCGCTGCCAGAAGCAATGCCGAATATCAGGCGAAAACCGATCCATTGCCCTCTCCGAACACCCCATCGCCGCAAGGGGGAGATAAAAAGGCGACCGCAGGCAAGGACAGTGCTGCGCCTTCCAATCAGGGCAAAAAACCATCTTCAGGGTCGTCCCCGAATGCTCCAGCCTCAGCGGAGGCTCCGGCCGGGAAACCCGATCATGGGACGGCCACGGCAAATCGTGCTCCTCCTCCTGCTGCGGCCCCATCTGCGACCGATCCCGCTGCAGAAGACAGTGGTATTTCCGCCAATATGGAAGGGGCAACGGCCAAGCCACCCGCAACGCCGGCAGCCCCCCCTCCGGCTAATGTTTCGCTGGCACAGGCCGTTAAAGACGCGGACAAGCCTTTTGCCGCTGATGCAGGTATCACTCGCCTGCCCAACCAACCCTATCAATCGAAACTGGCCAACGCCGGGCCTGCGCCTTCCATTCCAAACGCGCCTCCACCTCCCCCGAATCTGTCCGGCGTCAGCGTTCCGCTGCGTGGTCCGACACCCCATCCCACGCCTCCGGTTGCTCCTCCCGGGCCGCCCGTGTTGCTGAAAGGAGCTGCCCTGCAGCTGACCCCTGTTGCTTTTTCTGCCGGGTCCGCAGTCATCAACAGGGATGCGACCCTTGTGATCAATGCATATGCCCTGAAACATGCGGGCCAGAACATCGTAGCAATCGGCTTCGGGGAAGCCCTCAATACCAGCCTGACCGCCCAGAGTGATGCAATGAAACTGGCGCTTGAACGGGCGCGCTCGATCACCCTGGCGCTGGAACGCGCCGGTATCCCTGCCAGCCATGTGCGGATGGAAGCCGAACCTTTGGGTACAGGCGGGGCCGTACGCCTGACCAACTGATCCTCCTTCCATGCACGCCTGAGGCGAATCAGGCGTGAATTCCCTCTCTGTAGGGAGTTCTGTATAGAAGTTCCCCCTTCACCTTTTCAGCGTCTCTGACCGGATTGCATCCATGCCCGAAGAGTTTCACCGTATCCGCCGTCTGCCGCCCTATGTTTTCGCAGAAGTGAATGGGGCCAAGGCCCGTGCCCGTGCGGCGGGAGAGGATATTATCGACCTCGGTATGGGCAATCCCGACGGACCTACGCCACCGCATATCGTCGCCAAGCTGATCGAGGCTGTGCAGGATCCCCGCACCCATCGCTATTCCGTCAGCAAGGGCATTACCGGGCTGCGCAAGGCGCTGGCGAATTATTACGAGCGCCGCTTCGGCGTCACCCTGAACCCGGAAAACGAAGTCATCGCCACGCTCGGCTCCAAGGAAGGGCTGGCCAATCTGGCGGCCGCCATCACCAGCCCGGGTGATACGATTCTGGTTCCGAACCCGTCCTATCCGATCCATCAGTTCGGCTTCATCATCGCCGGAGCCGCCGTGCGCAGCATTCCGGCCACACCGGATGAGACCATGTTGCGGGCGCTGGATGTCGCCGTCAGGCACTCCGTACCGAAGCCGACCGCGCTGATCGTCAACTTTCCCTCCAATCCCACCGCCTGGGTGGCCGATCTCGATTTCTACCGGGAGCTGGTGGCATTTGCGCGCAAGCACGAGATCTACATCCTCTCCGACCTCGCCTATGCCGAGATTTACTTCGGAGATCGCGTCCCCCCCTCCATCCTTCAGATCGAGGGGGCCAAGGACATTGCAGTGGAATTTACCTCGCTCTCCAAGACCTATTCCATGCCAGGCTGGCGCATGGGCTTTGCGGCAGGCAATCCGCGATTGATCAATGCGCTGACCCGCATCAAATCCTACCTGGATTATGGTGCCTTCACCCCGATCCAGATTGCCGCCGTCGCCGCCCTGAACGGCCCGCAGGATTGCGTCGCCGATATGCGCAAGCTCTATAAGGAACGCCGTGACGTGCTGATCCGCGGCCTGCATGCCGCAGGGTGGAATGTGCCTTCCCCGGAAGCCAGCATGTTCGCCTGGGCACCCATTCCGGAGCAATACGCGCATCTGGGCAGCGTGGAATTCTCCAAACTGCTTCTCTCCCGCGCCAAGGTCGCCGTGGCCCCCGGCATCGGTTTCGGCGAGTATGGCGACTCCCATGTCCGCATCGCGCTGGTCGAAAATACCCAGCGTCTGCGTCAGGCCACCCGCAATATCCGCGCCTTCCTGCAAGGCCATTCCAATGTTGCCGAGCCGGATAGCGATCCCGGTGCCGATACCAACGAGAAAGCTTCCGAACATGCCTGATACACGCCTCTCTTCCTCTGTTTCTCCGCTACGTATCGGTATTGCCGGACTGGGCACTGTGGGTGCGGGCGTGGTACGCATCCTGACGGAAAATGCTCCTCTGCTCGCGGCGCAGGCCGGTCGGCGGCTGGATCTGGTTGCGGTTTCCGCACGTGATCGCTCCCGCAATCGCGGTGTCGATCTGGGTGGCGTGCGCTGGTATGAAGACCCGACTGCTCTGGCCTCCGATCCGAATGTCGATGTCGTGGTGGAGGTCATTGGCGGCTCCTCCGGTCCGGCCGCCACTCTGGTCGAGACGGCGCTTGAGGCTGGCAAGCCGGTCATTACCGCCAATAAGGCGCTGATCGCCGTGCATGGCGCACGACTTGCCGCACTGGCTGAAAAGCATGGCGTGCCGCTTACCTTCGAAGCAGCGGTGGCCGGCGGCATTCCGATCCTGAAAACCATCCGCGAAGGTCTGAGTGCCAATCGCATCCGCCGTGTCGCCGGTATCCTGAACGGCACCTGCAACTACATCCTGACCGTGATGCGCGAACAGGGCCGGGACTTCGGTGATGTTCTCGCTGAAGCACAGGCACTCGGCTATGCCGAAGCCGATCCCAGCTTCGACATTGATGGTGTGGATGCAGCCCATAAGCTGGCCATTCTGGCTGCTCTCTCTTTCCGCCGCCCGGTCTCGTTCCAGGATGTCCATATCGAAGGTATTCGCGGCATCACGGCCCTTGATATCGGATTTGCACAGACGCTCGGCTACCGCATCAAGCTGCTGGGTATCGCTCAGCACAATACAGAGGGTGTATCCGCTCGCGTTCACCCCTGCATGGTTCCGGAAGGTACCTCCATTGCGCATGTAGACGGCGTGTTCAATGCCGTGCTGGCAGAGGGTGACTTCGTAGGCCGAATCCAGATGGAAGGCCCCGGAGCCGGCAGCGGGCCAACCGCCAGTGCCGTCATAGCCGATCTACTGGACATTGCCCGTGGACGCGCCGGACCGGCCTGGGGGGTTGAGTCCTCCGCACTGACTCAGGCCCAAGCCGTGCCAATCAACGCACATCACGGAGCCTATTATCTGCGTCTCATGGTGGTCGATCGTCCCGGCGTGCTGGCCGATGTAACCGCCATTTTACGCGATCACGGTATTTCTCTCGAAAGCATGCTGCAGAACGGGCGCAATCCCGGAGAGACCGTACCGATCGTTCTGGTCACACATGAAACAACCGAAGCATCCATGCAGGATGCGCTCATCATGATCTCGGAACTCAGTGCAGTGCAGGAACGTCCGGCCCTGATCCGTATCGAAAAGAACTGACTTTCACGACCATTTTTCTACTCTATGATCTGATGGAAACTGCCTGATGAAGGAAAATCCTCTGTCAGGCAGTTTTTTTAATTATAGACCCGTTTGACCATGACAGGCTTACGGAATATTTGATGATAAAGTGAATTTGAATAATAAATGCCTTTTATGTGCTTATTTTTGCATGGAAATTTTTCCTCCGAAATGAATTCTTCTGTTCCTTACAGAATCAAAATTATTTAGCCATATTCCTGATCGGTATGATTAAATTGTATTTTATAATATAATATCCTATAAGAGATTGAAAATCATTGTTATTTTTTTAAACCTCATTATGTTCAGTCCGGAATATGGAAGGCAAATAATTTTTTACTAAAAAATTGCCTTGAAGACTTTATTTGCCTAATAATAGTCAGCCTATTTTTTAGCAGGAGAGGCAATTTGTCGGACGATACCCCCCCATCCCGTCTGCTTGAATTAACTGCCCAGATAGTTGCCGCCCATATCAGCCATAATTCTGTGCAAGCTGAAGCAATCCCTTCATTTATTCAGCAGATACATCATACACTCAGCACGATCGGGACACCTGTTGTTGAGCCGGAACGTTTGACCCCGGCGGTTCCCGTCAAGCGTTCAGTTTTTCCAGATTACATTGTGTGCCTTGAAGACGGCAAAAAACTGAAAATGCTGAAGCGGCATCTTCAATCCGCCTATTCCATGACTCCCGAGCAGTATCGTCAGCGCTGGAGCCTTCCGCCTGATTATCCTATGGTCGCCCCCAACTATGCAGAGCGACGCTCCAGCCTTGCGAAACAGAATGGTCTGGGCCGCAAAACGCGCGAGGAGTTCGATGAGACTGAAGCTCCTGCGGCGCCTCGTCGTCGTCGCAAGACAACAGCCTGAAACGAATAGACCGCGTCTCATCTCCATGAGGCGCGGTCTATTATATCCGGGTTCAGAATAAGCGCAGGCCGGGGTCTCCTCCCCGGCCTGTTTCATTATTACTGGAACGGATAGTAACGGATGCTGAACATCGCGATATGCGCATGGGCAACCGGTGAACCGCCCAGCCCTTTGAACGCAGTCCGCTCGGTATAGGAATACTGCAGGCCGGTTTGAACGGTGCCGTACGGCCCCTTCAGGGCTCTCCACCAGAACCCGGTGGTTCCCTGTACGATACCAGACGTATTACCGACACAGGTGCCAGCAGCAGCGCCTTCGATCGAGCATCCGACATTGCTGTAAAGCGGGCTGCCGTAGCCGTAACCTTTACCATTTGCGCTGTAGGAACGGGAGCCTTCCTGCTCCGTGCCCACATAGGCATAGAGGTCGAGCGAAGAACGGGGATGGCCGACCACGCCCACCATGGCCATGATTTCCGGCAAAGGAACCGGATCGCCATTGCGGCCCAATGTCGCGTCCGGAAGCTGGGAACTGCCGTAGCGGCCGATACCAACACCGGCAAGGAAGTTACCCTGGAGGGTAATCTTCTTGTTGAACATGGGGATGACGAAGGACGCACCACCACCCCCTGCCGGAACGATCTGGCTGGTGCCGCTGCCGTTATACGTCACATGCGTGCGCAGGAAGCGCGCCACACCGAACAGTTCGTAGTGACCGTAGCCCGGATCGAAAGCCACCTTCGCGGTGATATCGGGTGCCGGATCAAGGGAATAATTATTGGTGCCGGCATAGCCGGAGCCACCAGCCTGAGCGTAGGTAACCGTCGCACCGCCCAGAGCCGTATCGGTCGCCGACTGACCAGCCGTCGTCACCTGATTAGGACCGACATACATGCTGGTCTGCGGATTTTCGAGGCCCATGGCAATGTTGACGCGGTGGTTATCCAACGTCTTCCATAGACGGATCTGCGGCTGACGGGTCCAGACGAAGCCCGGCACGTACTGGGCATCGATGGTGAAGGGGGTCAGTTCCTTACGCGGCGTGATCTCGGAAGTAGACTGCGTCAGCAGCGACCAGGTCTGACCAGCCAGCAGATGGAGGCCCATATCGCTGCGGTCGATCGTCAGGTAACCATGACGAAGACGCGGGTTATAACTGTTGCTCTCCGTAGAGTTCGCAGTCGGGGCAGCGCCGAGGAAATCGGATTCCAGATAGGCGGCCAGATGGGTGTATTTGCCTACATCAGACTGCGCCAGCAGCGACACTCGGCTCTGACGCGCTGTCTCGCGGAATTCCGAGAGATTGCCAGCGACGTTATTGCGGAACGGGATACCGTTCCAGCTGGAGGCGATATCGGCCCCTTCACTGGTTGTGCGGAACACACTTGCCGCTTCGATAAAGCCACCAACCGTGATCGTGACCGGGCCCAGGCGCAGTGCCCCCTGGGTCTTGCCGCCATCCGCCAGCTGCGCAGAGGTTGCGCTGTCATAGGCCGGGCTGCTGCGCGTGATGCCGACGATGCTGCCAAGGTTGCCGGCAGGCTGCATATCCAGCGCATGTGTCACCTGTCGTGCAGCGGCTTCACTGCGAATAGCCGTTTCCTGAGCCTGCTTTGCCTCCTGATGAGCCGCAACAATATCCTTGTCACGACGAGCAAGCTCAGAGCGCACATGGTGCAGCTCGCCCTTCAAAGCCTGGATCTGTTTCTCGATGGCCACAACCTTGTCGTCCATGCTGTCCGCATGGGCGGTTTGAAAACTGGCTGATGCAACTGCCGTCGCTGCCAGTAAGCTGCACTTGAATGCTGAATGCGCCTTGCGCATGAGCTCCCCGCTATAATCGTTTCGGTGAGCGGTTCATTACGGCCAGACACAGTTCGATAAAAATGAAGCTTCCAAGACATTGTGAACATACAACGAACATTTGATGGCAATAAGCCTGATTTATCAGCCGTTGAATAATGACCGGCCACGCTGAGATTTCCATTGAGAATCACAGAAACAAATTAACGGTGCCGGGATATTTTGTTTTCCAATCGAAATATCAACAAGCCATACCATACGATCCCCACACCAGTCATATGATGCAAGAAGGCCGACGCCCTGCCCGGCCCCGATGTTTATTACGGCATGGTCAATGAATTTTCATTTTCCGTCCCTTACACACCGTCTGGATTTCAGCGATGGTAAAAACCAACAACATTATTTCAGAACGCAGATTTTATTTTCCATGACCCCAGATCAAGCACCCTCCCAACAAAATGCGCTACGCCGGCTATGGCGTTGGGCGTTTCTCGGTGCAGCGGGCGGTACCATTGCTATTGGGGGATTGGCATGGGGATTTACCGCTTACAAAAGCATGCCCGATCCGGTGACACTGGCACGGCTGGCTTTTGTCGAGCCATCCCAACGGGGAACACTTTTTGCAAGCCGGGAAATTCCGCCTTCCTCCTATCCGCGTCCGTTCCAGGAGAATTTTCGTCCCTGGATCAAAACCGTGCCATGGAAAGGTCAGCAGGTCTCCGTTCAACAATTCCTTGATACAACCAGGACCAATGCGATTGTCGTGGTCAATGAAGGAGTCATCACACAGGAATGGTACCGCGATGGCATGGGGCCGAATACACTGTTTCCGTCGTGGTCTCTGGCCAAATCGATCGTTTCACTCATGGTCGGCCAGGCTATCGGGCGGGGATTACTGCATGAGGATGACAGGCCAGAGGCTCTGCTGCCCAACCTTCAGAAAGCAGGCATTGATCCCCGCATTACTGTGCGCAATCTGCTGGATATGACCAGCGGTCTGGCAATCCCCGAGAATTACAATCCCTGGCGTCCTTTCCGGGGCACTGCCGGGATGTACCTGACGCATGATCTGGGGGCCTATATCCGTGCCCATCACTCTCTGGCCTTTACGCCGGGCAGCAAGGGCGTCTACCGCAGTGTGGATACCGAGATCCTCGGCCTGATCCTGTCGCGGGTAGAGCATCTGACACTATCCGAAATCCTGTCGAAAGGCATTTGGGATCCGATCGGAGCCAAGCGTGCCGCATACTGGAATCTGGATCATCCGGGGGGGCGCGAAAAAGCATTCTGCTGCATCAATGCGGCTGCACGGGATTTTGCCAAAATCGGACAGCTCGTACTGGATCGCGGCCGTGTCGGGAACAGACAGATCGTTCCTGAATTCTGGATCGAGCGCCTTTACAAGCCCGCGCCTGCCCGGGTCGACGGGCTGGAATATTCCGCCCAATGGTGGCACACGGAATCGGATATCAACGATATCTCCGCCATCGGGGTGTATGGCCAGTATATCTATGTCGATCCTGTCTCACGCAGCGTCGTCGTCAAACTGAGTGATTACGGCGCCGAACAGGATGAGGCCGAGACACTCGACGTTCTCAACATCCTGGCCGCAGCAGCCAAAAATTAAAGCGCCTTTCCCACTCAGGAGCCGGGTGGAACCACCATGCAGGAAAGCTGCCTGCGACTGAGTTCATTACAGGCTTGGCTGGCCTGTGCGGCAGTCAGCTGGGTCAGCCGTGCACGATAGAGCACGTTTCCGCCAAACGGTGCTGTTGTCGGTATCGCCACCTGTGCATTGTGCAACAATGTCGGGGCCGCATTCCGGGCTCCGCTGGCCACGGTCTGTGCCAGAGAACGGCTGGCGAAAGCGCCGACCTGAACGGACCAACCACCTCCCGCTGCAGCGGTAGCCGGGATCACCACCGGAGCTGTCGGCTGATAACGTGACGCAACCGTTGGCGGCGTCATGACCCTTGTTGTGGGATAAGATGAAGCCGCCCCATAGCTGTTCTGCCGCCCCGAGGGATAGGCACTGCCGCCATAGGATGGAACAGGGGGGGGCAAGGCTGATGCAGACACACTCGCTTGGGTTATGGACCCTTGGGGTGTTGTAACCTGTGCGCCCATATCCCGGCATGGTCGGGAGGGATCGAAGGCCGAATCCTTGTCACAGTTTTCCGCGGTCGGTCCGTGGGACACGAACGGCTGTGCGGCACCTCCGTAAGAAGCCAGTGTAACGCCTCCTGTCATGCCACTACCCTCCCCAGGCTGGCAGGGGCGCGACGGATCATAGGCCGCATCAGGATCACAGGCGGAGCTGCTGCCTGTTGTGGCAAAACGGCGTTGCGGGACAGCCTGTGCCACCATCACGGGCGCAGATGTTGCGGGAGAGAAGCCGCCCCCCAGACGAGGCGCAATAATCGAGACATAGTTGACAGTCTCACCCGGCAGGCCGCCGGTTCCGTTCAGATAGGAAGCCAACCGCCCGGGCCCTGCATTATAGGCCGCCAGAAAGCCGGGAGAACCGTACTGGTCATACATTTCCCGGATATAGGCCGTTCCCGCCAGTACATTGTTATGCGGGTCGTACGGATCATCCCCGAGGTGATAACGGTCCCGCATCAGGGAATATGTACCGGGCATCAGCTGCAACAATCCCATAGCCCCGGCTGAAGAAATGGCGGTGGAGCGCCCGGCACTTTCCTGCCGCATCACGGCACGAATCCAGCTTTCTGGCACAGAAAAGCGTTGTGATGCTTCCTTGATGTATGGCCCCCATGGATCGGAGGGCGGACCAGGGGGTGTATATTCACCGCTTGCCCCGTATTCCTCTCCGCCACTACCGTCATAAGAAACGCCACCATAGGAAGAGGCAGACCGCCCGGAATGACCTCCACAAGCCGCCAAAGCGCACAGGGCACCGAGACTCGCCGCCCTGCCCAGGCGCCTCGCAAAAAGGCCGAGCGACCCGTTTTCGGGCATTTCGTTCCCCAAACCCTGCATGTCCGCCTTCACGGGTTTCCGAAAGATGCTGCAGCATCCTAGAGATGACATCATGAAAATGCTACAAGCATCTGATGCAACTTGGCATTTGCGTTCTTACTTGTGCCTTTCCGTGATATTCCTGCTGCAGTTTTGAACAGGGACGGCATCTTGCCTTCAGCAGATCACCCCAATATGCACGCATCATGAGCCAGACATCTTCCTCCTCCCCTTCTTTGCGCATTGAGACCCTGTCCGGAGAGACGCTTGTTCCAGTGCTTCCCGCACTTGCCCACCTGCGGCTGAGCGTCTTCCGCACATGGCCCTATCTGTACGATGGCGATCAGGCCTATGAACAGCGCTACCTTCAGACCTATGTGCGCAGCCCCGGTGCGGGGGTGGTGCTGGCATGGGACGGAGAGCGCGCTGTCGGAGCCTCCACCTGTCTGCCCATGGTTGAGGAAGAAGAAAACGTCTCCGAGCCGTTTAGAAAACGGGGATGGGATCCGGCCCGGTTTTTCTATTTCGGTGAAAGCGTTCTGCTGCCCGAATATCGCGGCTGCGGTGTTGGCGTTGCCTTCTTCCGGGAACGCGAAGCCCATGCGAAACGCGTCTCCAACTGCGACTACGCTACGTTCTGCTCGGTAAAGCGGCCAGAGAATCATCCGTCCCGCCCGGCAGACTGGGTACCGTTGCATGAATTCTGGACCCGTCGCGGCTTTACGCCCTTCCCCTCCCTGACCTGCCGCATGTCATGGAAAGATGTCGGAGAGGCTGAGGAGACCGAAAAGGAACTGACATTCTGGATCAAATCTCTGTCCGGTGCCCCTCTGCCGGAAGAGAACGGGGAAGAGAGCAAAGGATGAGCAGCATCGCCAAAACCCTGAAGATCGGTGTGCTGGCCTATCCGATCGAAGGGGTCACGCTGGAAGGCTACGCCGCCAAGCTCGACCGTCTGGTGGCTGAAGCCGCCGCCGCAGGAGCCGAATTGCTGCTGATGCCAGAATATGCCTGTGTCGAGGTTGCCAGCGGCTATGTTTCCAGCCCCGATATCGATGCGGAGCTGAACGCGGTCTGCGCCCGCTCCGCCGGAATTCTGGCGGCCCAGCGGGATGCCGCCGTGAAATATGGCGTCTGGCTGGCCCCCGGCTCCGTGCCGGTACGCGGGGCGGATGGCGTCACGATCAACCGCGCCCCCCTCTTTGCCCCTGACGGCAGCGTCGCCTTTCAGGACAAGCGGGTGATGACACGGTTCGAAAACGAACACTGGTTCGTCTCGCCCGGAGCGCCACCGGGAATTTTTAACACCCCGTGGGGCAAAATCGGACTGACCATTTGTTATGATACCGAATTCCCCATCCTTGCCCGTGCGCAGGTAGAAGCCGGCGCGTGGCTGATTCTGGCGCCCTGCTGCACCGATACGCTGCGTGGCTATAACCGCGTCGGCTTCTCCGCCCGGGCACGTGCTCTGGAAAACCAGTGCTATGTCGCCGTGGCTCCGACTGTGGGCGATGCTGCATGGTCAGGCGCCCTGGACACCAATCGTGGCTATGCAGCCGTGTACGGCCCGGTGGATCGCGGCTTCCCCGAGGATGGCATGCTGGCCCGCGGTGCACTGGATGAGCCGGGCTGGATTTATGCCACGCTTGATCCGGCGAAAATTCAGGATGTACGGGTTAATGGCGGCGTTTTGAACCATCGTGACTGGCCGGCATCAGTCGGTGCCTGCGCCATCCTGCCACGCGGAACACTGGAAATAGCGTGAGCGGAGACAACGCGTGACAGCTCCGCTGATCTACATTGTCGCCGGTGAGCATAGCGGCGATGTACTTGGCGCCAGGCTGATCCATGCATTGCAGGCCATCAACCCGTCGATCCACTTTGCGGGAATTGGCGGGCCACGCATGGAAGAATGCGGCTTCCAGAGCCTGTTTCCCATGCATGAGCTGGCCGTCATGGGGCTGGTTGAAATCCTGCCACGGGTGCTGAAACTGCGACGGCGATTGCAGCAGACGGTTCAGGATATTGAAACCCGCCGTCCCGATCTGGTTCTGACCATCGACAGTCCCGGCTTCTGTCTGCGTCTGTTACGCGCCATACAGCCTTTCGGGATCAAAAGGGTGCATTACGTCGCACCACAGGTCTGGGCGTGGCGGGAGCATCGCGTCAAACGGTTTCCCGGTCTGTGGGAGCGAATGCTCTGTCTGCTGCCTTTCGAGGAAAAATGGTTTGCCGAGCGCAATGTGCCGGGGCAATTTGTTGGTCATCCAGTGCTGGAATCCGGGGCTGATCAGGGGGATGCCGCCCGTTTCCGCGCCCGGCATGGTCTGGCCGATGATGCCCGCGTGATCGTGCTGATGCCCGGCAGCCGAGCCAATGAGGCAGGCAGGTTGCTGCCCGTCTATGGCGAGACCCTGCGTCTGCTGATGCAGGATATCCCAACCATTACACCGGTTATCCCACTCGCCTCCAGCACGGCGCATACGGTGCGGGGGGCCGTCTCATCCTGGCCGGTGCAGCCGATTTTCATCACCGACATTGCCGACAAACACGACGCCTTTGCCGCCGCCGAGGCCGCATTGACCAAATCCGGCACATCAACGCTGGAATTGGCCATGGGCGGTGTTCCGATGGCCGTGACTTACCGCGTTAACCGCATCACCGCAATGATGGCACGCAGGCTGATCCGCGTACCGTATGTCGCCATGGTCAATCTATTGGCAGGGCGTGAAATCGTTCCGGAGCTTCTTCAAGAAAACTGCACGCCCCCAAAAATAGCTGCGGTTTTAACCGGTCTGATGAACAACCGCCCTGATAACAATGGCGTGGGTACCGCCGATAGTCAGAAACAGGCACTGAAGGCAGTGGTTGCTTCCCTGCATGCGCCCCGTCGGCATGCACCAGATGGTGTGCCCTCCTCTGCCGCTGCGGCCTCCATCATAGAGGTGCTGGGTCAATAATCATCCGGCTGATTGCGGTTAGTAAATCGACAACAATCATCAGGGATGTTATCGATGCACGTATTGTTTACTCCTGATTGCATAAGGTTGAGTGATTGTGACCCTGCTAATGCCGCTCGCCATGCACGAAAAAGAAATCGAGTTATTGACCACCTTTCTAGGGTCGACTCAAAATTATGTCGAATTCGGAGCAGGAGGCAGCACCTGCCTTGCCGCCCAACATGTCAGCAAAAGCATTCATACGACTGATTCTTCCATTGACTGGCTGCAACACGTCGAAAACACCTGCCGTTCCGCCAACACACCTATTTTTCCTGTTACGCGGTTTGTTGATATAGGCCCAATTACTGCATTGGGTGGACCGACTGATTTAAGTAAACGCCCTCTCTGGCCCAACTATCACGAGGAATGCTGGGATGATCCCGCCTGCTCGGAAGGCGATTTCTACCTGGTGGATGGGCGGTTCCGTGTTGCATGTTTCATGCAGATTTTACTGCATGCTCCAACGGATGCATGCATCGCCCTGCACGATTACACGACGCGTCCACATTACCACATTGTTGAGACTGTTGCGCGCCCCATCGCCCGCCAGCACGATTTATCCATTTTTGTACGTCGTTCCGATACACGTCCAGTCACTGTCAGACGTCTGTTGGAAGAATATCGTTATGAAGTCGCATGACAGTTGATCAAGGGGTTGGTCATCCATCCTGCTGCCTGATGAAGGGCTTTATCAAAGCACATCCTCAACAGCCTTTTCATGGTATCTGGCGTAGGACTGACCGGTCTGATCGTCGCGTGTTCAGTTCCCTCTGACCAGCATTATGCAGATATCGCAGCCAGAATACCGGAGCCTTTCCGCAGGGTAAAGCCAGGTCTGGATTGATCGCAGCGACATGCCAGTTGGCATGGCATCCAATCTTCACTAGTGATCGACGGATATTCGGTGGGGACCTCCATGACCGGAAGCACTTTTTTGCTGATATCCCACCTGGCTCTCATCAAGTGAGTCTGAATGACTGTACCGGGGCGTCTATATCACCCCCTTTGCTTATCAAGACCGCCTCCGGCCTGCCTGTTTATTTAAAAGTCTCTGCAGGTATTGGTGTCACAGAGGGACAGTTCCGTATCAAGCCTATCACGGAGAAACAGGCCAGAGATGATATGTGAGCCAACGTCCGTATCGGACCATATCAAATGTAAGATAGCAATGAATCCCAAAAAATGTTTATGAATTTTATTATTTATTGTAAATATATTTGAAATCTAAAAACTAATTCAGAAAATTTTTCTACGTTTGTATTATTATTTTATAATAGAATAAATTTTCCTAATGGATGATGCACACCATGGCAAATAACCCGAATGATCCCCTTTTTAAATATCAATGGGGCCTGCTGAACACCGGGCAGTTCGTAGGTTACAGCCCCGGTATAGATATCAATGTCCTGCCTTTGTGGGGGGAATACACGGGGGCCGGGGTCAGAGTGGCTGTTGCCGATAACGGCTTTCAGCTTGATCATCCTGACTTTGCCGGCCGCGTCGATACAGCAAAAAGCTGGGATGCCGTGAGCGACAAAGCAGGCGGTGGACCAGTGACAACCGACGATAACCACGGCACTGCGGTAGCAGGTATCATTGGTGCCGGCATGAATGATGGTATTGGCGGCACAGGTGTGGCACCGGGGGTAACACTTCTCTCATTACGAGTGCTGGGCGACGAGAATGGTGAAGAGCGGGACAGTGATACAACCGCACGCGCCACAACAGTTGGTTTTTCCAAGGCCATGTTGGCAAATGTTGATGTTATAAACAACAGTTGGGGTCCTCGTGACCCCAAAATCGGCCCGGATGCAAGACCTGTTTTCGCCAGCAATTGGGCAGATGGCCAAAGCACAGAAAACTTCGCAATTGCTTCACTCGCAACCTATGGCAGACAGGGTCAAGGCACCATCGTCGTTTTTTCAAATGGTAACGCGCGTAAATATGATGATGACGGCAACCTGAACAACAATACCAACTCAAGATTTACCATTGCCGTGGCTGCTATTAACGGAAATGGGCAGTATGCTTCCTATAGTTCAGCAGGTGCCAATCTTTTGATTTCCGCACCAGGTAGCAAGGGCGGCAACCGCTCAAGCCCCACTGGAGGAATTGTAACATCCGACCGGACCGATTCTGAAGGATATAACAAGACCGAGGGAGTGACCGGGGACTATAATTATGGATTTAACGGTACATCTGCGGCAGCTCCCTTCGTCAGTGGCGTGGCAGCTTTGATGCTCCAGGCCAATCCGACATTGGGATACCGCGATGTTCAGCAGATTATGGCTTATACAGCCCGTAAAAACGATGCCTCCAACCCGTCATGGGTCACAACGGGAGCCCAGAATAGCAATGGTGGCGGCCTGCATTTCAGTCGGGATTATGGATTTGGGTTGATCGATGCCCATGCAGCCGTACGCGTTGCAGAAAGCTATGGTACGCTAACCGCCTATGGCATAAACGGTTTCAACAAAAGTGAACTGAGCGTTGTAAAACAAAGCACAAGTTTTTCGCCTGTCGCTCCTGCTACTATTGCAGCAGGACATAGTTATTCCTTTTATCTGGGGTATACTCAGGCTATCAGTGTCGAACATATCGATCTGCTTCTCTCCCTGACTGCCGCGGATACAAGTGCATTAAAAATCACTTTGTCTTCTCCATCCAGAACCTCCGTGGATCTGGTTAGCCAGACCCCAAATGTGTCGCAGGAATCTGCAAATATTCCATGGCCAGGCTCTTTCAGCCTCGGCAGTTTTGCTTTTATGGGCGAAAAATCCAACGTTGTGTCTAGTTCTGGACAGACAAACGGGCGGTGGTATGTCACAATCCTCAATCAGGGTAGTTCAGATATTTCTTTTAATTCAGGCAAACTTGCTCTCAGTGGCAGTAACTATGACCAGACTTCGTTTGTTTATACAGATGATTATGCAACACAGGTCGCTTCCAGCCCAAATCGGGCGTACGCACTTGTCAATGCTGCGGATAGTAAGGTGATCATGAATGCGTCGGCAGTGACTGGCGCGGTTTCAGCCGATCTTCCAAACAACAGGATTACCATCAACGGCGTTCAGACTTATGTTTCTACCACAACAACAGCACCGCCATCCGATTTTCATCCATCCATCAATGCTTTTCTGAGTGGTGATGGAAACGACACACTGACTGGAGGAACAGATCAGTTTCTGGCTCCCGGGCGTGGCGACAACAATGTGTACCTGGTTGGAAAAACCGGACTGGTACAGTCCATTGGCAATGATACCATCACTGCTTTTGAGGGGGCGGCCACCGTTCAAGCCTCCGGCAATGCCATAATTTTCTCCAATACAAGTCGGTTGAATTTTGTGGGGACAGGCGGTGCCAGCACCATTGTCGCTGGAGCGGGGCCAGTATCCGTCACGGGTGGCAGCGCAAAAGTGACGGTCTTTGGCAGCAGCGGAGGCAATGATACCGTTATAGGAGGCAGTGTCGGCAGCAACCAACTCGCCGCAAATGGTACCGGCACAACCATATTCGGTAAAAGCGGAGACAGCGTCCTGTATGGTAGCAATATGGGCGCTTCCACCCTCATCACTGCCGGAGGGAACAACACCGTTTTCGGTGGCTCGGGTGGCAGCACCATCTTCAGCAATGGCAGCCACGACCTGATCGTCATGGATCAGGGTGCCAGCACCTTATTCGGCGGTCAGGATGCCGCCATTTTCACGAACAGCGCCAATGCCAGCATTGTCGGTGGTGCAAGCTCCATCGCCATCGGCTTCGGCAATGGCACCAGCACCGCATGGTCCAGTGGCTCCACTGATCTCTTTCTGTTTGCCAACGGACTGGCAGGTGGCAACGTCACCATCAACAATTTCCAGATTGGAAAGGATTTCATCCAGCTTTCCGGCTATGGCAGCAACGGCATCCAGGCTGCATTGGACAGTGCAACACAGAACGGATCCAGCCTGTCGATGACGCTCAGTGACAATACACGCATCACCCTGACAGGCATTGATTCCCTGGACAGTGACAGCTTCATGGCGTGAGGAAATCATTAAGGGACTGAAGAGGTCGGCCCCTCCTATCCTTCATGACGGATCAGGCCAGATGCTTCCAACCTGGCTCGCGTGTCGTTCATGCTCTCCGCCACCGCCAAAGCCGCAGCCAGGGCGCGTCTGCCAGCATAGGCATTCACCAGAACCGGTGCGCCATCAAGGATCGAAGCGGCAAAAGCCTCATGCTCCGCCGCCAGAGCGTCATGATCCTTCCAGCCGGTTTCCTCAATTCGGGCGCCCTGTCCGCCGGGAATGGGCAGGCCGCGATCACGCCCGATCATCATCAGCTTGCGATCCATGAAATTCACGGACATGTAACCATTTTGCGCAAACAGGCGCATTTTGCGCTCGGTCTTAAGTGAAATCCGGCTTGCCGTGATGGTCGCCACCGCACCGTTTTCAAAACGCAGCCTGGCATTGGCAATATCCTCATGCGGCCCGGCGACGGGTGCACCTACCGCATCCACCGACAGGATCGGGCTATCGACCAACGCCAGCACCAGATCGAGATCATGGATCATCAGATCCAGAATCACCGAGACATCGGTGCCCCGTGGCTTGAACGGCGCAATGCGCGTAGCCTCGATATAAAGTGGCCGCTCCATACGGTTCGCAACCGCCGCGTATTCGGCGGAGTAGCGCACCAGATGCCCTACCTGCAGCACGCGTCTTTTTTCCTCGGCCAGCGCTGCCAGCCGGTCTGCCTGCTCCAGAGTCGCGGCAATAGGCTTTTCAATCAGCACATGCAGCCCGGCTTCCAGAGCACGCTCGGCCAGCGAGAAATGCGCCTCGGCGGGGGCTGCGATCACGATTGCATCACACTGCGCCAGCAGGGCATCAAAGCCCAGCGCCAAAGTTTTCGTCTCCTTCGCCAGCGCCTGCGCCCGCGGCTCATCGGGATCGAATATGCCCGCCAGCACCGCCCGGCGGCTGGAGGCGATTTTCAGGGCATGAAACCGTCCGAAATGACCGGCACCGGCAAGGCCGATGCGAAGGGTCGATCCTGACGGCAGCGTGTCGTGTGTCTGGCTCATGGCATGCCGGTTTAGCAGGGGTTGAACGCTTTGCCATCCTCTCTCCTGCCTCACTTGAGCTGATGGAGAGAGATGCCGCCTTGCCATGGGAGGCTCCCGCGTGTCATCTGCCGCCCCAAATGGTTTCCTAACCGCATAAAATCGCGGCCCCACCGCCGGAGGAACGTTCTGCCGTGCTGTATTTCAGCCGTCTGAAAACCACGACGATTTATCTTGTCTGCCTGCTTGGCATGCTGCTCTGCCTGCCGAATCTGATGGCACGCCCGGCTGCATGGCTGCCCTGGCGCACGGTCCATCTTGGCCTTGATCTGCGCGGAGGCAGCTATCTGCTGATGCAGATCGACATGAAAGCCGTGGTCAGGGAGCGACTGGAGTCGCTGTCAGACACGGCACGGCAGGCAATGCGCAATGCCCATATTTTCTATACCGGTCTGAAGGCGGAACCGGATGCCAACCGCATCGTGCTGAGTCCCCGTGATCCCGCCCAGTTGAATGCCGCCGTCGCGGCGCTCGGCAAGTCGGTCGAGAATGAGGTCTCCGCCAATGGGGTCAGGGAGGTTGAGGTCAAGGCTCTGGAGGGCGCGCAAGCCGGCCAGATCGCTTTGTTCCTGCCCGAAGCCGCGTTGCGTGACCGGGCAACGGCTGCGGTGCAGCAGTCGATTGAAATCGTCCGCCGCCGTATCGACCAGACCGGTGTCGTGGATCCCAACATTGCCCGCCAAGGTGAAGACCGGATCGTCGTACAGCTTCCCGGTGTGGATGATCCGCAGCGGATCAAGGACTTGCTCGGCACCACCGCGAAAATGACTTTCCATATGGTCGATGCGTCGGCCACCCCTGCCGCCATGCCGCCGGATGATATTGCTCTGCCGGAGGAAGGCACCGCACAGAAGCTGGTCGTCAAACGACGTGCGGATGTGGATGGCGCCGATCTGACCGATGCCCGACCTGTGCCGAACCAGCAGCGTGCCGGGGCATGGTCGGTCAGCTTTACCTTCAATGGCGTAGGCGCGCGGAAGGTGGCGGATATCACCGCAGCCCATCAGGGCGAGCGTTTCGCCATCGTGCTGGATAACCGCATCATCAGCGCGCCGGTCATTCAATCCGTGATTCCGGATGGACGGGGCGAGATCACCGGCAATTTCACGGCCAAAACCGCGCAGGATCTGGCGGTGCTGCTACGCGCCGGTGCGCTGCCCGCCCCGCTTTCCGTGGTTGAGGAACGTAGTGTGGGGCCGGAGTTGGGGGCCGACAGTATCCGCGCCGGAGCCTATTCTCTGGCGGCTGGCTTCGTGCTGGTGATCCTGTTCATGGGCCTGTTCTATGGCCTGTTCGGCTGGATGGCCAACCTCGCGCTGCTCATGAACCTGTTCATGCTGCTTGGGGCACTGTCCCTGCTGGAGGCGACGCTGACCCTGCCCGGTATGGCGGGTATCCTGCTGACGCTGGGCATGGCGGTGGATGCCAATATCCTGATCAATGAGCGCATCCGTGAGGAAACCAAAGCAGGTCGCCCACCCGTTGCGGCGATGGAGGCCGGATTCAAGCGAGCCTGGGCCACTGTGCTGGACAGCAACATGACCGCACTGCTGGCCCATGTCATGCTGTTTGTGTTCGGCACCGGCCCGGTGCGTGGCTTTGCAGTGACGATCACCGTGGGTATCGCCACCACGCTATTCACCAATTTCATGCTGGCACGGCTGTTGATGGTGAAGTGGTTCGCCCGCAACCGCCCCGCTGAACTGCCCGTCTGACGCGCCGGATCGGAAAGGAAACAGAGAGATGTTCATACGTCCGATGCTGCGCATGGTGCCGGATGGCACCCGCATCCGCTTCATGAAGGGCCGCTTTGCCGGTCTGGCCACTTCTGCCGTGCTGTCCCTGATCTCCATCATCCTGTTCTTTCATCCCGGGCTGAACGAGGGCATCGACTTTCGCGGTGGCATCGTGATCGAGGCCCGCACGCCGGGGCCAGCCGATTTCGACAAAATACGCGCCACCCTCAGCGCCGCCCATCTGGAAGCCGCCGGGGTACAGCGTTTCGGGGCCGAGGATGATGTGCTGATCCGTCTCGACTCCCAGCCCAACGAGGCAGCCACCCAGCAGGCCGCCAACACGGTACGCGAAAGCCTCGCCAAGGCGCTGCCCGGCACCAAGGTATTGCGGGTGGATGTCGTGGGGGCCAGTGTCTCGCGGGAACTGTTCCGTGATGGTATGCTGGCGCTGGGCTTCAGCCTGCTGATGATTCTCGGCTATATCTGGGTCCGCTTCGAATGGGAGTTCGCGGTCGGCGCGGTGGTCACGCTGGTGCTGGATGTAACCAAGGCGGTCGGGTTTCTGGCGCTGACCCGGATCGAGTTCAACTTCGTCATCATCGCCGCGATCCTGACCATCATCGGCTACTCCACCAATGACAAGGTGGTGGTGTATGATCGCGTGCGTGAAAACCTCCGCAAATACCGCACCATGCCTTTGCGGGAGCTGATCGACCTCTCGATCAACGAGACGCTTAACCGTACCCTTGGCACCTCCATGACGGTGTTTCTGGCCAGCTTGCCGCTGGCGCTGTTTGGCGGAGAATCCCTGTCCGGCTTTGCGTGGACGATGCTGTTCGGGATCGTGGTTGGCACCTCTTCCTCGATCTTCATCGCGGCACCGATCCTGTTACTGTTGGGTGAGCACCGCCTGCGGCGTGATACCGTTGCTCCCTCGGGCGCTCAAAAAACGGCCAAAGGCTGACGGGCTTTGTCCGGTTCCATGAGGCTCCCCCTGCCCGGCCCGATTGCCGCATTGCTGACTCCGGCCAGAATGCAGTTCCTGCGTTTCGGCATGGTGGGGGTCATGGGGTTTATGGTCGATACCGCGACCGTCTATGCCTCCCGTCACTGGCTTGGACTATATTGGGCCGGAATCCTTGCTTATTGCGTTGCGGCCAGCGCCAACTGGCTGGTCAACCGGATATGGACCTTCCGGAATCATGCCGCGACGGATGGCAAGCATGCCCATGCCGGAAAACAATGGGCCAAATTTCTGGCCGCTAATCTGGTAGGGGCGGTGCTGAATCGCGGTACCTATATGCTGCTGATTACCATTGTGCCGTTTTGTGCCGCCCATCCGGTGGTTCCGCTGGCCGCCGGCGCGATCATGGGGCTGGGTGTGAATTACGAACTCTCCCGTCGCGTGGTCTTCCGCTGATGCAGGGCAGCAAGCTGCTGGCGGGTATCGTGATGCTGCTGTCATGCTCCGGCATGGCCGTGTCCGCGCCCGTTCTGGCTCAGCCGGTGCAGATTATCGGTCCTGCCAGCAATGGTTGCATCGCCGGGGCGCAACCTCTGTCTGATGAAGGACCGGGCTGGCAGACCATCCGCCGGGACCGCAGTTCCTTCTGGTCGGCCCCGGTAACGATTAATGGGGTTAAAATACTCGCCGCGCGCCTGCATGCGCAAGGGCTGCCGGATTTGTATGTCGGCGATCTGTCTGCGCCACATGGCGGCAGGCTGCCCGGCGGCCATGGCAGCCACCAGAACGGACTGGATGTCGATGTGTATCTCGACCTCACCCCGCGCCCTGCACTGACGCCGGAGGAACGTAACGTTCTGGAACCGCCCTCCATGGTCTCAGCCGATGGCAACAGCCTCAGCCCAGCTTGGACGGAGAATACGGTAACGCTGCTGCATATGGCCGCAACGCTCCCGAATGTGGATCGGGTGCTGGTCAATCCGGTGATCAAGCGCGCTTTATGCGAACAGGTCAGTGGAGACCGGAGCTGGCTGCATCTGATCCGTCCGTGGTGGGGGCACAAAGCCCATATGCATGTACGCTTCAGATGCCCGGTTGGTCAGACGCTCTGTGTGCAGGCTCCGCCGCCACCCACGGGAGATGGATGCGATACCACGCTGGCATGGTGGTTCCAGCCCCACTCTGCTCGCCCGACGACACCGCCCCGGCCTCCGCAGGCTCCTCCTGCCGCCTGCCGGCCCATTCTGGCTGGAGATACCCTGTCTGCTCCGGAGACCAGACCATGAGTTTGTCGCCGCCGCTGGTCTCGATCGTCATTGCCGCGCTGAACGAGGAAGCCACCATCGACCGGGTCTGTGACGAATTGATCGACACGCTGGAGGGGTTCGTCCCGTTTGAGGTCGTGGTGGTCGATGATGGCAGCACCGATCAGACCTCGATGCGTCTGTCCATGCTGCGTACAAGACACCCGGCCCTGCGCGTAATCCGTCATCCGAAGCGTTGCGGCAAAACCGCCGCCCTGTTCACCGGCGTGGAAGCAGCCAGGGGAACATGGATCGTCACCATGGATGCGGACGGGCAGAACGACCCGCGCGACGTACCCGCCATGGTCGCCGCCCTGCGGAGTGAGGGCAATCGCTCCCGGACAGGAAAAGCGCCTCTGGTGGCGGGGATTCGCCGGAACCGCATCGACACGCAATCCCGCCGTCATGCCTCCCGGCTTGCCAACGGCATCCGCGCCCGGCTGCTGCGGGATGACTGCCCCGACACAGGGTGCGGCGTGAAAGCGTTCCGCCGGGAAGACTTCCTCCGCATGCCCGCTTTCGAGGGCATGCACCGCTTCATGCCTGCCCTGTTCCGCAGCTATGGCCATCCTATCGTGCTGCAAACCATCCATGATCGGGCGAGATTGGCCGGACAGTCAAAATACACCAATTTCGGCCGCCTGATGGTCGGGATCAGGGATACGCTGGGTGTGATGTGGCTGCGCAACCGGATCAGACTGCCACAGGACAGCCGGGAAGTCTGAGAGTCCGACAGCACACCACCCGCATGTCATACGGTCAGATAACACAGGTGTTGCTGCTAATTCATTTCGTTTGCTTACTATTTCATGCGATGAGAAGTCCGTTGCATTTTCAACGATGGATCTGATCATCATGAGCCATTCTTCTGGCTGTCTCCGTCTTATCGCTGGAAGCCTTTTGATGGGCGGGGCGCTGGCTGGCTGCGCCGATCACTGGATCAAGCCCGGCGCAAGTCAGCAGGAATACCAGTATACAATGGCCCAGTGTAAGGCCGAGGGCTACACGCATATGCCCGCCAATGCGGTGCCTTACCAGCTGACCAATGGATCTTATACCAACGCTGGAATCGAGTGCAAAAAAACCAGTAACGGGGGCAATGACTGCAAGCAGAAGCAGGTTTATGAGCCGCCAATCTGGGGTACCCGTGATGCTAATGAAGACGGGCGCAACGCGGTCATCCGGGCTTGCATGATGCGCAGCGGCTGGATGCTCCAGGAATAAAGCTCCCGTTCTGATCACGAAGCCGTTTTTGTAGCGCCGTTAGTGAGCCGTCTCACTGACGGCGCTCTTGCATCATGGCCGTGGATCATTTCCCCTAGTCATTATGGGAATCGACCAGACCAGTGCCTCTACCCTGTCGCCTGCATGGACCATGGCCAGTGAAGGCATGGTGGCAACACTAAGACTGTCGGGTGAATGGACTGTCGCATCAGGTGGGCTGAACACCCGACCGATCGAGGCAATTCCAGGCGGCACGGAGCGATTGCTGATCGACGTTTCCGCGCTGCAGCGCTGGGATTCCGCGCTGATCTCCTTTCTGTGGTCGCTGGAGCAGCGATGCAACAACAGCGGAATCAAGCTGGATAACAGCACGTTGCCGCACTCTGCCCGAGGTCTGCTTGCCTTGCTGCCGGCGCATCCACATCCACCTGCCCCCGCTCCGGCAAAGCATTTTGCGCCGGTTCAGGCCATCGGTGCCTCTACCCTGTCCATGCTCACGGAATGCGGCACCGTGACAGAGCTGGGCATGGAAACCCTGCGCGGTGCAGGGGCCACCCTGTTTGGCGGACATGGCATGCGCTGGCGCGATCTGCTGCGCGATGTCAGCGATGCCGGCCCTTCCGCTTTGCTGATCGTTGGCATCGTCAATTTTCTGATGGGGTCCATCCTCGCTTTTGTCGGCGCGGTGCAATTGCGCAAATTCGCTGCGGATATTTACGTCGCGAATCTGGTGGGGCTGGCCTCGGTCCGCGAAATGTCGGCGGTCATGACAGCCATCATTATGGCGGGACGCACTGGGGGAGCCTATGCCGCGCGAATCGCTACCATGACCGGGAATGAGGAAATCGACGCGCTGCGCGTGTTCGGGATTCCGGTCTCACGCTATTTGCTGCTGCCCTCCATCGCAGCGCTGGTACTGACCATGCCCATCCTCTATCTGTATGCCTGCCTGATCAGCCTTGTCGGAGGCTATATCGTCTCACAGGGGATGCTGGATGTGACCATGGCCGGTTTCTGGAATCATTTGTTCGGCTCAGTCCATATCGACCAATTCGTATTCGGCTTTGTCAAAACCATCACCTTTGCCATGCTGATCGGATTGGTCAGTTGCCGGATCGGTCTCAAGGCCGGACGCAGCGCCGCGGATGTCGGTGTGGCCGCAACCCGCGCCGTGGTCAGCGGAATCGTCGGCGTCATCGCGCTGGATTCCATGTTCGCTGTCCTTGCCACCATCATCGGGATTTAAGCTTTTGCAACCAGGCGATCATCCCGACAACGCGCTGCTCGGCATGCGAGACGTCACGCTGGGATTCGGCCCGAAGATCATTCAGCGCAACCTGTCTTTCGATGTGCGCAAAGGATCGATCTTCGCCGTGATGGGTGGCTCTGGCTGCGGCAAGAGCACCGTGCTGAAAAGCATGGTCGGATTGCTGCGCCCCAAAGCGGGCCAGGTCTATGTGGAAGGGAATGATTACTGGGGCGGCACAGATGCGGACCGTACCGCGACCGGCCGCCGTTTCGGTGTGCTGTTCCAGAGCGCGGCGTTATGGAGTTCCATGACCGTCGGCGAAAATGTCGCCTTGCCACTGGAGATGTTTACGAAACTGACGCCCCGCCAAATCCGTTCGCTGGTGGAATTGAAGCTTGGTCTGGTCGGAATGTCCCACGCGATCGATCTGATGCCGTCTGAACTGAGCGGCGGGATGCGCAAGCGTGCAGGGCTGGCGCGTGCTCTGGCACTTGATCCCGACATCCTGTTCTTCGATGAGCCATCCGCCGGGCTGGATCCGATCACATCTGCCCGGCTGGATGATCTGATCATGACGCTGCGGGATGGTCTGGGGGCCACCATCGTCATCGTCAGCCATGAACTGCCGAGCCTTTTCGCCATCGCCGATGACGGCGTGTTTCTGGATGCACAGACCAGAACCACGATCGCCCATGGTGCGCCACGCGACCTGCGTGATCATTGCGACGATCCGCAAGTGCGTGCCTTCATGAACCGCGATGCCCTGAACACGGAGAACTGACCGCATGGTCAATCGTCAAACCGCCGTTGGTGCTTTCGTCATAGGCGGATTTATCCTCGGTGCCGCCGCGCTGATGACATTCGGGCATTTCCGTTTCTTCTCACAAAGTATCCGCGCCGCCGTGGTGTTTCAGGGATCGATCAGCGGTCTTGCCGTCGGTGCGCCAGTGACGTTTCGCGGTGTGCGGGTCGGTGCCGTGGAAAGCATTGCCATCACTTTCGATCAGGAAGATCAGGCCGCCTACATTCCTGTGGTGATCGACCTTGATCCCGATCAGGTGACGGTGGTGGAAAGCCAACATGAGAACAACAGCACGCTCGATCTGAAACGACTGATCGCCCATGGTCTGCGCGCGCAGTTGAACATGCAGAGTTTTGTGACCGGTCAGTCCAACGTCAATCTGGATTTCGATCCGGCTTCTCCCGCGCCGCTGCATCCGCGTCTTACAAGCCTGACGGAAATTCCTGTCAAACCCTCGGCTATTCAGAAGATGAAGGATGTGCTGGCTGATCTGCCGCTGAAGGAACTTGCGGGAAGCGCCAGCGCTGTGATGGACAATATCCGCATCCTGTCGCAACGTCTGGATGATGATCTGCCGCCGTTGCTGGCCAGCATTCGCACTTCCTCCGAGCACTCCCAAAAGACATTGGACGTCGTTGCAGAGACGATGGTTGATCTTCAGAAAAACCTGTCCTCAACAATTGCCAATCTGAACACGCTGCTGGTGAACGGCAACAGACAGCTCGATGCCCGCAGCGCCGATGCCCATGTCGCCTTGCTGAACATTGCCCGCACTGCCCAGCGTGCCACCTCTACGCTCGATACTCTGCGCTCCATGACAGCGGCAGGATCGGAAAGTCGCGTCAATCTGGATGATGCACTCCGTGATATTGCCGCCGCCGCCGCCGCCCTGCGCGGCTTTGCCAGCGATGTGGAGCGCAATCCACAACTCCTGCTGACCGGACGGAAACAATGAGACATCCTTCAGCTCTCGCTCTCTCCGCCCTGCTGCTGTTTGCAGGCTGCGCAGCGCCCGCCCTGCGCGTCTATACGCTGAGTGCGCCGGAATCCCACGCTCCGGCGGCTGAATCCATCCCTGCCAGACAGATCATCGGTCTGTCACGGGTGCAGGTGCCCGATTATCTCGACACACAGGACATTATCCTGAGACATGGCCAGGAACTGCATCGCAGCAGCAATGGCCGCTGGGCGACCAGATTATCGCTGGGTATCACCGCCGCCATCGGTGACCGTCTGGCAGCCCGCTGGCCGGATGCCCAGATCGTACAGGGACCACAGAGCCAGTCGCCGGATAGCCGCATCCAGATCGTCGTGACACGCTTCGATGTCGGCGAGGATGGTCAGGCCCTGCTGGAAGCCGGCTGGACCATCACCCGGATCGGCAGCAAACACGCACCGGAGCGGGACAGGACGGTGATCACTGCCTCCGGACCCGTCAAAACCGATGATGATATTGCCCGCATGATGCGCAGCATGCTGCTGCAACTGGCTGACCGGATCGTCCGGCCAGCCAAGTAAGGCAAAAACCCGTTTATTGCGCCTTTACGGGCGAAGGTGCGTTGCCAACCGGTGTCGGGAGGGGGACAGGCGCATCATTTTCCCATCCACCGCCAAGTGCCTTGTAAAGCTGCACAAGATTGGTGGAAATCGCGGCATCGCTATCGGCCAGATCACGCTCCGCCGCCAGCAACTGACGCTCGGCATTCAGCACATCCAGAAACGTGACCAGCCCGTTGCGATACGCATTCTGTGCCAGGCCCACAGCACGGCGGTCAGCATCCACACTCTGACGCAGGGCTTCGTTGCGGCGCTGCTCGTCTTCATAGGCAGCCATGGCATTGCTGACATCGTGAAACGCTTGCAACACCGTCTTGCGATAGGCAATGGCAGCCTCTTTCTGCTGCTGGGTCGCCATATCCAGATTGGCCTTGAGACGCCCACCCTCGAAAATCGGCAGTGTGATCATCGGACCGATCCCATATGTGTTCGATCCCCAGTTGCCCATATCCGCAAAGGTCAGCGCGCTCATCATCAGATTGGCATTGATGATCACACGCGGCAGGAAACTGGCCTCCGCCACACCGATATTGGCGGTGGCCTCGTGCAGGGTCGCCTCGGCCTGCCGAACATCAGGGCGGCGGCGGAGCAAATCAGATGGCAACCCGACCGGGACGCGCGGTGGCACTGGGGGCACGGGACGCGGCACAATCAGCTCCCGCGACAACGCCTGAGGAGCCTGCCCGAGCAGCAGGCTCAACGCATTGATCAGAGCGGTTTGCTGTGTTTCCAGCGCCGGCAAAGCCGATTCTGTCAGAGCCAGCTGGGCGCGGGCATTCTGCACATCCAGATCAGACCCCAACCCACCCGTCTGCCGCTGCTGGGCCAGATGCAGGTTCTGCCGTGCCACCTCGGCATTACGGTGCACGATGTCGATATCCGCCTGGACATTGCGCAAACGCATGTAATCCAGCGCGACCTCCGCCATGGCGCTGACCAGAGTGGCACGCCGCGCTTCCTGATTCTGCTGAATCTGCGCTTCCCCGGCCTCGATATGCCGCCGCACACGGCCCCAGAGATCGATTTCCCAGCTGGCATCAATACCATAGCGGAAATAGTCGATCGGAGGCACTTCAATCTTCTGCCCGGATTCCGCAAGCAGCCCGTTCAATCCCGCCTTTCCCAGCCCTACCTGTACAGCGCGATCACTGACGGGCTTGAGTCGTTGATAGGACGCGGCCCCGTTCAGGGATGGAAACAGGGCCGCACGGGTACCACCCAGCTGCGCCCGGCTTTCAGCCAGACGCACAGTGGCGGTCTGCACATCCAGATTATTGGCGGCCACCCGCTGCTCCAGCGAGGTCAGCACGGGATCGTTGAAACTGCTCCACCAACTGGCTTCCGTCGGTTCAGAGACGACATGGCTGGCGATGGGCTGTGCCTCAAGATGTCCGGCACGCGGCGCCCATGGTTTTACTGTTTCATCCTGCCGGGGCGGCACAAAGGTCGGGCCCATCTTGCAGCCGGCCAGAGCCAGCACAATCAGCGTGGAACCGGAAAACGAGATCCGGCGTGCTTTCTTCCGCAACCAAAACGGCATGAAAAATCCTTATCAGGCAGGCCACCGGAAGCCGAATCATCTTTCT
This sequence comes from Granulibacter bethesdensis, assembly GCF_001889525.1. Taxonomy (NCBI): domain Bacteria; kingdom Pseudomonadati; phylum Pseudomonadota; class Alphaproteobacteria; order Acetobacterales; family Acetobacteraceae; genus Granulibacter; species Granulibacter bethesdensis. The sequence continues at coordinate 1,626,059 of NZ_CP018192.1, forward strand.
GGAACGCGACCACGAAACCAGATTGACCGACCGGTTCGGTCATTTTCTTTTGACAAATTAATCAGGACAGGCAAATCGTCAATTGCGCGGCCAGCGTCCCTGCTGCCCATCATGATCCTGTGTGGAGGCGTGACTTGTTATCATGAGTGTTATGGAGTGTCTGTCGACGGAGAAACGCAGCCAGATCCTGGCCGGAGCGGCAAAGGTCTTTGCCGAGGAAGGCTATGAAGGCGCCAGCATGTCGCGCATTGCGCATGAAGCCGCTGTCTCCAAGGGCACGCTCTATAATCATTTCCAGAACAAGGCGGATCTTTTTTCCGTCTATGTGCAGGATGCCTGCTCCACCTATCTCAGCCATGTTTTTTCCAACGTAAAGGAAGATGGCGCACCGGAAGAAGTTCTTCTTTCGGTGGCAGATCGCATGCTGACGATGATGACGGACGCGGCTTGCGTGGTAATTTACCGGGTAGTCATGGCGGAGGCGGCGAAATTTCCCCATGTCGCGCAGACCTTTTATCAGGCAGGTCCTGCCGAGGCGATCCGCCGCCTGACAGAATGGTTGAGCGGGGCAGCCGCTGATGGCCGCCTGAAGGTGGAGGACCCGCAATTCGCCGCCGAACAGTTCCTCGCTCTTGTGCAGACCCGCACCGGGCTGCGACGTCGTCTGTGCCTGGATCAGGATATTGATCCGACCTTCCGGGAGTATGTGGTCCGGGAAACCGTGCGTATGTTCCTTGATCGCTATGCCCCCTCACCTGACAGAACTGCATGCCATTAGATGTTGCGAAATATTCGCAACTTTACTAAGCGACTGACCTCAGGCCGCCATCGTACGGCCAGACAGGGAAGGTTGATGATATGCAGGGACGCAGATGGGGAGTTTTCTCCCGCATCATGGCGGCCATAATCGGCGGATATTGTGCGACCCTCGCCATCAATGCCGCCATGGCCGTGCTGCTGCCCCTGCCTCGTGCCGAAGCCGTCATTATTGCGGCCATGCTGTCCTTTCCGGTTTTCGCCGGGGTGATCATCTGGGTTTTCGCGACGCGAAGCCCCGGTCGCGCCTGGGCGGGACTGGCGCTGGTAACACTGCCCTGCGCCGCGCTTGGTTACTGGTCCGCAACACATCCCGCGACTCCTCCCACCCTGCATTCCGACGGCGGCACGAAAGGGAAACACCCATGAAAAAGGGGTTCGTGCAGTCCATGACCTGGCTGCATAGCTGGAGCGGGCTGGTGTTCGGCTGGCTGCTGTTCGCGGTGTTTCTGTGCGGCACGCTGACGATTTTCGACAAGGAAATCAGCCAGTGGATGCGGCCTGAGCTTCCACCCATCGCCATGGATACGGAAACGGCAGCCAAAGCCGCCTCCCTCTATCTACAGACACAAGGGCTGCTTGATCAGGCCATGCGGGAGGTCACAGGCCATACGTCAGCAACTATCGCCGATCCAACAAAGCCACGCACCGGGACCAACCGGCATGGAGTTCGCCGCTGGCTGATCACTCTTCCCACAAGACGCGTGCCGGAACTGCGTGTGGCAGCATCCGGTCCTCGTCGCGAGGGCACGCTGATTGATCAGGTCACGGGTGCGCCTCTTCACATCCGACAAAGTCAGGGGGGAGCGTTCTTCTTCCTTTTCCACTTCACCCTGTTTGCCGACCGGACCGGAGAATGGTTCGTGGGGGCCGCCGCGATGGCCATGCTCGCCGCCATTGTCAGCGGCGTGATCATTCACTTCAAGCGGTTGCTGAAGGATATTTTCACCTTCCGCCCCGCTTCCTCCGCGCAGCGTTCATGGCTGGATGCCCATGCCGCCGGAGCCGTGCTGGCACTGCCTTTCCACACCATGTTCGCCTATACCGGGCTGTTCATCCTGTTCACCCAGCTGATGCCCAGCGGGATCATGGCCCGCTACCCCGGTCAGATGGCGCGTTTTGCCGAGGAAGCAGGGATTGCCCCCTATGTCCGTCCGGAAACCGGAACGGCTGCCTCGCTGCTGCCGCTGGATATTTTCGTTCATAAGGCGGAAGCCCGTATGGGGCCGGGCAGCGCCGGTTATATCGCAATCCTCAATCCGGGAGACCGGGCGCAGACGGTCGAAATCTATCGCTATGACGGTGACCGTGTCGCATGGAGCCGTGATCACATCGCCTATGACGGCACCACCGGAGACATGCTGCATGAAGCAATCATGCAAGGCGGGGTCTCCACCACGGCCCATACTCTCTGGGGGCTGCATTACGCCCAGTTCGGAGGCCGGCCGGTTCACTGGCTGTATTTCCTCAGCGGGCTGGCCAGTTGCGGGATGATCTCCAGCGGGCTGGTGCTGTTCACGATCAAGCGGCGGCAGCGACATGAGACCGATCCTGTGGCCCATGCGCTTTTTCTGGCTGCCGAAAAATTGAACGTCACCTTCGTCGCCGGGATCAGCATCGCCTGCGTGGCCTATTTATGGGCCAACCGGCTGCTGCCACCCGATCTACCCGGACATGATCAGGCGGAAATCAAAATCTTCTTCGGCAGTTGGCTGCTGACTCTGCTGCATCCGCTGTTCCGTTCGCCTCGCCGGGCCTGGCTGGAGCAGCTTTCCCTGCTGGCGGCGCTGCTGCTACTGCTGCCCTTTCTGAACATGGCCACGACACAAACCGGCCTGACACACACCCTGCTTGATCACGGTGCGGGACGGGATTGGGCACGGGCAGGCGTTGATCTGACCAGTTTCATGCTCGGGCTAGCCGCGAGCTGGGCCGTCTGGAAAATCGCGGTGCATCGTCCGAAAGTCACTCGTTCCGGTCGCTCGGCGGTCACGGCAGGAGCCTGAAAAACCCATGATGCCTTCTCTTGCTCTGCTGGCGGCTTTTCTGATCACTTTCGCTGCTTTTACCGCCATCGCATGGAGCATGGAGCGGCATAAACGGCAAATGGCCCCCTCGATCCCTTTGAAAAAAAAGGAGAGGCCGGACTGGCGTGACCAGATTGGCAGATTCGCCGGATCGATCGGGCTGGTGGTGGCCTTGATACTCTGCGCCACCGGGCTTGGCTGGGCCGCGGGGCCGGTCGCATGGTTTGGCGTGCTGACACTGGCCGCCATCACGCTGGCATTGGTTCTGGCCTATCGTCCTGTGGCAACCCGTCAGGCCGCTGGTATGGCTTCCTTGCTGGCCGCGTTGCTCTGTGCAGCATCCCTGCTGTCCTGATCCATCGTTAGACGACGCTTTTCCCAGATCATCGGCTCCAGCACCGAAAGCAGAGCCGACAGCGCAAGCCATGCCCCCGCCACAGCCAGGGAGGGCAGAAACGAATGCGTGTACTGATAAAGCGTCCCTGCCATATACGGGCCGACCACCTGCCCAACCGCATATCCAGCCGTGAGCATCGCCACCAAAGACGGATCATGATAGCGATTTTTGGCTGCATCCATGCTCAGCATCACGCCCAGCATCATGGTTGATCCGACCATCACGCTGCTCACTGCCAGCCCGACCAGAGAAGGCAGGAAAACCGGGATCACGACCCCTACTGCCTCACACAGATAGACCACCACCAGAGTACGCGCATGATGCCTGGGCGGCACAAATCCGCACAGGATGGTGGACAAGCCGGCCATCAACCCCATGACAGGCCAGAGAAACTGATCCAGCCCACCGCCCGGCAGAACCTCCCGCGCGATCAGCGGCAGAAAGGTCGCTGGCACGATATAGCAGGCTCCTGAAATTCCATAGGCAACCGCCAGCATCGCCTTCGGAAGCCGGAACTGCGGACCACTGACGGGGGTGAAAATATGCAGCGGCGTGACAATAGGGGAATGAGGGGGCGTACTCTCCCGCCATGACGCCACCAGCACCAGAGCACCACCGAAAGCAGCCAGTATTCCAAGCCAGAGCCATATCCCGGCAACCCTCATTCCATGCCCGGCCATCATGGGCACCAAAAGGCCCGTGATCATGATGCCAAAGCCGGGACCGCTGAAAACAATGCCGCGCCAGTGGCCATGACCGGACGCTACGAGACGCCGCATGCTCCAATGCGTGATACCGACCAGCCCCCATGCGCTGGCGACACCGGACAGGAAACGCAGCCCCTGCCACGCCGGATAATATCCGGTCATCCCCATACCGATCAGACCCAACGCGGTCAGCACCATCCCCCATAACAGCATGGGACGGCTACGTTCCCCCGCTGCCATACCGCTGAGCGCACCCACCAGATAGCCGGCGAGATTAACCGTCGCCAACAATGAGCCGCTATGGACCGTGACGCTCCCCTCCCGGATCATCAGGGGCAGGATCGCGGTATAGGCGAACCGGCCGAACCCCATGATCAGGATGAAACCCAGCATACCGGCCAATGCCGTCACGATGGCCTTCCCGGGGGCAGTAGCGATGGTCACGCGGGAAGAAGTCATTGCCTGCTCCACTTTCATAAGCTTGCTTATGAAATTAGGCCCATCACAACCGGGACAAAAGCCTTCTCGTCGCGACAGGGATGCAACGCAGCCTCGTTAATGGTGCAGACAAAGCCTCAGGCAGCATCATGCAACAGGGACTGCCGCGGATTGGCTTCCGATTTTTCCGGCTGATGATCACGCAGGAACGCCTCCAGCGCCGGATCGACCGTGCCGAGAACCAGACGCAGTGTGACGATCGCATCCCCCGCCGCCTTGCCGCCATGGGCCGGAACACCGCGTCCCCGCAGGCGGAGTCTGGTCCCGCTATCGCTGTGCGGCGGAACCGTCACTGTTACCGCCCCACGCGGTGTAGGAACCTCGATTTTCGCGCCCAGCACGGCCTCTGCGTAGGTGACAGGCACATCCAGATGGATGGTCTGCTCCTCCCTTCGATAGATGGGATGCGGCGCAACAGATAACTCAATCAGCACGTCACCTGCCGGACCACCCGCATGGCCGGGCGCCCCCTGTCCACGCAGACGCAGCACCTGACCGCTTTCCGCGCCGGGAGGAATCTGAAGGTCAATCGCCTTGCCATCCGGCATCGTGATGCGCTTTTTAGGCACGCCATTGACCGCCTCCAGAAAGCTGATCGTCATCTGGTAACGGGTAGATTGTCCTTTTGCCGGCCCACGCGGACGGCCACCATTGAACAGATCGCCGAAGAGATCGGCAAAATCCTGCCCCTCGAACGGATTGCCCTGCTGGCCCTGAGCAGTACGGGAGTATCCATAGGCCGGCCCGCGCTCCTGTCCGGTGGCATCAATCTCACCGCGATCATAGCGGGCGCGCTTGTCCGTATCTGAAAGCAGGGCATGGGCCGCAGAAATATCCTTGAACTTCGTCTCAGCCACTGTATCGCCCGGATTCACATCCGGATGATACTGCTTGGCAAGCCGACGGTATGCATCCCGAATGTCCTTCGCGGATGCGTCTTTCCTGACACCCAGCGTCTCGTATGGATCAGCCACGCAGTCTGCTCCCTCACCCCTTGACCGGGTTCTGATATCGGTATCGTGATGAGTTTTGACGAGAGGCTCACGATACCTTTCCTCTGCCGGTAATTGTCCTCTGCCAGTCCTTGCAGACCTAATCCGCTTTGGCCATATGTTGCATCAGGCAATCCGTGCGCAAACGGCCATGATAGCGGGTCCAGCTCTGTGTCTCTCCGAACAGCGATATGCCGATATAGCCACGCACCCGCAAATTTCCATCGGGCCCGATCCACAGGGATACGCTGTACCAGCTTCCCTTGCGGGGATCGAGAATCCTGCCCGGCCAACGCCCGTCTTCATCGCGGGGACCAGTTTCGATGATAGTCTCGCCACATTGTGGGCGCCCCCAGACATCCACCGGCATCGGATCATCCGGGTGATCAAGGGTGATGCCCGCGATACGACCACACAGCCCGGATTGACCCGACCTATCGCTACGGGGCTTGCACTGCACCAGTTCGATCACCGCTTCCCGATCCTGTGTAAGCCATGGACCCAGTAACGGATCATGCTCCGCGCTCCATCCCAGGCATGGCAGCAGAATGAGCGCAGCCATGAAAGCGCCCTGCAACAACCGGCATGGTATGTGATCGAGACAAGAAGCTGATAGCATGCAGATCATACCCTTTTGCTGCGATGGTCAGGGTTGACGTGGCAACAGGGTGGCTGTCCCCAGCGGTCGGGCCCGGTAGAGATGATAAGTCTCGATCACCCGCCCATCATGCTGCCTCACCACCTCTCCCAGACTCTGAAGATCAGCCCAATCCAGCGGATCAGGAGGTTCCTTCCGCTTTGCTGTCTCAATCAGCAGGACCGATGCGCCATCCGCTTTGACGTAGGGTAGACGGAACAGGCGCCAGCGAGGTTCCATACCCCATGCCTGCACATCAACCGGTAAATAAACGGCCAATTCAGAGGCAAGATCGTAATTATCAGCGACAACTGCTTTCATGCCGTTTGCTCTGGCCAGTTCTGCCGCCTTCTGCGCCATGGTTTGCCATCCGCTCATGCGAGAGGCTGCCGGGTCCAGTTTCGGCGGCAATGGCAGAAGCATCAGGGTCGCCTGCATATAGACAAGTGCGGTGATCCCCAGCCCCAGCACGCTCGCAACACGGAACCATCGCCAGCCCGGCAGCAACCCGCCCGCCGCCAGGCAGGCAGCAGGATAAAGCAGGGCCGGCCAATTGGCCTGTACCCTGTCACCCAGCGCATGTTCCAGAAAAATGATTCCCGGCAGAGTCAGGGCCGCCAGCAACGCGGCGGTCGCCAGTTCAGCAGGCTCACCCTGCCTCCTCTGCCGCAGCCAGATGTGAAAAGCCTGACCGACCCCAGCCGCGCAGAGCAGAAAAACACCCGGCGTTGCCAGCCCGGCCTGCCCGCCAAGCAACTCCCCCAGATAGCGGAAAGTCCAGTGAAAGGCTCCGTTACGGCCGCCCTGCTTGATGAAACTGGCCCAGCCATGCTGCACATTCCACAGGATCACCGGGGAGAATAACACCGCCGCCACCATCAGGCCGGCCCATGGGTGCCAACGTCTGATCCAACGGAATGACGCTTTCTGATCCAGCAACCACAGCCCCATCCCCATGATCGGCAGGGCCGCCGTATATTTGCTCAGCAATCCGCACCCGGCAGCCAGTCCTGCCAGCAACCACCATCCTCCCTGCCCTCGGTCCTCTCGTGAGGAATCCACGATGCGCCCGAGAGCAAACAGCAGCAGCACGCAGAAAAACAGCAGCGGGGTATCCGGTGTCATGATCACCGAACCTGCCCCCAGAAACAGCGTGGCATTCAGCAGCAGCGCTGCTTTCAGCCCGGCCGTGCGGGAGGCAAACAGATCTATCCCAGCCCTGACGAGTAATATGGATCCGAGCGCCGCCGACACTGGCCCCAGTAGTCTGACACCCAGCGGAAGCCATGCTGCCCCATCAGGCAGCAGGGTCGTGCCAATCCTTATCCACCACGCCACCATGGGTGGATGGTCCAGATAGGACAGATCCGAAGCACGCGACCATATCCAGTAATAGGCCTCATCCGGCGATAACGGCATCCATGCCGCTACCGCCAGTCTCACCAGCGTCAGGACCGTCAGAGCGGCGATCCATGGCACTCCTGCCGGCCGCCTCGCCTGCTCCATCAGCGCGCACGCCAGATCAGGGTGGCGGAGACGGTATAATTCCACACCAGCCCGATCATGGCCCCTGTCGCACCGGCGAAGCTCCAGGCGCGATCCATTTCATAGATCATCTGCGCAATGCCGATATTAGCTGCCGCCCCCAATCCACACACCAGGAAAAACATAAGGCGCCCGATCCAGAGACGCCTTCCTTTCAAGCGCTGATCCGCATAGGTGATGCGATTGTTCAGCTCGAAATTCACTGCCATGGCAACAACCGTGGCCAGAAGCTGGGCCAGATGAAAATGCATGAGCGGCCTGACGGTCAGCAGTACCGCCAGATGCACCACAAGCCCAATAGCGCCAACCCCCGCGAAGGAAAGAAAACGCAGCGGAACCACCCCGTGCAAGGCCTTGTCGACCAACAAGGCCATGAACTGGATCAGAACCAGCGCATTCAACTTGCTCTCGCCTGCTACCCGATCCCGGAAACGGCACGGCACCTCCCTTATCCGAAGAGGTTCTGGTGAAGCCAGCAGCAGATCGAGCAGAATCTTGAAGCCCTGACCGGTCAGACGCGGGGCCAGAGCCTCAAACCGGTCTTGCCGCATCATAAAAAAACCGCTCATTGGATCAGAGAGCGGAACCGGCAGCATCGCCTGCGCCAGCCGTGTCCCACCCTGTGACAGACGATGCCGCCATTCTCCTGCCAAGCCGGATGCATCGCCCCCTTCAACATGGCGGCTACCGACCGCTACATCGCAGGTACCACTCCTCAGCAGGTCCAGCATCGGACGAAGGGCCGTTTCGTCATGTTGCAGATCACCATCTATCACAGCCACAAACGGGGAAGAGCACGCCAATGCGCCCTCAATCACCGCTGAGGACAGTCCCCGACGACCAACCCGCTTGATACAGCGTACGCGATGGTCATGCCTCGCCAGATCGCGGGCCGCATCTGCTGTACCATCAGGGCTGTTATCATCGACGAACAGAACCTCCCACCGGCAATCCTTCAAAGCCTGATCCAGCTTTGCGACCATCGGTGCAACGTTCGCCCGCTCGTTGTAGCAGGGAACGACGACTGTGAGTTCAACGCCCTCTTGTTTGGCTACATCGAAGCAGGAATTTGGCGTTAAGGAAAAAGGTTCGACCATGTGCAGGGCATACAGCAAGGCAAGGTCAGTCGGAAGAGAGTCAGGTTAAAAAGCAAGAAATTAAATTAATAATATAAATTATTTTGTTAATTTTAAATATATTAATAACCATAAAAAGAAATTAAAAATGACATCTTAAATAAGACTAGATTTTTGATTTTTTTTTGGATAGTTATGTACTCATAGAGAGTCAGGAATTTTAGAAATGGCTTCAAATGTAACTGTTCCCGGGGGTAATACCCCTCTGTCAACAGTGAGCCTAGATTATAACCGCAATCTTGCGCCTATTACGACGCAGTTGTTGAGTTCTATCTATGCAGCTGAGGCACATAATACCCTTCAAGCGGTGGACAATCCAACTGCATCACCAACAGTTGAAGCCGCAAGTGCTATTGCCTTGATTACCTCCAGTATGTCGTCTGTGCCGACTGGTTTTTCCAGTATTATTATCGGCGCGACCTCGCAGCCTGGTTCTGTCAGTAATGTTGTTGTTAATAATACCAATACAATTGCCAATCAGGCAGTGATTTTTGGTACTGCTGGTGGCTATCTCGAGACTGGCGCAGGTCAAGGTACTATTCTGGGTTCTCTCGGCGCCAATACCATTATGGGCACAGGCGGAAACTGGAATATCCAGACAGATCAAAATTCGCCTAATATCGCAGGAAGTTACATAAAAGGCCAAACCAGTAACATTCTGTTGAATGCCCTTGGCTCTGACACATATATTGGTGGTACTGGTAACGCTACACTAGCTGCATTTGCAGGCAATTCACTTTTCTACGGCGGTAAAGAAGGAACAAGCACCCAATTTACGAACAAAGTCAGAGCAGGCACGGGCCAGGCAAGTTATGTCGGCGCATCAGGCGCCAGTACGGTGTTCGCGGAAGATGGTAGCGGCTACTACCAGTTCCAATCTGGATCTATGGCTTTCGTGAGTACAACTGGTAGCAATACTATGTTTGGTGGCACTGGTGCATCGACATTGTTTGCTGGGGGCGGCAATAATACCTTTAACTTACAGGGCGGCAAAACAACATTTGTGGCTTTAGGTGGCACTCAATTTGTGTTTGGGGCAAACGCACCTAAGGGCACTAATGCATATTTTAGTAACAATGCATCCATAAACCTTGTTAATAATACCGTAGGCGGCAACCAGCTTATAGCACAGGGTGGCAATAATACGCTTTCTACTGCTTTCTCAAGCAGCGATAATGTTCTTCAGGCAGGTAGTGGCAGGGACTTGCTCTATGGCGGTTCCGGCAACGATACCTTCATCTCGGGCGTTGGTTCGTCCACAATGCTTGGTGGTAGCGGAAAAGACGTTTTTGTTTTGTCTAAGGGTATGCAGAGCACTACAATCTGGGAATTTAATTCTTCTTCTTTGCTGTCACTGAATAAGTGGGGCGTTGATGCTGAAAATGCGGCTGTCGCCAATCAGGCTTCCGTAAATGTTGGTGGTCTTGCCAGCACCCAACTCACGCTGAACGACAACACAACGATCACATTGGTTGGCGTGAACCACCTGAACTCCGGTCAAGTTTTCAGTTCTTGATCTTACTTTAATACCTACTATTGTTATGCTTTATAAAGGCGCTGTCTATTTTTAGGCAGTGCCTTTATATTATTGTCGTAAGACTACATAAAACGTGGCGACGTTAAAAACTCGTCTCTATTATCTTCAAACTCCACATCACGATGTACATGAACCGACATCAACAGTCCGAATCCAAGCATCGCACATAGCATCGCGGAACCGCCATGCGATACCAGTGGCAACGGCACCCCTCCGACTGGAATTGCGCCCATCACCATCGCAACGTTCACCACGATATACATGAAAAAGTTGACTGATAATCCCAAAGCCAGCAACCGCCCGAACTGGTGACGGCAACGGATAGCGGTCGCCATACCACTCAACACGATCAGACAGAGCAGACAGAGTAGAGCAACACCCCCCATAAAGCCGAACTGTTCCGAGAATACTGTAAAGATGAAGTCGGTCTGCTTTTCCGGCAGGAGCGCCAGATTACCCCTGGTGCCATCCAGAATACCTTGTCCCCACATACCCCCTGAGCCAAGACCGATTTTTGACTGGATAATGTTATAGCCAGCCCCCAGCGGATCGCTTTCAGGGTTTAAGAATGTGATGATGCGCTGACGCTGATAATCATGCAGGTGATGATACGCAAAAGGGGCGATACCAGCCACCGCCCCGAGAATCAGGGCAAATTTCCACAGCCTCACCCCTGCCGTCATAAAGACGGAGCCACCCACGATGGCCGTGATCACAGCGGTTCCGAGATTTGGCTCCTTCAGGATAAGCGCTGCGGGAGCTAGCACTGCAAGGGTCGGGACGATTAGAAAAAACGGCCTGCCAACCTGCTCCCACGATGCTTTGCGGAACCAGGCAGCGAGGGCCAGGACCAGAAACAACTTCATCAACTCGCTGGGCTGAAGTTGCAAAGGTCCCAGCTCAATCCATCTTTGGGCACCCTTGCCGATATGACCCATACGGGCCACTAGGACCAACAGTCCCAAAGCAAAAAAATAGGCAGGCCACGCGAAACGGCAGATAATCCGGATATCCGTCATGGCAATGGCCAGCATCATCACCATGCCTACTGCAAAACGGATCAGATGCTTGTCGGCATACGGTGCGGATCCACCCCCTGCGGCATAAAGGGCCATATATCCCGCCCCCGCCAACAGGCAGAGCAACAACACAAAAAACCAGTTGATCCGCCAGAGTTTATTGACGAACGCTGCTGAACGATCATTCAGCAGGCGGCGCTCATAAACCCCCATTATCCTTTCTCCGCGATTGTCTGCCCGGGTTTTTTATTGGCCGGATCGCGTGAGAGCACATCCATCATGATGTCCCTTGCCACCGGGGCTGCGGCCTGGGCACCCGCATTCCCATGTTCCACCACGACTGCCAGTGCATATTGGGGATCATCATAAGGCGCATATGCGACAAACAGCGCATGCGGCCTGAATTCCCATGGCAGATTTTCGGATTTAAAATTACCGCGCTCACGCAATTCACGGGAAACGCGACGGACCTGCGTAGAGCCAGTTTTTCCGGCCATCTGCACTGGCAGGGGAAGTCGTGCCAGTGGTGCGGTACCATGCTGCTCATTCACAACCGCGAACATCCCCCCCCGTGCCGCTTTAAGGGCAGCCTGAGGAATATCGAGCGCCGGCCAATCCTCGGGTCTTGTGCCGCCTCCCACCGTACCACCGATGCTTCTGGTCAGATGCGGCTGTACGGCCCGTCCGGTGGCCAGGCGGGCCGTATAAGTCGCCAGTTGCAGAGGCGTGACCTGAATATAGCCCTGGCCGATCCCGGCGACGATGGTATCACCGATATTCCACGGATGTCCCTTTGCTGCCCGCCATGCACGGGTGGGAATCAATCCTCGCTTGGCATTTGGCAGCTCGATCCCCAGATCGACTCCCAAACCCATCCGATTTGCCACGTTGGCAATACGGTCCATCCCGACCCGACGTGCGACCTCATAAAAATAGACATCACACGAAAATTTCAGTGCCTGATGCATATCGACCGAGCCATGGCCGTATTTGGACCAGCAATGGAAGCGTGCTGTCCCGACATCGATATAGCCGGGGCAGAACACCCGGTCGCCCGCCCCGATGAGCTGGGACTCCATACCCGCCATTGCCACACACATCTTGAAGGTCGATCCGGGTGAGTAGATCCCGGCCACGGCCTTGTTGATCAACGGCGCACGGCGGTTGCGGGTCCATTCTTTCCACTGGTCCTGAGAAACACCATGATCGAAAAGGGATGGATCAAAGGAAGGATTGGTGGCCATGGCCAGCACCTCCCCGTTTTTCGCATCCAGAACCACGGCGCTGGCACTTTCATCCCCCAGCCGCGCTATGACAGAGCGTTGTAATTCAGCGTCAATCGTAAGGCTGACCTCGCTGCCGGGCATGCCTTCCTGCCGGTCGAGCTCTCGGATCACACGTCCGACGGCGCTGACTTCCAGCTGCATCGCCCCCGCACGACCACGAAGCGGCTGATCATGAAATTTCTCCAACCCGGCCCGCCCAATCCGCACCCCCGGCAAAGCAAGGATCGGATCATCACCCATATCGTGCTCGCTGGGTGGGGCAACATATCCGACGACATGCGCCAGCGTCTCACCGTACGGGTAAACGCGGGTTGTGCCGACATCAATCGCAATCCCGGGCAGATCGGGCGCATTAACCTCAATCAGCGCCATTTCTTCCCAGCTGAGGTAATCCTTGATGACAACAGGGATAAAGCGGCGATGACGACGTATATCGCGGGCTATGCGGGCGCGGTCATGATCATCCAGGGGGATCAATCGGTGGAAATTATCCAGTGTGGCATCCGGATCTTCGGTTTCCTCCGTCATCAGAGTCGCCAGCCAATGCAGCCTGTTGGTGGCAACCGGCCTGCCGAAACGATCCAGCACATGACCACGCGGAGGCGCGATCAGGCGCTCGCTGATATGGTTGGTTTTGGCCAGCAGCGCATAGCGTTGCCCCTCCACGACCTGCACCTGATACAGTTTGGCCGCCAGCGTACCGATCACACCAACCTGCAGGCCGGCCAGAGCCAAAGCCCGTCGCGTAAAGACACCGCTGCGTTTGATTTCCCGCTTCATACCGGATCCGGATCCGTGATACCGCGATGGGCACGGGTAAAGAGAACCGCCAGAGCCGGATAAAACCCGATGCTGAGCGTTGCAAGCAACAGGGCAGGTCCGGGCGGCATGATGGTGAGGGTCAGAAGGGACTGCATGAACCAGATTACCGCAGTGCAGAGGCTGGCGACCAGAGCATAAGCCAGCCAGACGATCATAAAGCCCTGCTGACTTAGTCCCCGTCGCAGACGCACTGCCATTGCCTGCGCCGCCAGCAAAGCAAGTTCAGAAACACCGATCGAAAACTGCCCAAGTAGATCGGCCAGAACCCCGATCAGAAACACTGCCAGGGGCGGCATAGCCCGCGGGCGGAACAAAGACCAGAAAAATACACAGGCCAGCATCGTAGCCGGAGGCAGTTCCGCCTGCGCGGGAAGACCGAGCGGCCCATTGAGCATCAACAGCAGCAGGATCGTTGTAACCACTGGCAGACTGCTTCGCGCCGCATGGTCCAGGCGTCGGAACAGGGTCTGCCTCGGCGTAATGGGATTGACCCGCCGAGCCACACGATCCAGTGGTGTTTCTACGGGCATGACGCCCCCAAGCCGATTAATGCACCCGGGCGGAGGATTTCTGGCGCGGCTCCACCCGCGTCACCTTCGCATCCGGTGGCAGGATACCATGCAGGCCGTAATCGAAAATACGCACTGCCTCCAGCCGCGACAGATCAGCGAAAGGCTGCACTTCGGGCACGTGATTGGCATTATAGTGAACAATCCCCACAGGCAGATTGGCAGGAAAAGCATTCGCTTCGGCGCTCGTCACCACCCGCTCCCCCTCCATCGGCTGGGCATTGTCGGGATAATAAAGCAGACGAGGCCTCGTACCGTTGGTGCCAACCAGAATAGCGCGAGCCTGGCTTTTATCCAAAGAAACCGGCACACGACTGTTTATATCTGTGATCAGTAGAATACGCGCACTTCTATTGCCAACCTCGCTCACGCGCCCGACAAGTCCGCGATCATCCAGAGCAATTTCACCCTTACGCACAAAGCCTCCGCCACCCGGAGCATGCGGGCCGGTTGATAAAAGCACGGAGCGTGCATAAATGCCGCCAGCATCCGAGACGACCCTTGCCGTGACATAGGGTGCAGGTGGGTCTGGCAGCCAGTGAAGCTGTGCCTTGAGCATGGCATTTTCGTCATCCAGCGCCAACGCCACCGCCTGCCACCGGCGCAAGCGCTGGTTTTCCTCACGCAGTACGGCATTGTCATGGGACAGGGTCGTCACATGCCGCACATTGTCAAAAACCGTGCGGATGGCGCTGATCGGCGCATCAAGCGCGGCATAGATCGGAGCCAGAAGGTCCGCAGCCGTTGTACGGGCCTGCTCTGCCAGCCTGATATCAACCTTGCCAAGCAGCATCAAGGCAAAGGCGGCAGCCATCAGCACCGGCAAAGTCAGCCGCGCCAGAGCCTGCCGGACGGGAACGGATAAACGGATCAAGCCTACGCTCGCTCCTCAAAATCGCGCGGATATAAGCCGTGCCTCGGCTGATACAGGAAGGGAACCAGCCTCATCATTCTGCTCCCTCGCCAAACCTAATACATCGTTGTCAACACATTGCGAAGCCGCTTCATCTCTTCCAGCGCCCGGCCTGTTCCCAGCGCCACGCATTGCAGAGGATCCTCAGCAACCGCCACTGGCAGCCCGGTCGCATCTCTCAATACCTGATCAAGGCGGTTCAGCAGCGCGCCGCCACCTGTCAGCATAATACCTTTATCGACAATATCGGCCGCAAGTTCCGGCGGCGTGTTTTCCAGCGCCACCTTGACGGCCTCCACAATCGCCGTCACCGGCTCGATCAAGCTTTCGGCAATCTGGCGCTGGCTGACCACCACTTCACGCGGCACGCCGTTCATCAGATCGCGGCCCTTTACCTGCCGCCACGGTCCATCATCATCATCCCATGGCACGCTCGCGGCACCGATATCCATCTTGATCCGCTCGGCCGAGCTTTCACCGATCAGAAGGTTATGATTCCGGCGGATGTAATTGATGATCGCCTCATCCATCTTGTCACCACCGACGCGCACCGAACGCGCATAGACGATCCCGCCCAGCGAGATCACCGCAACCTCGGTCGTGCCACCACCGATATCGACGATCATGCTCCCTGAAGGCTCGGTCACCGGCAGACCGGCACCGATGGCCGCGGCCATTGGCTCCTCAATCAGCAGCACACGACGCGCCCCAGCGCTTTCGGCACTTTCCTGAATAGCCCGGCGCTCCACCGCGGTGGAGCCGGACGGCACACACACAATGATCAGAGGAGAGGCAAAGCGGCTGCGGCTGTGCACCTTGCGGATGAAATGCTTGATCATTTCTTCCGCCACCTCGAAGTCAGCGATCACACCATCGCGCAGAGGCCGGATTGCCTGAATATTGCCAGGCGTGCGGCCCAGCATGTTCTTGGCTTCCTCACCGACTGCCAGCACCTGCTTACGACCGCGTGAATCCGCAATGGCGACCACACTCGGCTCGGCAAGTACAATGCCCCTGCCTTTGACGTAAACCAGCGTGTTGGCAGTCCCAAGATCAATGGCCATGTCTGCCGACATGACGCCAAGGAGGCGAGAAAACATCCGCGGAGGCCTCTGAAACGGAATGGAAAGGGGCCGGCTGGGCTTAGCGGGGCTGAGCGCACAGGGCAAGAGGCAGCCACAACCGATCCACTATCGGAATATGATCCCAAGGATTCATAATGGCTTCATAATAGGGATTACACCCGTTGCCTCATGGAAACGCATCCCAGCCCTCTCCCAAACGTTCATTCACCACTATCGGCACGCAAGAGGTCCGGCCACCTAGAGGGCTTCGAAGTATAGCGGTCGGAAATGCCCCGTGCGGAGCCAGAGGAGAACGATATCTCACTGGAGAGGAATAAGCTGATGCGTATGATTGCAACCCTTGCCTTTCTCATGGCGCTGGGAAGCGCACTGGCCGCATGTGGCCGCGACATGGGTACCCGTGCGTTGAGCGGTGGTGCCATCGGTGCTGGTGGTGGCGCATTGATGGGGGCCGCCACCGGGGGCAATGCCGGTGTCGGTGCCCTGATCGGCGGAGTGGGAGGTGCTGCTGTTGGCGCAGCCACTACGCCGCAGGGGCGCCGATACTGAAACCAGCCCTGAGACCGACCTCTCATATAAAAAAGGCAGCAGGTTCCAGGACCTGCCGCCTTTTTGTTTATGCCGTCAAAGCCTCAGGCTCCCGCCGGTCACGCTTGACCAGCAGCTTGTTGAGTGCATGCACATACGCACGGGTGGAGGCTACCATCGTATCGGTATCCGCCCCCTGCCCGTCCACCATTTTCCCGTTTTCTTCCAGACGCACAGTCACGCGGGCCTGCGCGTCTGCCCCGTCGGTCACGGCACCGACAGAGTAGAGCTTCAGCTCCACATCATGCGTAAAGATTATACCGATCGCGTTGAAAATCGCATCGACCGGGCCATCTCCCTGTGCATCCGCCTGCTTCAATTCGCCATCGACTTCCAGCTCGACCGCCGCGGTGGCTGGACCACGTGAACCGGCCCGCACCTCGACGGAGATAAAGCGGATCCGCTCATGGCTCCGGTTCACCTCATCATCCACCAGCGCAACAATATCGTCGTCATAAATCACCTTCTTGCGATCGGCGACCTCCTTGAAGCGACGGAAAGCGTCATTCAGGGCGTTTTCACCCAGTTCGCCATAGCCAAGAGCCTTCAGCTTGTCGCGGAATGCCGCACGGCCAGAATGCTTTCCCATGACCAGCGAGGACTTGCTCCAGCCCACGCTCTCCGGTGTCATGATCTCATAGGTAGCGGCGTTCTTGAGCACACCGTCCTGATGGATACCGCTTTCATGCGCGAAAGCGTTCCGGCCAACGATCGCCTTGTTCGGCTGCACGTCAAAACCGGTAATGGAGGCCAGCAGTTTAGAGGTACGCAGAATATTTTCCGTCACCAGGCCGCTGACATAGGGCATTACGTCATGGCGGGTCCGCAAGGTCATGGCGATTTCTTCCAGCGCAGCATTGCCCGCACGCTCGCCAATGCCGTTGATGGTACACTCCACCTGACGCGCCCCACCCTTGATCGAAGCGATGGTGTTGGCAACGGCCAAGCCCAGATCATCATGATTGTGAGCCGAAAAAATTACCTTCTCCGCCCCCGGAACCCGCTCCTTCAGCATACGGAAAATGCGTTCCATATCCTCCGGCGTGGCATAGCCGACAGTATCGGGGATATTGATGGTGGTGGCACCCGCCTTGATGGCCGCCTCCACACAGCGGCACAGGAACTCGGGCTCTGTCCGGCTGCCGTCTTCGGCGGACCATTCCACGTCATCTGTAAAGCGACGTGCCTGCTCATTGCCCTGAACAATCAGCTCAAGAACCGTTTCCGGCTCCATCCGCAGCTTGTATTTCATGTGCAGCGGTGAAGTACTGATAAAATTATGGATACGCCGCCGTGCCGCCGGACGAATCGCCTCTCCCGCCCGGGCGATATCATCGCGGCCGCCTGTGCGGGCCAGACCCGCAACGACGGGGCCATCCTTGGCAAATTTTGCCGCAATGGCATTGACGCTTTCCCAGTCACCAGGAGAAGCAACCGGGAAACCGGCTTCGATCACGTCCACTCCCAGTTCGGCCAGCATATCGGCCATACGCAGTTTTTCGTCCAGATTCATGGAGAAACCGGGGGACTGCTCCCCGTCGCGGAGTGTCGTGTCGAAAATGATGATTCGGCTATCGCCAATATCACCGAAACTGGGGTGGCTGATGGTCATGATGCACTGTGTCCCTGGCGATCAGTCGTCGCTGTTTCCCTTTTAGACGGTCCAGACCAGGCTGGGACCGGGCAGCTTCCGCATGGCGGATCTGCGCTTGAGCACTTCCAAACGCATGCACCTTAAAAGGAACATCCGCCGGGAGAAGCTTCCCCCTGAGCACAACCGACCCTAAGCCTGGCTTTATGCCCAGGGGGACGTAAGTCGAAGGAAAAACCGGAAGGCAGACGTGCAGAGCGCGCAAAAGGGTCTATCCCCCCTGCTGATAATCAGGCCCCGAGAACCGGGCACTATGGTTGCTCCATCATTCATTCTCAATCCATAAGGCGACCAGGTATCTTTTTGCAAGTGCAAGTTGCAGAACCATTGTTGGAAAGCGTTATCTTCTCATACGGCATCGCACATAACGCAAATCAGGGTTTGAAGCTGTTTTTGATAATCAAATAAAAATAAAGCCGCTACATATGATATGTAACGGCAAATAATAGAAAAATTAGGTTATTATCAAAAAGATCTAATAATTGAAACAACCCTTCCGAATATAAAACATTCAGAACTTTTGTCATATCCTATATTTTTTACTTCTATATCAGAAGAGCTGTACAAAGCATTATCACTACTAAGTATAAAGTTATTATTTTTCTTCGATTTAATGCGTTTTACATTTATAATTTCATTCATAACAACAGCATAAACACCATCATATACTACCGATTCATTTGTATCAATAACAAGATTGTCTTCTTTATAAATAGTAGGGGTCATATTATCAGCCAAGACATTAAATATAACCAACCCGTTTGCCCCCTTAAAACAGCTTTCCACAAACTGACGTTCAAAAAGATAACTTTTGGGAGCAACCTCCTGATGATCATTAAGATATGCATATTTGCTTGCAACTTCCTTATCAAAATAAGGAAGATTGATAATGTCTTTATGACCAAGATCCGCCGCCATGCTACCTTCTGGGGTAATCTTTTTTCTACCTCTGCCTGTAGCAAGCCACTCCACGCTGACGCCACACGTTTCTGCCAGGGCAACAAGAGCACTGACTTTCATCTCTTGCCCAGCGATATAGCGATTGAGATTGCCGACCGGAACACCAGATTCTTTTGACAACAAATTGTTGCCGCCAAATTCTTTCATTATTTGCCGTAGTCGCTGAGATCTTTCTCTTAATTGAAGAAAATCACTCCGATTATTCACATTACTATCCTGATAAAGAATATCATCATTCATATGAATATCAGAGTTCATGTTTTCCATATTTTGGCAAACCATCCAATATATCCGCTTAACTGCAGATAATCATTTATATTGTAAAATTATACTATGATTTTCTAATTTTTATTTAAATATAATCTAACCTCTCAATGGAGTTTTAAATTTTTGCTGGCCAAAACATTCTCAGATTTGACCAGCAGCATTATTTCAAAAGCCAAATAATATTTATTAATTAAATAAATCATAAAAATTTATTCGGGTCAAGGCAAATAAAAATAAAACGAAATTTTTTAATTATTGTAAATTCCGTTTTATTTTTCTATTTTTAGATTAGAATCTTATCATTTATTTGATTTTATTACCCCAATTTTGACATTTTTAATTTTGTTTCTAAAATCAAATTTGCTACTTTTGCGCGAATGGCTTCTAGCTGTCTCCCATCTTCTACACGTGTTGCGCAGTAGCGTGCAGCAGCCACACCGTTCCGCTTCCTTCCACGAGCTTTCACCTTCGCAGCACCTTTTCCAGTATAAGTATGTGCATTGTGGAACATGTTCCGGTTGTTGTCCTCCACATAGGTTTCGGAGGCAGCACCCTCGGCAAACACCACATCATGCGTATCCAGCTCGATATGCACGTAGCTCACTGTCTCCACATGCTGTTCCTGAACGATGGAAACACCGTTCACCAGACGACCGGCCGGAACCAGAACGCCATCGATGAACATCGCATGGAGCGGGGATACCAGCAGGTCACGCTTCGGCAGAACCCCGTCCAAAGCCCCCTGACGGATACGAACCGGCAGCACATCACGACGACCCTGGATAAAGCGACCATTGTAGCTCCGACGGCCCAGCCAGCGGATCGGACGAACTGCCTCACCCGCTGTGATCACGTGATCACCGATCTGCAGATCTTCAACCGGAACCTCACCACGATCCGTCAGGATCAGCGTGCCATGCACATAGCAAGGTGTGCCGTCATCATAGACCGTTACGCCATTCCCACCGGATGCCTGACGCATCTTGTAGTTCTGATCATGTGCGTTCGGATCAAGCTTGATCGAGTAATACGGGGTCGTTGTCCCATCGCTGGCAACATGAGACAGGACCAGGAAGACATTGCCCCCATTACTCACCACATTCACCACGTCGGAAGCCTGATAGGCCAATCCGGTCAGGGTGATGGATTCACCGTTACCAAAATCGGAAACGGTTGCAGCCAATGCCGTGCCTGGCGTGCTGATGATAATGTTACCAGACCCGACACCCGCAGAACTCGTGCCACCCAACGTAATCGTGTTGGAGGAATCCAGCGTCTGAGAGACCGTCACTGTGCCGGTCGTCTGCAGCAGGATATTCGTGTTGGTCAGCGTATCCGCCAACACCCATCCATCACCCTTCACGTTGATCGTCTGGAACCCGGTATATTGTGTCCCAAACCCGCTCAGAGTGGTACCCGCACCATCAAGCTCAAGTACGTTGCCAGTGCCAGCAGCCGTAACCTTACCAATAATGGCGCTGCTGCCGCTGATTGCCAGACGACTGTTACCAGCACCGAAATTGATAGCACTTCTGAATGTGCTTTGGGTATGGATCGTTCCAGTATTAACGACCGTTCCTCCGCCAGTCAGCACAATTGCTTGACCGAGCGCACCAATTGCACTGATTGTCCCGGAGTTGGTAATGCTCCCCACGCCGCTAACACTAATACCAGTTGACTGACCAATGTCAGCACTGATCAAGCCGGTATTGTTGAAGGCTCCAGAGACGATTGCAACTGCAGTATTGGTTGCACCGGTAATAGCAATCGTTCCGGTATTGCTGATTGTTCCGGCAGCTCCCATTGTCACGCCGGTAGAGGCAGAGCCTGATCCCAGTATCTGTCCACTATTGACCAGCGTTGCGGCATTACCCAGTGAAATCAACGCATTTACAGGCTGTCCACCCTGAATGGTGCCCGCGTTAATAATGGCCACACCTGATCCTGCACTAAAGATAGCAGAAGACAGGTTTCCGTTTGAGAGAACGGCGGTTGCCGCATTGGTCAATGCAGCATTCGCAGCCATCGTCACTGCACCAGAAAAGGAGCCTGTATTTGTTAAATTACCTTTATTGAACAATGCGGAGTTGGAGGAAACCGTATTGGATCCTCCCACAACCCAAGATGCGCCAGCATCAACGACCAGGTTCTGGAAGCCAATATAATTTACGCCCAATCCACTGATGCTTCCTGCAGAGCTCCCGGAGAGCATTTCGAGTGTATTGGCGCCGGCCGAGTTAGCAACGGCGGTGCCGATGATATCGGATGCAACGCCGAGCTGCAGCAGGTTGTTTCCTGTGCCGCTCATATAGATAGCAGCGCCAGCGCCGTTCGTAACATTGGCCGCTCCGGCAGCCGAGATTGTGCCGGAGTTGGTGATCGTGCCACCCACATCAAGACGGATACCGGTGGCATTGGTGCCTGTTGCACCGATACTGCCGCTGTTGATAACAGTTCCGCCGGACGCAAGACGGACAGCAGCCAGAAAGCCGATACCTGCACCGGTTCCTGTTTCAAGGATGGTGCCGGAGTTTTTCAGATAATCTGCCGAGGTATTGGAAAGAAAGACACCACTCGCAGCTGTAAGAGTACCACCATTATCGGTAATAAGCCCGGCGTTGATCACTGTGCCTGCGACAGTCGTATTACCGAAAACGCTGACGCCAACGAAGTTGCCGGAGATCGTGCCACTGGCAGAGTTCGTGACCAGTCCACCCGTATCAAACAACACGCCCTGACCAGCGCTTCCAGTGGTATTGACGACACCACTGTTAACAAGCGTGGCTAAATTGCCAATTCCCCTAACGGCAATACCAGCGGAGCCAAATGCAACAATGCTCCCTGCGTTATTGATGGAACCACCATTGACACCAGCACCGTAGAAGCCGCCCTGGATCAGTCCGCCAGCACTGTTGGTGATGACATTGCCGGTGCCAGACAGGAAGGCACCACTGAAGAGGGAAGAGCTAGATTTGATTGTTCCGGAATTGACCAGGGTGCTGCTGGTTCCATTGACGCCATCGGACACCGAGCTGATCAGGCCAGAGTTGTTAATGGCAGCGCTTGTGCCTGCATTAACGCCGCGATAACTGCTGCTGATAATCGTGCCAGCATTATTAATAATTGCGCCAGCTATACTAGTGTTAACAGTAATAGCATAACCATTCGCAACGGAATTTGTAATGGTTCCACCAGACGCATTCGTCAGTATAGCCCCATTAGACAAAGTAACAGTCGTACCGTTTAGGGTTCCTGTATTTGTCAGTGTGCCGCTATTGAGTAGATTATTAAAACTGCCTATTCCAGACAGGGTCCATGTTGCACCCGCATCAACAGTGCTGGTCTGAAAATTAAGAAAATTGGAAGCATTGACTGTTCCGGCAGATGCTCCGGACAGCATTTCCAACAAGTTCGTGCCTGATGCGTTAGCGGAAACGGCTCCACTGATCTGGGAGCTGACCCCAATTTGTAGTAAATTAGAACCTGCACCACTAAAGATAATAGCAGTTCCGCCATTGGTTCCGATCAAACCATAATTGGTGACAGTGCCGGCTCCAGAAAAGGAAATATTGTTTCCTGCTGCAGCTGTTCCAACAAGCGTGCCATAATTGATGACGGTATTTGCAGCACCTGCGCCAACAATGCTACCATTTACACGGTCACTATTAGAAATTGCTGCACTATTTGTTAGTGTTACTGGACCTGCAATGGTTGCGTTAGTTGAATTTATTACCGAGCCACTGACTGACAGTATGCCATTATTATTTAATGTGCCATTGTTAGTCAGCACATAGCCAGCCGCCAAAGTATTGTTACCCGTCATAGCCCAGTTTGCATTGCTGGCT
This sequence comes from Granulibacter bethesdensis, assembly GCF_001889525.1. Classification (NCBI taxonomy): domain Bacteria; kingdom Pseudomonadati; phylum Pseudomonadota; class Alphaproteobacteria; order Acetobacterales; family Acetobacteraceae; genus Granulibacter; species Granulibacter bethesdensis. The sequence goes on from NZ_CP018192.1 coordinate 1,649,356, forward strand.
ACATTGACAGTCTGAAAATTAACATAACTGACACCAAGACCACTAATAGTTCCTGTCGTTGCAGAGGACATTAACGACAGGGTATTTGTCCCCACAGAATTGGCAGTTACCAAACCAACAATCTGCGAGCTAGCAACCAACTGAAGAAGATTTCGGCCTGTTCCGCCCATAACAACAGCGGTACCGCTCTGGCCAACAATTGAACCACCGTTGGTAATTGTGCCGGAGGATACCAAGCTGATGCCGATACCGGAGGCAGACGTACCCTGAATAAGGCCACCAGCGTCATTAGAGATAATGGCCGTATTCGTGCCAGTAGCATAAATACCGACTGTGCCACCTTGGATAATGGCACCTGCAATGTTGCTGACAAAACCTCCATTCAGCAGTCGAATACCATCTGCCACGCTACCAGTAACAATACCGGAATTATAAACAGTAGCAGGATTGCTACCAAACTGAATACCACGGAAGCTTCCCTGGATAAGCCCAGTATTAGTAATAGTTCCACTGCCGGCAACGGAGGCTCCATACCCGGCTGTGCCACTCCCTGAAAGCGTGCCGCTATTACTGATAGTCACCTGCTGCCCAGAAATCGCAGCACCACCAGAGTTAAAAACTGCTCCATCACTATTGATAAACCGACCACCTGAAATCAGGCTGACTGCACCGTTAACTGTGCCATAGTTATCGATCAGGCCTGTATCAAGAATTGTTCCGCTATTATTTAGGACGCCGCGATTCTCAAGCGTGCCTGCGACACTCATTGTCAGGCCGCTTGCAACGGAATTGCTGCCAATTACTGTCCAATAGGCATTCTGATCAATTTGAACATTAAGACCAATATACTGAGTGCCGATTCCGCTGATCGTTCCGCGCGTTCCTCCAGATGCCAGTTCCAGTATGTTAGCCACTCCAACAGCAGACACTGTTCCATTGACGACTGCCGTTGGTACCAGAATGAGTCGGTTGGCATCCGCACTCATCGAAAGGACGGTTCCATCAGAATTCGCGATCAAACTACCTGTATTGCTCAGCGTACTTGCTGTGCTCAGGGTCAGTCTGCCAGTAAATGTTCCGGTGTTGGTCAGGCTGGCTCCCGTCGCAACAAAAGTCTGAGTCGCGGAAATCGAGTTACTGCCAGTCAGCTGCCAGTTAGAGCCGGAGGCAGCCGTAATCTGATTGAAACCGACAATAGTGGAACCAAGACCAGAAAGAGTGGGTGTATTAGTTGCCCCTCCCCCAATCAGATTCAGACGATTGACACTTCCTGCACCGATGATGGAGCCAATGATAACTTGTCCGGCATTCAGATTCAGAACACTGGTCCCAACACCACCAAAATAGACGGCGGTGCTACCTGCGTTGGAGATAGTACCAAAATTGCTGACAGTACCTGCGCTACCTAGGCTGACTGCAATTGCGCCGGTTCCAGTGACAGTGCCCAGATTGTTGAGCAGCGCATTCGTGCCACCGCCATTGACCATGCCGGAAATTGCACCGGTATTGTTGATTGTGCCACCGGCCGAGAGACCAACATTTCCATTGAAAGCTGCACTGGCAGCATTGGTCATGAGGCCCCCAACTGTGAGGGTACCGCTGCTCGTCAATATGCCTTTATTAAGCAGAGTATTACCAGCAGCAATCGTATTGCTTCCGCCTACATTCCATATAGCACCGGTATCAATAACGGCATTCTGGAAGCCAATATAATTGATGCCTAATCCGCTTATGGTTCCTGAAAGGGCAGCAGAAAGCATTTCGAGTGTATTGGTGCCGGCCGAGTTAGCAACGGCGGTGCCGATGATATCGGATGCAACGCCGAGCTGCAGCAGGTTGTTTCCTGTGCCGCTCATATAGATAGCAGCGCCAGCACCGTTCGTAACATTGGCGGTTCCGGCAGCCGAAATAGTGCCGGAGTTGGTGATCGTGCCACCCACATCAAGACGGATACCGGTGGCATTGGTGCCTGTCACACCGATGCGGCCAGTGTTGATAACAGTTCCGCCAGATGCAAGACGGACGGCCCCTAGATCACCAATGCCTACACCGGTTCCTGTTTCAAGGATGGTGCCGGAGTTGTCCAGATAATCGGACGAGGTATTGGACAGGAACACGCCATGAGCAGCCGTAAGAGTACCACCATTATCGGTAATCAGCCCTACATTGGTGACGGCACCTCCAACAGTTGCAGAGGTACTGAAAAGGCTAATGGCATTGAAATTGCCGGAAATTGTACCACCGGCCAAGTTCGTGACCTGGCCATTCGTGTTAAACAACACGCCCTGACCGAAGGTTCCAGTGGCATTGACGACACCGCTGTTAACAAGCGTGGCCGCACCGCCATTTCCCCTAACGCTGCTACCGCCGGAGCCAAACGCAACAATGCTCCCTGCGTTATTGATGGAACCACCATTGACACCAGCACCGTAGAAGCCGCCCTGGATCAGTCCGCCAGCACTGTTGGTGATGACATTGCCGGTGCCAAACAGGAAGGCACCACTCAGGCTGCTGGAGCTGGACAGGATGGTGCCGGAATTGACCAGGGTGCTGCTGGTTCCATTGACGCCATCGGACACCGAGCTGATCAGGCCGGAGTTGTTAATGGCAGCGCTTGTGCCTGCATTAATGCCACGGAAGGAAGTGCTGGTGATTGTCCCGGCATTGCTGATGACACCGCCGGTTCCGGCAATAGCGATAGCATAGCTATTTGTGCTGCTGATAATGCCACCGGCAAGGTTGGAAACTGTCCCCGTCCCACCCAGGAAAACGCCAAAGTTTGCGCCAGAAATCAGACCGCTATTGGTAATAGTCGCAACTGTGGTAGCCGAGGCATAGACGCCCCAACCACCACTGGAACTGATCGTGCCAGTATTGCTGACCAAACCCGCGGTGCCAGAAAGATAGACACCAGCACCACCGGTCGCGACACCGCCCGTTATGGCGCCGGCATTGGCAACGGTGCCGTTCGTGATTTGCACGCCATAGCCGTTGCTCAGCTGGGCCTGGATCAGACCACTGGCCTGGTTGGTCACATTACCCGTGATCAGCACACCCCACGGATTAGCACCCGTGGCAAGGATGCTACCCGCATTGATCACTGTTGCTTGAACGCTATCAGAAGCAATGACCACGTTGCCCGCGCTGACGATGGTCGCACCAGCCGCGTTGCTCAGCAGGGCACCATTGATCAGTGTGACATTGGCACCATTGATAGTGCCTGTGTTTGTCAAAGATCCACTGTTACGCAGGTTGGTAAAGGTGCTGTTACCACCCAGCGTCCAGGAAGCGCCGGCATCGACAGTGCCGGTCTGGAAATTGACGAAATTGGAGCCACTGATGCTTCCTGCAGAGCTTCCGGAGAGCATTTCGAGTGTATTGGCGCCGGCCGAGTTAGCAACGGCGGTGCCGATGATATCGGATGCAACGCCGAGCTGCAGCAGGTTGTTTCCTGTGCCGCTCATATAGATAGCAGCGCCAGCACCGTTCGTAACATTGGCGGTTCCGGCAGCCGAGATTGTGCCGGAGTTGGTGATCGTGCCACCCACATCGAGACGGATAGCGATGCCGCGGGTGCCTGTTGCACCGATACTGCCGCTGTTGATAACAGTTCCGCCGGACGCAAGACGGACAGCCGCCAGAAAGCCGATACCTGCACCGGTTCCTGTTTCAAGGATGGTGCCGGAGTTTTTCAGATAATCTGCCGAGGTATTGGAAAGAAAGACACCACTCGCAGCTGTAAGAGTACCACCATTATCGGTAATAAGCCCGGCGTTGATCACTGTGCCTGCGACAGTCGTATTACCGAAAACGCTGACGCCAACGAAGTTGCCGGAGATCGTGCCACTGGCAGAGTTCGTGACCAGTCCACCCGTATCAAACAACACGCCCTGACCAGCGCTTCCAGTGGTATTGACGACACCACTGTTAACAAGCGTGGCTAAATTGCCAATTCCCCTAACGGCAATACCAGCGGAGCCAAATGCAACAATGCTCCCTGCGTTATTGATGGAACCACTATTGACACCAGCACCGTAGAAGCCGCCCTGGATCAGTCCGCCAGCACTGTTTGAAATGACGTTCCCGGTGCCAGACAGGAAGGCACCACTCAGGCTGCTGGAGCTGGACAGGATGGTGCCGGAATTGACCAGGGTGCTGCTGGTTCCATTGACGCCATCGGACACCGAGCTGATCAGGCCGGAGTTGTTAATGGCAGCACTTGTGCCTGCATTAATGCCACGGAAGGAAGTGCTGGTGATTGTCCCGGCATTGCTGATAACACCGCCAGTTCCGGCAATAGTGATAGCATAGCTGCCGCCGCTGATAATGCCGCTAGTGAGGTTAGTTATTGTGCCGGTATTAGCAAACGAGACGCCATATGTGGCACCAGATATAAGGCCACTATTGATGACATTGCCGCTACTGGTTGTGTTGCTAAATACAATGCCTGCAGATGCTGTACCTATAATCTGCGCGGAAGTTCCCGTATTACTGACTGTACCTGAACCAATATATAAACCATACGTCGAGCCGCTGATAAGATTGGTATTGCTTACTAGACCCGTACCTGAAAGCCAGGCGCCCTTACCACTATTTCCATTGGCATTCAGTGTACCAGCATTGGAGATAGTACCATTTTCAATACCTGCACCAGCAAATCCACCCTGGATCAGTCCGCCAGCACTGTTTGAAATGACGTTACCGGTGCCAAACAGGAAGGCACCACTCAGGCTGTTAGAGCTGGACAGGATGGTGCCGGAATTGACCAGGGTGCTGCTGGTTCCATTGACGCCATCGGACACCGAGCTGATCAGGCCGGAGTTGTTAATGGCAGCACTTGTGCCTGCATTAATGCCACGGAAGGAAGTGCTGGTGATTGTCCCGGCATTGCTGATAACACCGCCGGTTCCGGCAATAGCGATAGCATAGCTGCCGCCGCTGATAATGCCGCCAGCAAGGTTGTTGATCGTTCCAGCCGCGGCAAGGCTGATACCAATAGTGCTTCCTGTAACCGCACCAGTGTTATTGATCGTCCAGGCAGTACTAAGACTGCTCTGTATCCCGATACCAGCGGTATTCGCGACTGTCGTCCCCGCTAAAATAAGAATCGGATTTAATGAGGCAGTCGTAAGAATAACACCCGAGGTAGTCGACGTCAGCGTGGTCATATCACAACCGCCTTAAAAATTAAACAAATTAACAATATTCTGTTGGACTGGTACCAAACATATTCTCACGGCCTATAAGATATTTAATATGATATTGTAAATAAAAATGAAGTTAAAGTGTAAAATTTTTAATTGTTTATTGCATTGTTCATTTTATAATATAAATATTATTATCGATATGATGTATTTTATTTTTACTATATTAAAATTATTAAAAACTTAACTTTGTTGGAAAAAATTTCATTTTTAAAAGTTATAAAAGCTTTCAATATCAATATAAGTATATTTTTTACATTTTTATTTTTTTGGAACGATTTATAATTAAACGAAATTAAATATATTTATAAAAAATCTACCCGAATAAATGTTGTGGGGTTATGATGAGATTTTTCATTTTTATAAAATGAAAAATATTGCTTGAAAATTACAATTCAAGGCATTATATATTTAAAAAATATATTTTTTAAGATAAATAAAAAATTTTTATGAAATAAATATTTATTCAATAACCTCTGAAATGCTTTTTATATTGTATAATATTAATGATTATTAAACTTTAGAATTTTAATTGCAAAAAATTCTGCTTCATTAGAATTTATCTGCAATTCAAAAACGCCCAGAAAATATTAATTACTATGATTTTATTCTATTGAAACAAACAAAAACTAGAAATCCCGTTAGGAGTAAAACGCTTTATATCACATTCAACAGAATTGGCACATATTTTTGCCTTAAGGGATAATCCTGTGTAATATGATTTTACCATAGGTGTGGATATAAAAAAAATTACTTTACTAAATGAGACCAAAAAATTCCTATATATTTTGATTTTACTACATATTATTTTAATAAACATTTTTTGACATTTCGAAAATAATCACAACCATGATTATTTATATTTTTGGGGCCTTATATTTTCTCTTAAGGCTCTATCTCGTTGCCTTGATATACTTGATTCATTAAAGAAGAAGATTCGGAACTTCCCTGCCTCATTATAGCCCGCAAATGCCCAAGCAGTAATTTTCTTCCAACTTAACATAGAAGCTATTATATATTTCGTCAGGTCATGCATCTCTTTATCATCATGATCTGGCTATACTGGATGTTAATTCAGCCTAGGCCGACAAAAATGCTATCAAATCACTGTTTAATCTGTCTCTAGCGGTAAAGTATAGTCCATGAGGCTCCCCTTCATATTCTTTCAACGTAGCATGCGGAATCAGCCTTGCAGCCTCATGGGCCGTGATGTCGGGGGGAACTGTCGCATCAGCATCACCATGAACGATCAACGTCGGCATGGTAAAATGACTCATATCTGCCCGGAAATCGGTGGCACTGAAGGCCCTTACACAGTCGAGCGTTGCTTTGGGAGATGCCTGCATTGCCAGGCCCCAACTCCATTGCAAGATGTCTGATGTCACCTGGAAATTCAGCAAACCGGCCCCGAAGAAAATCCGCCCGAAGCCAGCCATGAAACTGGCCCGGTCTGAGCGAATTGAATTGATCATTTGATCAAAGGCCGCCCCATCAACCCCTTCGGGATGATCCTCCGTCCGCAACAGAAATGGTGTTACTGCCGCAACCAGCGCAGCCTTGCCGATACGATCAGTACCGTGCCGTGACAGGTAACGCGCTACCTCTCCACCGCCCATTGAAAACCCGACCAGAGCCGCATCGTGCAGATCCAGAGTATTGATCATATCCGCAAGATCATCGGCCAAAGTGTTGTAATCATAGCCAGTCCAGGGTTTATCTGATCGTCCAAAGCCACGCCGGTCATAGGCAATGGTCCGGAACCCATGCTCTGCAAGGAACACCTGCTGATATTCCCACATATCGGCATTCAGGGGCCAACCATGGATCAGGATGACCGGGCGCCCATGCCCCCAGTCGTGATAGAAAAGCTGTGTTCCATCGCGCGTCTTGACATAGGCCATGCTGGGTTTTCCTCTGTTTTTGTCCGGCACTCACAGACTGTCTTATGCTGAGAAAAGATAGCAACACATCGAGAGGAAAAAAGTAAGACGCACTCCATTCCCCAAAACGTCATGGAAACCCACGCCTGTTGATGCGTTCACATACTATCGCGGTTGCGCCGGCTTGCTGACAGGTGTGACCGAACGACAATGCGCCACGAAGGAGGCCATTCATGCAGACAGTTCATTCCCTTCGCAGCCTGTTAGGTGTTGCCGCTCTCGCAGGAATGATGCTTGGGGGTGTAGGGCACGCAGACGCGGCCAATGCCCGCCATCCCCACCATAATATCGATCGTCAGGTCGATCAGGGCAATGACACGGGCGATGAAGCCATTGAAGCGCTGAACGCGCAGCAATTGCAGAGCATTCGTGCCACCAACGGCCCTGCCCTCGGCACTGCGCCCGTCGGTAGTCCAGCGATGCCATATCCTACAGGTGCCTATCCGCCTGCTACTACTGGTACCTACGCACCGCCAGGCATGCCAAGCTATGCACCGCCAGCCACCCCCTATGTGCCACCGCCGCCGGGCTATTACCCTGCCACACCAGCCCGTTGATCTCGATGAGCGGATGGAAGGTGTTTGATGCCTGACTGTTTCGTTTCCCCTCGTTCCCTAGCAGTTCAGGCCATCAAATAAAAAACACCCCCGTCACAGGACGGGGGTGTTTTCGATCAGGCAGATAGAAAGAAAAGATCAGTTACGGGCCTTGTCGACCAGCTTACCCTTTGCAATCCACGGCATCATGGCGCGCAGACGCTCACCGACCTGCTCGATCTGATGCTCGTTATTGCGACGACGAATGGACTTGAAGCTGGCGCCGTTCACCTTCATTTCCAGCATGAAGTCACGCACGAAACGGCCGCTCTGGATATCTTCCAGCACGCGCTTCATCTCGGCCTTGGTTTCCGGCGTCACGATGCGCGGACCGGTCACGTATTCGCCATATTCCGCCGTGTTGCTGATCGAATAGTTCATGTTGGCGATACCGCCTTCATAGATCAGATCAACGATCAGCTTTACTTCGTGCAGGCACTCGAAATACGCCATTTCCGGAGCATACCCAGCCTCGACCAGCGTTTCGAACCCGGCGCGGATCAGCTCGACCAGACCGCCGCACAGCACGGCCTGCTCACCGAACAGGTCGGTTTCGCATTCTTCCTTGAAGGTGGTCTCGATGATACCCGCACGGCCACCACCAACGGCAGAGGCGTAGGATAGCGCGATTTCCAGCGCATTGCCGGATGCATTCTGCGCCACCGCGACCAGACACGGCACGCCGCCACCTTTCTGGTACTCGCCGCGCACGGTATGACCGGGGCCTTTCGGCGCGATCATGAACACATCGATGTCGGAGCGCGGCTCGATCAGGTTGAAATGGATGTTCAGGCCATGTGCGAAAGCCAGTGCTGCGCCAGGACGCAGATTAGCGTGCAGATGCTCGCGATACAGATCGGCCTGGCTCTCATCCGGGGTCAGGATCATCACCACATCGGCCCAGGCGGCAGCTTCGGCGGGTTCCATGACCTTCAGGCCCTCGCCCTCGGCCTTGGCAACAGCGGAAGAGCCCTTGCGCAGGCCGACCACCAAATCCTTCACGCCGCTGTCACGCATATTCAGCACATGGGCATGGCCCTGGCTGCCATAGCCAATGACCGCAACCTTCTTGCCCTTGATCAGGTTCAGATCGGCGTCACGATCGTAATAGACGCGCATCGGTTCACTCCATTCTCTCGGCGGCCATGATTGTCAGAAAGGCCACATGTTGCGGGCGGGCCAGACTTTCCCCCGGAAAGCCAGCCGGCAATTCAGTCAGGCCGTTCCTGACAAACAGGGGACGGCAGGTGGTTCTCTAGATCGTTCCCGCGCCGCGGAGAATAGCCGCAACGCCGGTACGTGATACTTCCGCAAGACCAAGCGGGCGCATCAGTTCCAGGAACGCATCAAGCTTGTCCGGATCGCCAGTCATCTCGAACACAAAGCTTTCCAGTGTGGCGTCGATGACCTTGGCGCGGAAGGCATCGGCCAGACGCAGCGCCTCCACCCGATTTTCCCCATGCGCCACAACCTTGATCAGCGCCAGTTCGCGGGCCAGATAGGGCCCCTGCATGGTCAGATCCATCACACGATGGACCGGAACCAGACGGTCGAGCTGGGCCTTGATCTGCTCGATCACCATTTCGGTGCCGGAGGTCAGGATGTTAATGCGACTACGGCCTGCATAAACACCATCATCGCTCTCGACCGAGGCGACGGTCAGGCTGTCAATGTTGTAGCCACGGCCGGAGAACAGGCCGATCACCCGTGCCAGCACGCCGCTTTCATTGTCGACGAGCACGGAGATCAGTGCGGTGCGATAGGCACCGGCATCGTGCTGCTTCTGCGCTGCGCTACCTTCCTGAGACTGGTTGCGTAGCTGATCCTTCATAAGGAGGGGCATGTTCCTGGACATTTCGATCAGACCAACATCATGCCTTCATCGGTGATCCCGCCGCTCTGTTCATTACGGGCACGGTCGTTATGCTCAGGGCCCAACAGCATTTCGTTATGTGCTGCGCCGGAGGGGATCATGGGGAACACGTTTTCTTTCTGATCGACGAGAATATCGGCGATCACCGGCCTGTCCGTGGCAAGCATTTCGTGAATGACACGGTCGAGGTCGTCGATGGTTTTGGCGCGCAGGCCGACAGCATGGAAGCTTTCCGCCAGCTTCACAAAGTCCGGCAGAGCGGCACTATAACTTTCGGAATAGCGGCCGCCATGCAGCAGATCCTGCCACTGGCGCACCATCCCCATATATTCGTTATTGAGGATGAAAATCTTCACCGGCAAGCGATATTGCGCCAGCGTACCCATTTCCTGAATGTTCATCAGGATGCTGGCTTCACCGGCAACATCGATCACCAGCGCATCGGGATTTCCGATCTGGGCACCCATCGCGGCAGGCAGGCCATACCCCATGGTCCCGAGGCCACCTGAGGTCAGCCAGCGATTCGGCGCATCAAAGCGGAAATGCTGGGCCGCCCACATCTGATGCTGACCGACTTCGGTGGAGATGAACGTCTCCCGCCCGGTTTCACGGGTGATCTCATACAGACGGCGGATGGCGTGCTGCGGCTTGATGATCGCGCCGCGAGTGCCAGACTGGGTGTATTTCAGGCTGTCAACAGCCCGCCATTCGTCGATCTGCCGCCACCACTGCGCCAAACCTTCCTTTTCAGGCTCGGTGCCGTCTTCCATCCAGCCCGCCAGCAGCGCTTCAATGATGCGGCCTGCGTCACCGACGATGGGCAGATCAACCCGGACATTCTTGTTGATGCTCGACGGATCGATATCGGCGTGAATCTTGCGGGCAAAGGGGCTGAACGCATCAAGCCGCCCGGTCACACGGTCATCGAAACGCGCACCGATATTGATCAGCAGGTCACAGCCGTGCACCGCCATATTGGCTTCGTACACGCCATGCATGCCCAGCATACCGATCGAGAGCGGATCATTGGCCGGGAAAGCCCCCAGACCCATTAGCGTGGTGGTGCAGGGGAAGCCGGTACGGCGCACCAGATCACCCAGAGTCAGCGATGCCTGCGGCCCGGCATTGATCACGCCGCCCCCGACATAGAAAACAGGGCGCTTGGCACGTTTCATCATCGCCACGGCCTCAGCGATGCGGGCCGGATCAGGCTGCGTCACCGGGCGATAGGAACGGTGTGGCTCCTCGGATTTCTCGGTATAGGTCGCCTTGCCGATCACGATATCCTTCGGCAGGTCGATCACCACCGGACCGGGACGGCCGGAACGGGCGACATAGAAGGCTTCATGCACGATGCGCGGCAGATCGGCGGAGGAACGCACCAGATAATTATGCTTCGTCGCGGGGCGCGTGATACCAGTGGTATCGGCCTCCTGGAACGCATCATTGCCGATCAGATGGGTCGGCACCTGACCGGTCAGGCACACCAGAGGAATGCTGTCCATCAGCGCATCGACCAGACCTGTCACCGCATTGGTGGCACCGGGACCGGAGGTGACGAGAACCACGCCCACCTTGCCCGTGCTGCGGGCATAGCCTTCCGCAGCATGCACTGCCGCCTGCTCATGACGCACGAGGATATGGCGGATGTCATTCTGCTTGAACAGTGCATCATAAATCGGCAGGACAGCACCGCCGGGATAGCCGAAAATAACCTCTACACCCTGATCCTTCAGCGCACGGAGCAGAAGCTCCGCACCGGGCAGAGCCTCGGTCTGGGAAGAATCGGACGGCGTTGCAGCCGGTATGCTTTCGGACATGTTCGACTAACCCCTCGGCGGACCGGCGCACAGATACCCGGTATAATCGCGCGAAGGCTGAGAGGTAATCGTTTCAGGGTGTCCGGGTCAATGGAAAGCACGAATAAAATTGAGCATATCAGCCATACTTCTTTCTGAAAGTTGCTGAAATGACGCAATTCGCGCATCAATCGTATAAAGAAAGGGGGGTTTCACGAACGGACGGTTACGAAACCATGTCGCCTGCCGCTTCGTGTAGCGGATCGTCGCCTGAGCCGCACGCTGCATGGCCTCCGGCAGGGAGATATCTCCGCGCAGGAAAGCCAGAAACTCCGGCACCCCATGCGCCCGCATCGCTGGCAGAGACGGGTCCAGTGCCTGAGCGCGGAGGGCCTCTACCTCGGCCAGTGCCCCGCTGTCCAGCATCCCATGCAACCGCTCGGTGATAGCCTGCCGCAATTCCTCTCTCGGCGGGTCGATCCGGATGGCGGCGAAGTCCCAGCCAGGCAAAGGTTGCGAGGGTTGATTCTGCCAGGCTGACAGACCTGATCCCGTGCCACGCCAGACCTCCCATGCCCTGGCGATACGCTGGCTGTCCTGCGGTTTCAGCCGAGCGGCCGTGACTGGATCCGCCTCTGCCAGACGGGCGTACAGCGATTCCGGCCCAAGCTCTGCCAGCAGGCTGCGTGCCTCCTGCCTTGCTTCCTCTCCCGGATCGGGGATGTCGGCGAAACCATGCATCAGGGCGTGGAAATACAACCCGGTCCCGCCGCACAGAATCGGCAGCCGGCCCTGTTGCCAGCTTTCCTCCATCGCTGTCATGGCCTGATCCCGCCACCATGCCGCACTGCCAGGTTGAGACGCAGGGAGTACGCCATACAGACGATGCGGTACTCTTGCCTCTTCTTCCTGGTCCGGACGAGCGGTCAGAATCCGTAATTCGCGGTAGATCTGCATGGAATCAGCGTTAATGACCGTGCCGCCAACCCTCTCCGCCACTGCCAGAGCAAGGGCGGATTTGCCGCTACAGGTCGGACCGGCCACAAACAGAGCACGTTTTTCCTTCATACCCGCTTTTCTGTCAGGATGGCCCGGCCATGCAAGGTGAAGCTGAGATGAACTCTGAAAGCATCGTGACGCTCATTGCGGCACAGCCGGGGAATCTGCCGGATGATCTGGTGGACTCCACACAGAGCGCCACAGGTGGGGGCACCATACGTGTCCTGGCGGCCGGAGAAGCCGTCGAATGGTCCTCTCCCCTGTCACCGGAAACCCTCCGCCCTTTATTGCCGTCCAATACATTGGATGAGGCAAAGATCGACCATCTGGTGCAATCCGCCGCCCTGCCGCGCCGCAAACGCCTGCTGGCAGCCGACATGGACAGCACGATCGTGGTGGGCGAAACGCTCGATCGGATCGCCGCCCTGCACGGGCGAGGCGCCGAAGTCACCGCGCTGAGCCAAGCCAGTGTAGAGGGGCAGATTGATTTCGCCTCATCCCTTCGCCGCCGCATCCTTCTTCTACGGGGGATGACGGTAGACGCCATCGGCGACATCCTTCGCACGATCACGCTGAATGAAGCGGCTGCGCTGCTGGTCCGCACCATGCAGGCGCACGGAGCATATACGGTTTTGATCTCCGGCGGCCTGACGCTTTGCACATCACAGGCAGCCTCACTGGCCGGGTTCAACGCCCATCATGGCAATGAAGTGCTGATTGAAACGGGACGCCTCACCGGGCTGCTGCGTGAACCGGTGCTCGATCCCGGCCGCAAAAGACAGATCATGCTGGATCATGCCACCGCTTTGGGTTTGACCGCCGCCGATTGCCTTGCAATCGGCGATGGGGCGAACGATCTGCCGATGCTGCGAACTGCTGGCCTTGGCATCGCCTTTCACGCCCGGCCAACGGTAACGCAGGCAATCCCGAACCGCATCACCCATGGCAACCTCCGCGCTGCCCTGTTCGCGCAGGGCTATGTGCTGTGACTTACGCCGCCTGTTCCAGTTCCTCCCCCAGATAAAGCGCGGCGAGTGCGCCACTGCGACGGACATCCTCCGGCGAGGCATGCAGCGCCACGAGGCCGTGTTCCAGCACATAGACATCATGGGCGATCTCCAGCGCCGCCTCCGCCCCCTGTTCGGCGAGCAGGATGGTAACCCCTTCCCGGTTCAGATCCTGCAAACGGCTGAACACCTCATCACTGACCGAGGGTGCAAGGCCCATTGATGGCTCATCCAGCAGCAGCAGGCGGGGCGAGGCCATCAGGGCCCGGCCGATCGCCGTCATCTGCTGCTCCCCTCCCGATGTCAGCCCGGCGGCAACCTGACGCTTGTCCCGCAGACGAGGGAAGATCGTGTAGACCAGTTCCAGCCTGCGTTTCCGTTCTTTCCATCCCGCACCCACCGCATGAGCGCCAGTGCGCAAATTCCCCTCGACCGTCAGGGAGGGGAAGCAGTGCCGCCCCTCCAGCACCTGGGCCAGGCCGGAGCGCACCAGTTGAAACGGCGCGCGGTCGACTATGTCCAGACCATCCAGCAGGATACGCCCCCGTTCGAGCTTGCCACGCTCGGCGGCGAGCAGGCCGCCCGCCGCTTTCAACGCCGTGCTTTTGCCCGCACCATTGGCACCCAGCAGCAGCACGACACGCCCCGCCTCGACACTGAAGGAAACATCCTTCAGTGCGAGGATCGCATCATTATAGACGACACGCAGATGCTCTGCCTGTAACAAAGACGTCCGGCTCATGGTCCCGGTTCCCCCTTCAGGAAGGCTGATCCAGCGCCTTGCAGTCACGCGGTGTAATATTGTGGGTACGGGCGTAATTGTTGGCTGACTTCTCAATCAGAGGCCGCAGCAAGGCGCGATCCGCATGGATCCAGTCCGTAATCGGCGTCCATTTCGTGCCGTCCCATTGCTGGAAACGCACAGCGCCACCCCCTTCATGATCAGCGCAGGACAGGGTAATCGGCTGAATCAGCCCCGTTGCACCCAATTGCGCAATACGGGCATCGTCGAGCTTGAGATGCTCAAGCCCCCATTGCACTTCCTCGCCCGTCAACGTGCGATGGCCGAATTTTGCCTGGCCCGTACGAATGGCTTCAACCGTCAGAATGCCATTGATGATGCCAAGATTGTGATACACGCTGCCGATACGGGATTGATCCTGGAGATTGCCTTTTCCGTTCTTGTAAACAATCTCTCTGATTTCTTTCAGAACAGGGAACTGATCGCCTGCCGGATGTGTCGTCACTGCGACATAGCCTTTTGCTGCATCCCCTGCCGGACGCACATCTTCCTCGGAATTGCTCCATACATTGCCGATGACGTGATCAACCGGGTATCCGGTCTGCACGGCCGTACGCAGGGCCACCGGATTCATCACACCCCACCCGCGAAGAACCACGAAATCAGGCTTCAGCCGCTGAATCTGCAACCACTGGGATTGCTGCTCACTGCCTGGATCAGGAACCTCGATCTCTGTTACGCTGAATCCAAATTTCTTTGCCAGCAAAGCAAAAATCGGAATCGTTTCCTTGCCGTAAGGGGAGCCATGATACAGCACCGCGATCTTCGCGCCCTTCAACTTGTCAGCCCCACCCAGACGCTGACCGATATAGTTGACGATCGCGGAGGTCTCGCTCCACGGATTGAGCTGCAACGGAAAGACATAAGGAAACACCGCACCATCAGTCGTGTCGGTACGACCATGGTTGAGCGTCAACATCGGCACCTTGTCCTTCGCCACACGCTCCAGCATCGCATAGGCGATACCGACGCTCATCGGATTCCAGACCGTCGGCGGTGGCTGATGATTTTTCAGGCGTTCATAGCACTCAACGCCTTTTTCCACGATGTATCCGGTTTCGCATTCACTCCAGGTCAGCTTTACACCATTCACCCCACCATCACGCTCATTGATCAGCGTCAGATAGTCGATATAGCCACCAGCCCCACCAGTGCCGCCCGCCGCATAAGGCCCGACACGATAGGTTTGCAGCGGGAAATACTGCTCATCCGCCCATGCGGGAAAGGACGAAGCCAAAACAGTCCCCAGCGCCAATATGGCAACAGCAGAGCGTACAAAAGAACTTTTCTTCATGACACTATTTCCTGAGAGAGAGATTTTGAAAGGCTGAGCTTGCGCGTAGCCTGGCGTGGGCGCAGCAGGGCTGATAAGCCGTCCGGCTCACGGATCAGAATCAGAACGATCAGGCCGCCAATCAGCATTTTTTCGATATTGGCGAGTTGACCGGAATCAATGACCCCACCGCCGATATAATCTGCCAGACGTGAGAGCAGCAGCGGCATTGCCACCATGAAAGCCGTGCCGAAAAATGCTCCGACAAAAGAACCTGCGCCACCGATAATGACGATGAACAGAATGCGGAAAGACAGGTTGAGGTCGAACCCGGCCGGCTCGACAGTGCGCAAATAGGCAAAAGCCCATAGCACACCAGCCACACCGCAGAAGAAGGAGCTGATGGCAAATGCCGTCAGCTTGGTACGAAGAACGGGAACACCCACTACAGTGGCCGCCGTTTCCATGTCGCGCACGGCAATCCAGTCACGTCCGGCCTTTGTGCGGGACAGACGCAGCAGCACCGCCGTCAGCACCGCAACCACCCCGGCGGCAAAGCCTGCCCGTGCCACGGGCGTATCGAACACAAACGACCCGATCTTCAGTGCCGGAGCACTCAGCACACCGGACGGATCATCCAGGGAGAACCAGCCAATATTGGTCAGCAACCATGGCACCAGAAACTGCGCGGCCAATGTTGTGACAGCCAGATAGAAACCCCGCAGGCGCAGACTGGGAAGTCCCACGACCAGACCCGCCGCAGCCGCCACCAGACCACCGAACAGCAGACTGACCAGTTGCGGCGTACCCGGCACATAAGCATCCAGATCATAGGCCGCGAAAGCGCCGATGGCCATAAATGCCCCGGTTCCCAGCGATAACTGCCCGGCTCGCCCCGTCACCACTGTCAGCCCCAGCGCAGCGATGGAGAGCGACAGGAACGGCAGGATCACCGCATCACAGATATATGAGAGCATTGTCTGCTTTTCCCTGTCTTATACACGCTGCGTCGCACCACCGCCGAACAGCCCGTTCGGACGGATCAGCAGAACCACCAGCGCCAGCACATAGGCAAACCAGCTTTCGATACCGTTCCCCAGCACATCACCGAGATAGACCTGCGCCAGCTTCTCCGTGGCACCGATCAGCAGGCCACCGGCAATAGCCCCCGGAATGGAGCCAAACCCGCCCAGCACCAGCACCGGCAGCGCCCTCAGCACCACCAGCGACAACGAGAACTGAACACCGAGACGCGCGCCCCACAGCAGCCCGGCCACCAATGCGACACCACCGGCCACCGCCCAGACCAGCGCCCAGATGCGTGTCAGGCGCAGGCCGATTGCCAGTGCCGCGCGCTGATCATCCGCGACGGCGCGGAATGCCAGACCGGCCGGCGTATACTGGAAAAACAGGGCCAGCACCGTGACCAGCACACCGGCCACGGCCGCGGCCACAAGATCGAGCCTGCTGACCAGCACACCTCCAAGGGAAACCGGGCTATCCGAAATCCCCAGTGACAGCGCGTGTACATCGGAGCCCCAGACAAGCTGGGAGGCCCCTTCAATGAAATAGCTGACGCCAAGAGTCGCCATGAACAGCACGATGGAAGGACGCCCGATCAACGGCCTCAGCACGAAGCGTTCAATGGCGCTGCCCAGCAGGATCAGGGCCAGCAGCGTCACCAGCACGGCCAGCCAGACCGGCAAACCACGCTCGACCAGACTGACATAGGTCAGCGCCGCAAACAGCAGCATGCTGCCCTGCGCGAAGTTCAGCACGCCCGATGCCTTGTAGATCAGCACAAACCCCAGCGCGACCAATGCATACATCACGCCGGAGAGAAGACCGCCCGTAAGAACCGCCAGAAAAAAGCTCATATCGCCCTCTCCTGTTGGATTGCCTCATGGCTGCGCTGCCCCAGATAGGCCGCCAGCACAGCCGGATCAGCGCGGATCTCGGCAGGCGTGCCGTCAGCGATCAGCCGCCCGTAATCCAGCACCACCGCCCGATCCGCGAGGCTCAGCACCAGCCCGATATCATGTTCGATCAACAGGATGGCACCACCACGCTCCTGATGTACGCTGCGGATCAGGGCGGCGAGTTCATGCCGGTCCTGTGCTTCCATCCCCGCAAACGGTTCATCAAGCAGCAGCAGACGCGGACGGGCCACCAGAGCACGGGCCAGTTCTACCCGCTTACGAAGCCCATAAGGCAGGGAGGCCGCAGGGCGATCCGCGATCTCCCACAAGCCGAGCTGGCGCAGGGTGATATCGGTTTCCTCCAGTGCACGGTCGCGGATACGCCGTGCATGAGGCAGATTGAAAAATTCCGCCACAACAGAGGCAGGTTTCACATCAGGCCGCGTCACTCCACGCAACCCGAGCAACACGTTTTCCCGCACGCTCAGCGCGCCGAACAGGGCCAGATTCTGGAAGGTTCGCGCCACGCCCTGCGCCGCCAGACGCTCCGGCCGCATGCGCCGGTATGGCACGCCATCATAGCGGATCGTACCATGATCAGGCTGATACAACCCGCTGATGATGTTGATCAGCGAGCTTTTGCCCGCACCATTCGGTCCGATAATGGCCCGGATTTCCTGCCGCCCGACCGTGAAGGACAGATCGGACAACACCACCGCCCGGCCAAAGCTCAGGCCAATTCCTTCCAGCGACAGAATGGGATGGTTCTGTTCGCGCGTGCTCATAGCGGCTTCAGCCCCAGTATAGCGCCGACCGGAACGATCAGGGCAGCACCGGCATACCACCCGTCCCGAGGGCGTCGGGCCGAATAAGGATTATAATAGCTGTCAGGATTGAGCACATATTGTACCACCGGCTCCAGAGCGATGGCCGAAAACATTTGCACATGAGCGTTGATTTCGAAAATCGCCTTATCACGAGAGAAACCGGCTCCTGATCCACCAGCCTCCGCATTTGCCTCCGACAGATAGCGGGCAAAGCTGCCGTTCATCCGCACCCAGCGCAACTTGACACCAAAACGGTCATAAGGCCGCGATGCGAAAGGGGCGTGCAGATTGGCACCCACAAACAAGTCTGACTGAAAAGGTATTGTTGAATCAAAGGAGTATCCCAATCCACTGTACAGCGAAATCGCTGTAGGATTGGATTTTGAAGGATGCAGGCTGTCAGCATCTGGATGTCCACCATCCGCACGCCACACAACCTGTTCGGTGTTGATGACAATTCCCTGCGTGCCATGCTGGTTACGCACCGGATCGCCCGGATTGAGCCCCCGAGACCGTCCATAAGCAGTCGTGTCATTATCCGGATGAGAACTGGAATTATAAAAACCGGTCAAAGAATATCGGCCGGGATATAATTGCGTCTCATATCCGGTCTTGTGGCCGATCTCGACCAATGTCAGCGCACCCGGATTAGGCTCCTGCCCCCAATCCCAGCCGCTATGAGCATTGGCATCCGGATGGGCCGCAAATGATCCTGCCTCGATATAAGTGGTGGGTGTCAGTGCATAACTGACGCGACCACCCCACATTGAATAAAGCGGCGAGATATACCCGGCATTGTGATAGAGAATATTGTTGTAGCAGCTGTTCAATGTCTGGCAGGTCGGCAAGGCAAAGAAGCGGTTCGGATGCGTACGCCCCAGCTCGATGTTCAGACGGTCATTGAAAAACGTCTGCTCATAAGTCAGTGTCGATAACTGTTCAGAACGCAGGTTATAGGTGGTCTGATATCCTGTGCTACTATCTGAAAACTGCCTGGTGGCCTCTATATTATTTGCACGGAGGCCAAAAAATGTTTCCTCGAAATGCAGCCTTGCATGGTGGATGCCCAGAATTTTGTCGAGGTCGAAATCCGCCCCTGTCAGCAGGTAAGTAGAATTGACCGTATTGCCGGTATCCTGACCAACACTCGGGTTGGAGCTGAAGAAATCGAACAGGGAGACGTGGAACGAAATACCACGCTTCAGCAGAGTGCGGGACAGCGGGCCTAGCGGGCCTTCGTCATCTCTGATCTCTTTGGTCTGGATCGGTTTGATCAGACCGGGCACCACACGCGGGTTTGGCGCATCAGAGAGGGTTGAACCGGGCAATCGGGTGGTACCTGAGGTCTGCGCCATGGCAGATCCGGCCATCAGCACACACACCAGAGCAACCGGTGGCAGCGTTACGGCAAGGCGGGAGCTGGCGCGTACGCGATCACGTACCCTTTGGAATGACATGAGGAGACACACTTTTTCAGAAAGATAGGGATCGGATAGCTGATCACACGCCGAAGCGTGAAAACTACATCCTACACAGGTTGTTCATTGTAAAATTAACCATTCATATCTGTGATATTTATTTTGTTAAATCAACGAAGAATTTACGTCAATACTGATTTATAAAATTTTCGTAAAAATATTATATAACGAATAAAAATAGTGCTTTATCCGCAAAAAAAACCGGCTGGCAATAACCAGCCGGCTCCATAACCTTCCTGTGCCCCCTTCCCCCAGGGCACAGGCCAAACCTGCCATCAACTGAGCGGCAGCGGTACCCAGCGAAGCCCGTCCTGTCCCTGAATCAACAGAAGAACGGATTTACGGCCCTGTTTACGCACGGCTTCCAGACGCTGCGTGATATCCTTCGGCGCAGCCACCGGTTCCTGCTGCACCTCGACAATAATATCGCCCGGTTTAAGGCCCCGTTGCTCTGCTGCCGAACCGGACGCGATGTTGGCGATCACCACGCCCTTCTGATCACCCTGCAGATTGAAATGCTCCCGCACCTCCGGCGACAGGGCCGCAACCGTCACGCCGAGTTCCCTGATAACAAGCTGGGCGCTGTTATGACTGCCGGGTTTGGCCTTTTCCGCGGCAGCCTGTTTGACATCATCCGGCATTTCTCCGACGCGGGCATCCAGTGTGACCCGCTTGCCGCCGCGCCATAGCACCACCGGTACGGTCTCATCGATCGGGGTTTCCGCCACAATACGTGGCAGGGAATGCATATCCTTCACATCCTGATTGTTGAATTTCAGGATGATGTCGCCATTCTGCAGATGGGCCTTGTCCGCTGGACCGCCCTCATTCACGCCCGCGATCATGGCGCCGTTGGTTTCCTTCAGCCCGAGACTTTCAGCAATTTCGGGCGTGACCTGCTGAATCCGTACGCCCAGCCAGCCACGTCGGGCACGACCGAATTTACGGATCTGATCCACCACGTTCTGTGCCAGCCTGGAAGGGATGGCGAAACCGATGCCAATGGAACCGCCGGAGGGGGAATAAATGGCGGTGTTGATGCCGATCACCTGCCCATCCATATTGAACAACGGTCCACCAGAATTGCCGCGATTGATGGCGGCGTCCGTCTGGATGAAATCATCATACGGCCCCTGATGGATATCACGCCCGCGCGCCGAAACGATACCAGCGGTGACAGACCCCCCCAGACCAAACGGATTACCGATCGCCAGCACCCAGTCCCCCACGCGCTCCTTGTCGCTATCGCCAAACTGTACGGCGGTCAGCGGCTTGTCCTTGGGGGGCGTCACCTGCAAGACAGCAATGTCGAGCCGTTCATCCCGGCCCAGCACCTTCGCCTTGAGCGGAGTATTGTCCTGAAGAATGACGGTGATTTCATCCGCCCCGTCGATCACATGATTATTCGTGACGACGATTCCCTCCTTCGCATCGACGATAAAGCCGGAACCGAGGCTTTGTGCCCGACGCGGGGCTCCTTCTTCTCCGCCATGCGGCTGGCCCGGAAGAGGATGGCGATTCATGAAATCGCGGAAGAATTTCTCGAACGGGGATCCCGGCGGGAATTGTGGCATATCCGGTCCGGGGCCTTCCGGCCCACGGGCGATGGTCGTGGTGGAGGAAATATTGACCACCCCCGGCAGCAGCTTTTCAGCCAGATCGGCAAAGCTGGCCGGTGCTTCGCGTGCCTGTGCATCCATGGCCGGATAAAGCGGCAAACCGCCCGGAACCAGCCCTGTTGCCAACGGGATCATCACCGCAAGAGCCAGCCCCGCCCGCAGGCAACGGCTCCGACGCTGCAATGCCTTGTCGGCTGGGTACGATTCGGTCTGTAGGGGGGTAGGATAAGTCATGGACCAGATATTCCTCCGGTAGACTGTTCAGGCGCCAGATACGCCGTCATTTAAAGACCTGTTGATGCCAATTCTGCGCGTGGCGCCAAAGACGGGCAAGGGTCATGGAAACATGAAACTGTTCCACGACCTCTCCGCTCATTAAATAGCACCCCCTGCTGCGGGTTGCAGAAACAGGCCTTGCAGGAAACAAAGTGAGCAAGGCAGAAAAATGGTTTATGCCTCCCGTGTCACCCTCTTGTGTAGTCTTGCTCTTGCGAAGGGCGGTTGCCGCGCCTATCCCGCGACAACGCCCCGGAAACAGCCCGAGCGCGCCAGCCTGAGCGCAAAGGCCCGAGTGCAAAGGAACGCCAATCATGAACGACACCCCCTCCCCCCACGCAACACCGCCGGACGCGCAATTGCGGGAGGTGCTGCGTGCAGTTACCGATCCTGCAACCGGGAAAGATATCGTCAGCGCCGGGTTGATCGACAGCATCCAAAGCCGTGATGGGTTGGTACAGGTGGCCCTGCGCGCCACGCGGGAGCGGGCGGCAGAGATGGAAACCGTGCGCAAGGCTGCTGAAACCGTGCTGTCACGCCAGCCCGGTATTCGCAATGCCACCGTGGTACTGACCGCACATCACGATGCCCCACCCACCACCGCACAGGCAGCGCACGGCCATGGTCCCAGCCATGGTCAGGGCGCGCAACCCCGCCCCCGACTACTGACAGACGTAGGAGCCGTCATCGCGGTAGCCTCCGGCAAAGGAGGGGTGGGTAAATCCACTGTCGCCGTCAATCTCGCCGTGGCTCTGGCACAGATGGGGCTGAAGGCCGGGCTGCTGGATGCCGATATTCACGGGCCAAGCCTGCCTCTGCTGCTTGGGGAAACCCGCAAGCCGGAAGCCCGGGGTGGCAGGCTGATCCCGATCGAGACATGGGGGCTGAAGGCCATGTCGATCGGTTTTCTGGTTGATCAGAACGAGGCAATGATCTGGCGGGGCCCGATGGTGATGGGTGCGCTGGAGCAGATGATGGGACAGGTCGCGTGGGGTGATCTGGATGTGCTGATCGTCGATATGCCCCCCGGTACCGGCGATGCGCAGCTCACCATGGCGCAGCGTGTGGCGCTGGCAGGGGCGGTCATCGTCTCCACACCGCAGGATCTGGCGCTGGCAGATGCGCGGCGGGGGGTTGCCATGTTCGGCAAGACGCATGTGCCGGTGCTGGGGATCGTGGAAAATATGAGCTATTTCTGCTGCCCCAATTGCGGCCATCGCAGCGAAGTTTTCTCTCATGGCGGGGTGAAGGAAGAAGCGGAACGGCTGGGGACCGATTTTCTCGGTGAAATTCCCCTGCTGCTCGATATCCGTGCAGCAGCGGATTCCGGAACGCCTGTGGTTGCCGCAGCGCCGGCCAGTCAGGCTGCGCAGGCTTTCTCCGAGTTGGCCCGGAGAATCTGGGCAAAAATCCCTTCGAAACGACCGAGTGGCCCTAAAATCGTTGTTCAATAAGCAGGCACGGAAGGAAGAGTTTTTTACAGGCCGTGCCCACCTCGCTGCTGACCATCCTGCTGACCATCCTGCTGACCACTGGCAGGGCGCCGCAACAGAATATCCATCAGTCCGGCACGGAGATTTGCAGCGATTCTGACATCCGTTGTGGTCCAGACGAGGCTTTGATCTTCCACTGTCTCCGTCCATACGGCAAAGCTGCTGCGCGGAGACAGGGTGCCGTCCTCACCCTGCGATTTGCCACCATGAGGATTACCGGCCCATGTAACCGTGCTGACGGTTTCCTGCCGGAAAAACAACAGATAATCAGACCCTTCAGGAGAAAGCGGAACGGCCAGCACACCGGGCGGAAAGTGTGGATATTGCGCAAGCGCGGGAAACACCGCCCTTATCCGCGCAGAGGCATAAAGCTCGCCACGCCGTGCATGATCCAGCAAACCAACCAGCGTCATGATCGCAGTCTCTGAAGGAACCAGTTGATACGCTGACACGGCACCGCTCAGCACGACTGCCACGCCGTCACACGAAACCATATCGGCTATCGCGGCCAGATGGTGCCGCAATCCGCCTCCGCCCTGCTCCCTCAGCGCAGGCAACAAATCTTCCAGCAAGTCGCGCAGACGGTCATCACGCTCCTGCTGGATTTCCCCCTCCCGGCTGTCCAGCAGCAGGGAGAACATCTGACCAAACATCTCCATGACCGCCCGGCGGTCTGCGGCAAGCCAGAGCGGACGCATGGCATGACAGGCAATCAGCCCCCATAACTGCCCGCCGCGCAGGATCGAGATCGAGGCAGAAGCCACCACGCCCATATTGCGCAGATACTGGACATGCACCGGCGAGACGGCCCGCAAAGTGGAAAGTGACATATCCAGCGGTTCTGTCTGCTCCGGCAGAGACAAAAGGGGGCAGGTTTCGTCCTCTGTATCGCCAATCAGGCGGAGCCAACTGCGTTCGTAAAGCGTCCTCGCCTGACGCGGAATGTCGGTGGCCGGATAATGCAGGCCGAGACAGGATGCTGTGCCGGACCGAAGACTTTCCGCCACGACCTCCCCCGATCCATCCTCGGCGAAACGATAGATCATGACACGGTCATAACCGGTCAGGGCACGAATCTGCCGTGTGGCTTCCTGAAAAAGCGGTGCTATACCCCGGCTCTGCTGCAACCGTCCGAACATCATCCTGACGGTGCTGGAAACATCATTCCGGCCGCTATTGCCGCATACCGATGGCTCGGCCTCGATCACATAAGTATCGGCCATGATATGGATAGAAAAATCATAGAGCACAGCCTCTTCATCATGACGCAGCTTCAAGCCAAACAGACGCTCCGTCATGGCAGCACTGCCCAGAATCTGCACGGCACCCCGCAATGCATGAACCGTTTCCGGCGGCAACAACGTGATCAGGGAGCAACCCAACACCATAGAAGCCGAGGCCGGAAGATAGTCGGCAATGTTCGCGGATACATGCGTCACGTTCCACAGACGTGAGACTGCGATCAGGAAACCATAGGGCTGTATGGCACCAGGCGTGTGGATCGGTTCACGATCACACTCGGTCAGGGGAAGCATCTCTTGTCGCAGAGGCATCTGGGGATAACCGTTCTTGAAGGTAGCCGCCAAGCCATATTTTTTTAATGTATATAGGCTTCACTTGGTTCTGGCTATCGCATCATGATGAACAGTTAGTGAGCCGGGAACTTATTTCTTTATGGTCGATATGAAAAAGGCTCCGGCATAGATATCGGAGCCCTGATACTCATGACTTGGCTCAGAAACGGTATTCAAGCGTGCTCAGCCAGAAGAATCCATCTTTGGCACCGACCTTACGCATACCGTCCGACAGGAACATGTGGGCGAAATCGTTGGTGAATGTCAGATGCTGGTCGATCCGCAGCGCCACGGAAAGCTGGGGATTGAAACCGATGAACCCACCCTGCAAATTGCCGCGCGGCGGATAGATGCGGTTGGTGCCATAGACCGTATCATCCGTGTTTGCACGCCAGTTGAGCGGAAGACGCGCACGAATGGCAACGGCGCTGTGCGGCACCCAAAGCAGGTTCGGCCCCACGGAAATCAGGTTACCCGGCGCCAGATAGGTGGAGGAATCCAGATAGCTCGTCGATGGAGCGAAAGGCGCGATATACGTGCCAATACTACCGGTTTTATCGTTATAATTACCGCCGGAGTAATAGTCAGCCTGTATCCCGAGGGAAGGCGTACCATACATTTTGCTGAACCGCCATGCGATAACGTTATTCAGGGCAAAAGCCTCAACCGGACGGGTGGCACCACCTCCTTTAGGCCGGAACTCGCCACCCTGATAGGTACCACCAAGGCTGAATTCTATCGGACCGGCCTTACCCCAGAACCGCACGCCGACATTGTCACGATGGGTTGTACCGGCCGTGGTGCCGCCGGCCCGGGCATTGGCGATCGAGGCATTGGAGCCACCAACCAGATAGCCCATGTAATAAAGATCGGCGAAGATCTGACTGGATTTGCCTAGGAATTTAAAATTAGGCAGTGCGTAGCTGCCATACGCACCCCACAGCCGATTTCCCCAGGACTCACGGAATTTGAATGCTCCGGAGCGGCTTTCATCAACAGAGACGAAGTCGAACACGTCGACGCGGAAGCGTGACCACACATTATAGGCACGCACGCCTTCCCAACTCTGCGGGATATTCGGATTGCCGCGATCGAAAATCATATAGTTCGGCACATCCAGAAACTGCTGCCGTCCGACAATGATGCCACCCTGGCCGCCCAGAACCTTACCCTTCACTTCCGCAAACAGGTTCAGGAAATCCATGTTAGTGCGCTGGGTGCCGCTGTAGCCAAAATAATTATGCCCCCAGGCCTGACCGCTGATGACATCGGTATAAATGCGCAAATGATCTCCCAGATGCACATCGGCGCCATACTGGCTGCGCAACAACAGACGATCGGAGCTTTTCTTCGACTGATATCCAAAAAAAGGTGCCTGATCGAAGAAATTACGTAAACGTTCGCTGCCATTGAACGTAACGTAGATGGAGCCGCTATCATTCAGTTTGACGAATTTCAGCGGATCGAAGAAATCCCTGCGCAGGGAGGGGTCACGCAAATAACTCCAGTCTTCTGCCCAGCGAACCTGACCATACCGGGCCACCGGGCCAAAACCGGCAGCCACCCCGGCCTCGGCATTGAACACGCCCCATGGCCCCTGATGCACGGTGGGGATCTGGCCCGGCTTGTTCTTCTTCAGCTTCACCAGTTCAGGGTCAGCCGATATGTCGGGCGCACTGCCGAGGGTTGAGGAGACGCGACTTCCTGTTGTCTGCTGATCAGCCGCCCATCCTTGCACAGGGCACAATGACGATGCCACGCTGAGACCAGCCACCGACAACAATCCAGGCACAGACATCCGGGGCAGACGGCTGATGCCGCGCGTCCTTAAGACCTTCGACATGACAAAGCAATTCCTGTTTTACCGCTCGGCGGCCGTGATCGGCCACTGCCACCGCTTAGGGAAACTTCAATAAAGCCCGATCCAGACCGTCAGGTCTCACGCATAGTTTGTTTCTATAGCGCAACAGATTACCGCGACATAAAATTTCAATAACTGCCTTGCTCAACCCTATGAGTGAACTAAACCTGACAGCGAGATGTCATATTTTTTATTCAAATTATGTCAATCTCATTCCATATTCACATCAAAATACGATCTAAATGGTTGCAATAAAGTCACAAATAACATTATTAAATCGTATTTTTGAAGAGTGATTTTTATCCTGCACGAGACTGAAATGATTGATTCGAATCATTCTCCATTGGCGAAAAGAGTCCAAATGATTAAACCCACCCCATGAAAAACAAGGGGCCATTTCCTGCGCTGCACCACAGGCTGATGCAGTGGCAGGCCATGCCCGGCTGGTGCTTTTTCTCATGGCAGGTAAATTGATGCTGCGCGGGACCAGACGCCCGCGAACAGGAAACTGTTTTTCCTGTCTTGCTGCCCTAGTCACTCTAATCCAACTCGTCTTGCCTATCTGGGCAGCCTGGCCTTCCACCCACCCCTATGCTTGGGCATTCCGTACGGCCAGAAGTGACACCTTCACACCACACAGCCCGCCCTGCACGCACCCAAGCGCAGACACCACGCATGGCGTTTCAGAAATACATTCGGACAAGGGGGAAATCCCTCCCGGCCATAAGCTTGCTGATCCAGATTCCTTCCCCGACATACCCGCCGGGGATTGCCACGACAATGACGGCTGTCCGATCTGCCGCCTTGCCGTCATGCCTGTCCTTTTTCCTGCAGCGGAAATCAGGCTGGCCGCATTCAGCTACACGTACTCTGTCCGCCTCGTGTGGCCTGCATCAGATAATACGCTGTCAACCCATGTTCTGCTTCTGGCCCGCGCACGGGCGCCTCCTTTTTCCGCATCGTGATTCTCCTTTCATCCGACGGATACAGGCAATCGCCTGATCCGCCTTGTTATCCAGGCTTCCTGCGGCATGAACCGCGTGATTGGCCAGAGCGCCATCATGCTGATGCAGCCGCCTTTTGAGCGAAAACCACGATGTCATCCCTCTTTCATCCCATTCCTCGCGATCGTCAGCCGGTTGCATGGCAAATCCGGCTTCCATCCCTGTCCTTGCTCTGGATTGCCGCCATGCCCGGCCTGGCCGTCGCCCAGCAATTGGAAGCAGAGAGTCCTGAACTTCCGACCCTGTCCGTATCCGGCCAAGGGGGAAAACAGGTCCATACCACGCCCTCGCAGGACTTTCTGATCCCGGTGACACGCAGCGCCACCAGAACCGATACACCCGTGCGCGATGTGCCTCAGTCCGTGACCGTAGTGCCGGATCAGGTACTGAAAGACCTTGCCGCAACCCGGGTCGATACCGCGCTGCGCTATGGTGGCGGCTTTGATGTCGGCAATACGTTTGGCGGATTGTCGCTCGATAATTACGTGGTGCGCGGTTTTGCGACCTCTGAATATTACCGCAACGGCTTTGCCGCCGGCGCGCGCGGTTATCAGCCGATGCCAGACGCATCCACCATCCAGAATGTCGATCTGCTGCGCGGTCCGGCAGCCCTGGTGTTCGGCCGTGGCGATCCGGGCGGCACATTCAATATCGAGACCAAACAGCCGCTTGATCAATCCGCCGTCAGCGTCAACAGCATATTCGGTGGCTACGCCCTCGCACGCGGCAGCGTCGATGCGACCGGAGCGCTGAACGCCGATCACACACTGCTGTATCGCCTGAATATTGCCGGTGAACGCAGCGGCAGTTTTCGCAACACGGTTCACAGCAACCGTCAGGTTGTCTCCCCTGTGCTCAGCTGGCGTGCTTCCCCCAACACCACCGTCACGCTGGAAACCCAGTTGATGCAGGCAGATGCGACGTTTGATCGTGGCGTCGTGCCCATCAATAACCAGCTTGGCCCGGTACCCATCTCCACCTTCCTCGGTGAACCGGATGACAAACTGATCCGCAACAAAAGCGCTGTCATCCAGTTAAGGGTGGATCATAAAGTCAATCAGAACTGGAGCTTGCGTGGCGGGGTTCAGGTCATGGACGGCGCCCTCACCGGCTTTGCGACAGAGGGGGCAAGCCTGCCCGCCAACTCCGTGTTGATGTCCCGCTCTCGCCGGTATCGTGACTATCATTGGGATGATCTGATCGCCCAGACCTACGCCACCGGCCATCTCGCCACCGGAAGAGTGCGGCATACGCTGCTGCTGGGAGCCGAATTCGAACGCTATACCGAGCGTGAATTGTTCATGAGTTCCAACGCCAAGCAATTTCCGGATCTCATCAACGTGCTCAATCCGGTTTATACCGGCCTGACACCGCCGCTCGGCATCACGAACGATACGCAGGAGCTGAGTTATAGCGGCGCGCTGGTGGCGCAGGATCAGATGGATCTCACCCGGCGGCTCAAATTCCTGCTCGGGCTGCGGCTGAATTATTTCAACCAGCAGATCGTGTTGCAGAACAAGAACACCACCACCAGCCAGTCGGATCTGGTGCCGACACCGCGTGCCGGGCTGGTTTACGAAGTTTCCAATGCCGCATCGGTCTATGCGAGTGTTGCTCAATCCTTCAAGCCGAATAGCGGCGTCAGTGCTTCCGGCACGGCCTTCGCGCCGGAACAGGGAACGGCTTATGAGGTTGGCACCAAGCTCGATCTGATCGACAACCGGCTGAGCATTCAGGCGGCCCTGTTTACCATCGACAAAAGCAATGTGCTGACGGTCGATCCCACCAACGCCAATTTCAATATCGCTGCGGGTGCGGCGCGCAGCCGGGGCTTCGACGTTGCCATCGCCGGATCGCCCGCGCCCGGCTGGCAGGTCATTGGCGGCTATGCCTTCACCGATGCCATGGTGACCAAGGATGCACAGCTTGCCTACGGCACACCGCTGATCAATGTGCCACGGCATACCCTGTCCCTGCTGAATGTCTATGAAGTCCAGACCGGCCCGCTAAAAGGGCTGGGGATCGGGGCCGGGGTGATTTATCGCAGTAACCGGGCCGCCACCAGCAATGACAGCGGCGTGATTCTGCCCTCCTATGTCACGCTGGATGCGCTGGCCTACTACAAGCTGACGCAACATGTGCAGCTGGCGGTGAATGCAACCAATCTGACGGATGCCACCTACTATGCCAATAGTCTCGGGGCCTTGCGCATTATGCCCGGCTCTCCACGAACCGTATTCGGCAATATTACCTTCAACTTCTGACATCTCCTGACCAGAAAAGCGCCGGAGCAACAAAAAATTGTATGCTCCGGCATTCAAACCCATCAACCAATCAATCTGCTTTTAAGATTAAAACAAACACATTAAACTGTTAGTCAGATTGATATGGTCTCTGTATCTTTTCAGCAGGAGATCAGATCATGACGCTGGAACAGTTACGTATCTTCATCGGGGTTGCCGAACGTGAGCATGTCACCCGGGCAGCCGAGGCCCTGAATGTCACGCAATCTGCAGCCTCCGGCGCCATTGCCGCGCTGGAGGCGCACTATGGCATCGCACTGTTTCATCGCATCGGGCGCGGGATCAGCCTCACCGAAGCCGGTCGCGCCTTTCTGGACGAAGCCCGTCTCGTCATGCAGCAGGCGGCGCATGCGGAAAGAATACTGGCCGAGTTCACCGGCATGGCACGTGGCACGCTGAGCATCGTCGCCAGCCAGACGATTGCCAGTTACTGGCTGCCAGCCCGCCTTGCCGCTTTCCGCACGCTTTATCCGCAGATCGAGCTTGAACTGAGTATCGATAATACCGAAGGCGTTGCCGCCCGGATTCTCGACGGTTCCGCCGATCTCGGGTTTATCGAGGGCATGATCGACGAAGCTTCACTGGCCCGATGGGTGGTGGCGACCGATCCAATGGTACTGGTCAGCCATGAAAACACCGCTCCTGTCGATACGCAGTGGTTGCGCACCGCGCGCTGGATCATGCGGGAACAGGGGTCCGGTACACGATCAACCTGCGACGGAATCATAAAAGCTCATGGGATTGATCCGGCCATCCTCACCATTGCCATGACACTCCCATCCAACGAAGCCGTGCGCAGTGCAGTCGAAGCCGGGGCCGGTGTGGCGATGCTGCCCCGACTGGTGGTGGAGCGCGCCCTGACGGGGGGTGATCTCATCGAGTTGCCTCTGGTTTTGCCCGACCGTTCGTTTCATGCGCTCCGCCACAAGGAACGCTCTCGCAGCCGCGCCGCTGATGCCTTCACCGATCTAATCAGGGAACTGAAATCATGAGCACCTTACAGGCTGTCATTTCAGGTCTCAGACCTTTCAGCCGCCTCGATCACCCGAGGGAAATCATCCGGCAATTTACCCCCAACTGGTTTGCCGCGACCATGGGCACCGGCATTCTGGCACTCACCCTGCCGCAGGTGCCTGGCATCGGTCCGGCACTGAAACCCATTGGTGAGGCATTGTGGTTCCTCAACATCGCGTTGTTCATGCTGTTTACCTTGCTCTATGCCGCGCGTTGGGCACTGTTCGGGCATGAAGCACGCCGCATTTTCGGCCATAATACGGTCTCGATGTTTATCGGCACCATCCCGATGGGACTGGCCACAATCATCAATGGCTGTGTGGCGTTCGGTATGGATCGCTTTGGGCCCGGCATCATACCCGTGGCCGAGATGATGTGGTGGATCGATGTTGCCATGTCGCTCGCCTGCGGTGTGGCCATCCCATATCTGATGTTCACGCGCCATGAGCACAGTCTGGATGGCATGACGGCGGTCTGGCTGTTGCCTGTCGTGGCCGCGGAAGTCGCCGGCGCCAGCGGTGGTCTGCTTGCCCCCCATCTGGTGGAAAGCGTGAATCAGTTCACCATGCTGGTTACATCCTGCGTACTGTGGGCCTGTTCGGTGCCGGTCGCATTCAGCATCCTGACCCTGCTGGTGCTGAGAATGGCGCTGCACAAACTGCCGCATGACAGTATGGCGGCCTCCTCCTGGCTGGCTTTGGGGCCAATCGGCACCGGCGCGTTCGGGATGCTGCTGATCGGTGCGGATGCGCCCGCCATTCTGGCACAGCATCATATGGCCGCCACAGGTGTGACAATGCAGGGGTTGGGTATCATGGCGGCCCTGCTGCTCTGGGGGTTCGGGCTATGGTGGATGATGCTGGCGACCCTTATCACCATCCGTTACTGGCGCGCGGGGGTGCCGTTCAATCTCGGCTGGTGGGGGTATACTTTCCCACTCGGTGTCTACACGGTGGCGACATTCCGGCTTGGCGTCATGCTGGATGCCGGGTTCTTCAGCCTGATCGGTACTTTCCTTGCCGCCATTCTCACAGCGATGTGGCTGCTGGTCAGCGCCCGAACTCTCATCGGGGCATGGCGAGGCACTCTGTTCGTCTCCCCCTGCATCGCGTCAGGGAAGTGATGCCCCGGCCTGAAGACTACACCGCCCCGACCAACCCGCGTGCAAACTCCATCGCGTCGAAAGGACGCAGATCGCCCGCCTTCTCCCCTACCCCCACCGCATGCACCGGCAGACCGAAATCCTCTGCCAGTGCCACGACAATGCCGCCACGCGCGCTGCCATCCAGCTTGGTGACGATCAGGCCGGTGATGTTCACCATATCCTTGAACACCCGCACCTGCTCCACCGCGTTCTGGCCAGTGGTGGCATCCAGCACCAGCAGGATCGAATGGGGGACGGTTTCATCGTGCTTGCGCATGACGCGGATGATCTTGCTCAGCTCCTCCATCAGCGCGCCTTTGTTGTGCAGGCGGCCCGCCGTGTCGATCAACAGAATATCCGCCTGCTCCGCCTGCGCCTTGGCCAGCGCATCAAAGGCCAGCCCAGCCGCATCCGCACCGGCGGGGCCGGAGATCACCGGCGCACCGACACGCTCACCCCAGACCTGCAACTGCTCCACCGCTGCCGCACGAAACGTGTCACCTGCCACCAGAATGGAGCGTAGCCCCTGATCTTTCCAGCTCTGTGCCAGTTTACCGATCGTCGTGGTTTTGCCGGTGCCGTTCACGCCCACCATCAGGATAACATGCGGTTTACGCGTCAGATCAGGCTCCAGCGGAATAGCCACCGGATGCAGGATCTGGGCAATCTCCTCAGCCAGGGCAGTCTTGATCTCCTCCTCCGTCACTTCCCGGCCAAAGCGGGTACGGCGGAAAGCCTCGATCACACGCGCCGCAACCGAGGTACCGAGATCGGCAGCAATCAGGGCTTCCTCCAGCTCCTCCAGCGCCGCATCGTCCAGACGGCGGTGGCTGATCACCGAGGTCAGATTGGTGGTCAGCTTCTGCGTGCTGCGCGCAAGCCCTTCCTTGAGCTTGCTGAAAAAACCGAGTGCCATTCAGGCCATCTCCACTTCATCGGCCACCAGACCATGCTGGTCGGCCCCAACCACCATGGCTTTCATCAGACGCCCCGGCTCTGTCGGGCGAGACAGCCGGGTCGGGATGAAATGCTCGCTATGCCCCGCTTGCTCCGTCTCCGTCAGCAGGCTGATGGTCCGGCCGAGCTGAACGGCGAAAAACGGCTCTGCCTGCCGGGCTGCTTCCTCCCGCAATCTGGCCGCACGCGCGCGCCGCTCCGCCACCGGGATCGCGGGCATGCGGGCAGCAGGTGTACCAGGACGCTCGCTGTAGGGAAAAACATGCAGAAAAGGCAGCTGCGCCTCCCTCACGAAAGCCAGCGTTTCCTCGAACAATGCATCGGTTTCGGTCGGAAACCCGGCAATGACATCGGCACCGATCGCGATGCCGGGCCGGAGACGGCGCGCCCGCGCCACTGTCTCCAGCGCTCCGGCGCGGGAATGACGTCGCTTCATACGCTTCAGAATCATGTCGGAGCCAGCCTGAAGGCTGAGATGCAAATGCGGCATCAGACGTGGCTCCTCGGCAATCAGGTGCCACAGATCCTCGTCGATCTCCTCCGGATCCAGCGAGGAGAGCCGCAGCCTCGGCAGTTCCGGCACCAGCGCCAGCAGGCGGCGCATCATCTGCCCCAGCCCCGGCGCGCCCGGAAGATCCGGGCCGTAACTGGTGATGTCCACGCCGGTCAGCACGACTTCCTGATACCCGCGCTGGACCAAAAGACGCACCTGATCGACAATGGCGCCGATCGGCACGGAACGGCTGGGGCCACGACCAAACGGGATAATACAAAAGGTGCAGCGATGGTCGCACCCTTGCTGCACCTGCACGAAAGCCCGCGCCCGGCCTGCGAATTCCGTCACCAGATGCGCGGCCGTCTCCTTGGCCTGCATGATGTCGGAAACGGCGGAAAGCGCATCCGGTGCCCAGCTTTCCGGCTTCAGCTTGTCCTCATTCCCCAGCACTCTCGTAACCCCGGGCAGAGCAGCCCAGCGTGCCGGATCGAGCTGCGCGGCACAGCCGGTTACCACGATCTGCGCCTCGGGCCGTTCACGATGCGCCCGGCGGATGGCTTGGCGCGCCTGACGCTCTGCCTCGCCGGTTACAGCACAGGTATTGACGATAATCGTATCCCTGAGGGCAGCCGCATGCCCCCGCATGACTTCGCTCTCATAGCTGTTGAGGCGACAGCCGAAGGTCAGGATATTGACACCCGCCGCCTCAGACGCCGACACGGGGGGCGGGGGAACATCCTGCATCACTTCGTCAGCATCATGGCTCATCCCGTGATGCTTTCCAACGCAATGTGGCCATGAAACACGGTCGCGGCCGGCCCAGTCATCAGCACATGTCCATCCTGTTCCCGCCAGTGGATCAGCAATTGACCGCCATCCAGTTCCACCACAGCCTCCCGCTCCGCCAGACCACGCCGGACTGCATTCACCAGCGTGGCGCAGGCTCCGGTGCCGCATGCCAGAGTCAGCCCGGCACCGCGCTCCCATACCCGCAACCGGATATGAGAGCGGGACAGCATTTGCGCATGGCCGATATTCGCGCGCTCCGGAAACAATGGATGATGTTCCAGCAATGGGCCGGTCGCCGGAATATCCAATGCTGCCAGATCGGCCACGAAAAAGGTCGCATGGGGATTGCCCATGGAACAGGCAGCCGGCATCTTCAAACCAGGCGCTTCCAGCGGCAGGAACAGCGTATCCATCTCCCGCGCCAGCGGCACATCGCGCCAGCCAAGCCCCGGCTGCCCCATATCAATACAGATGCCATTGCCGGTGATCTCCGCCCGCAGCAGGCCGGCAACGGTTTCCATACAGGGCGCGGCGATGCCATCCCGATGCAGCAAATCCGCTACGCAGCGCGTGGCATTGCCACAGGCTCCGGATTCACTGCCATCAGGATTATAAATCCGCATAAAGGCATCCGCGACCGTGGATGGCTCCAGCACGATCAACTGGTCACAGCCCACCCCGGTACGGCGATCAGCGATCGCCGCGACCTGAAAACCGGACAGAGCGAGGCTCGGCCCCTTCCTCGCGTCGAAGACGACGAAATCATTCCCAAGCCCGTGCATCTTGATGAAATCGGTCAACATGCCGTCCTTATATGGAGCACGGTGTAGGTGTGATAGAGATTTTTAGGCCAGAAAAAATTTGCCTCCCAGGCTTGGTGGCCCGGCAATGGGATATCTCACCTGACAACTCCGATCAGACTCCTATGATCAAGCATTGTCATTTACCCAAAAAAATATTATTTTAATAATATCGTTTCGGTTCTCTGTGGTAAATTTCGATCATGCTTTAAAGTAAAATAAATCTTACAATATTCGCAATATTAATAGCTTAAGGCCACAGATGAAGACCGCAGTCGCTGCTATTTTTAAAAATGAAGAGCACGATATATTATCATGGATTTCATGGTATATTAATCTTGGATTTGATACACTCATTTTGTTCAATGATTCCTCTACAGATAGATCAAGATCTATCTTAAGCGAATGCACCCTGAGGTATGATATAAGAATTATTGACGTCCCGCCGACAGACGAAAGCCATATTTATCGGCAGAAAAGCTGCTATATTGAAACACTGAATATTTACAAAGATGAATTTGACTGGATCGGTTTTTTTGATCTAGATGAATATTTATTTTTGAGTGAAAATGAAACTCTTCATCATTTTTTGGACAGGCCGGAGGATGTAGGCGCAGTCGCCATTCATTGGTGCTGCTATGGACCCAACGATCACCTCTTCAAGCCACAGACTCATCCTTTTGTAGCTTTTGACAAGCATTTTCCTGCCTCACAGCCCATCAACAGGCACATCAAAACACTTCTGAGGCCCAAAGCATGGGCCGGAAAATGGCACAATGTGCATTATTTCGACGTTTCCCCGTATCATTATGTCCATGCTTGCGGCAAGGAAATCTCATGGGCTGATCCTCGCGGAATTACCAGCACAGAGGCAGACTTTACAAGGGCTAGACTTATGCATTTTCAGTGCAGAAGTCTTGAACAATTCCTGGCACGGTTAAAAAAACGCCCCGATGTTCCACAGACGATCACGCCTTGGCTTGGAGCACAGGAAATGGCGACCGTTTATGATCCACGCCCAGGGCAGCTCCAATCGCGCATTGATAGGATCATTTATGATATCCGGATGGCGGTTGCACAAGCACGAATGGCAGAAATTATTAGTACCTTTCCACATGACAACCTTTCTGAAAAAACAGTTCCCAAATATAATTTATCATCTCCCGTCTCCATATTTGTAATTAATCAACAAAAAGATGCAGAAAACAAAATTGATTTTTTTTCAATTAAAACATTCGAAGGCCACTATTTAGGCTATGATACAATCAATCTCTGTTTTAGGAATGGCCCTATCGATGGAGATATTCTTCCGGTTATAGGTGCTGTTTTTGCAGAGCACCCCCTCATGGTCCATCTCATTGTCCCCGGAGATAAAGAAGCGCTTCTCCAGATCAACGGCGATTCCAGAAGGAGCAAATGCCTACGCTATGAAAGAGTAAATGTGCAAGATCGCGAAGGTATTTTTTACTTGCGTCATCCGCTCAGCAAATTTTTCATCTGCTGTGAACCACCATACCATGGTGGAAAAGTAACGTGCTCACGCAATGAACCCAAATCATGGGAAGAATTTTCTTTTGTTCCCCTTGAAGAGCACAAAGCACCACGCGATATCGAGTACAGTTTTGTTCAAATGCTTCGGAATCCAAATCTTCTCGGCAATGAAAGCGACAAAATTTCAATATGCTATCAATTGCTAATAACAAAATACAATCTTGATAAAATAGAAAATTTTCAACTTCCTTATTCATTGTAAAAATTTTATTTAAAAGGCTACATAGAATATTATTTGCCTTTTTAAGAGGCGCAGCTGTAAAAATACTATCAATAAAAGCTGTCTTTCTAAAGCGATACTGCAAAACAGTGCAGTATCGCTTTAGATTGTTACAAATATAGTCATGCTCAAATCATCAATGTTGCTGACCACAAATTTAGTCTACAGTATTATGGCATTCTTTTAAGGCCCATATACTGCCCTATTCTTGCATAATGATCGCGCTCTGATTTGATACGACCGCATGACATGTCCAGCCCGACCTGATGGTAAGTTCTGGTGTAAAAACCGCGTTCCAGTTTAAAGGCAGCCCGGTTGTCAAAAAAACCGTTGTTCATATAGTCATTATAAATACCTATATTCCCGAACAAATCAAAAACGGATGATTTTTCAGGATAATATTCAATATATTCCTCAATATTCAGACTTCTAATGTAATCATTAATATACATCTCTCCGTCGGGTACGATCTCCCGTAGCTTATCAGGCTCCATCGGCTGCCAAGTTGTACGAACAGGATCAAGATAGGCACGATACTGGTCGACATGGGTTCCGTAATAAACGGGGAACATATAAAATTTATACCTTGGATCATCCAAAGGCAGCAGCATACTGGTCGTATGCTGCATCGGGTTCAGGACACCTGCGATCGGGAAATGAATGGTAGTGGCATTGGACATCCACGCTGCCATCCATGAGAAGGTGCTGACACAAAGGACGATATGTTTTGATTTCCTCAAAAAATCAAAGTCCTCTCTTACTCCGCGAGACTGTATGAATGTTGCGTGAGGGAAAAAGGACCGCAATTCGGTCATATAGGGGGATTCATCAAGCTGCCCATAGAAAATCGGCTTTTTCCCGGTTTTAGCAACCAAGTAATAATAATATTCCGGCGGAAGAAGCGTGTAATCCTGATGGATACCGCGGAGAATTTCACCACCACGGATATTGATGACCAGTTCATCATCGCCTCCCCCATCACCGTTAGGAATAGCGGAGAAAAACTGTTCGTAATCAAGCTCTTCTCTGGTCGGGAAGTTTTTTACATGCTGACAATATCCCTCCAGTGAGATAAATTTGGCATCCGAATGACGGACCGCATGCGCCAGACCGGGAGCCGGCACATAGCCGGCCTGACGACCATTTGCATAGGCTGTATTATGCAGCCCCCATCCTGCCAGTCCTATATCTGGCAGATCGATCCCGAATATCGGGATCTTGACATTCGTAATGTCGCCATACCCCAAATGCTTCCTGATCTTGAGCGCACTCAAGTACATCATAAGGATGTTACCAGGATTTCCTTGAGCCCATATTTTAATTAAGAAATTCATTTTTACCGAAATTAGTAGTAATTGCTTCACAAATAGTATAATGAAAATTTTAAATTGCCAACAAACAAAATTGAACTAAATCTGATTTGGTGCTAAAAGTACTTTGATCTGCCAATGTGCCTGAATCATATTACTAGCACGAGCAAATGTTAAGTTTGCCTCTATCAGTATGCAAGAGGTCAAACCCTTTTCCCCTTGCCATCGCCAGTCCGGCACGCTAAGTCCCCGACCCTGTTCGCGCGCCTGGGCCTGTATGGGCATGCCCGGCCGCAGCAACCCGTGGCTTATCCTGATCCAAGGATGGCCGGCGGGCTGGATAACATGAAGGAGAATAAAATGCCCAAGCTGAAGACGAAGTCTTCTGTGAAGAAGCGCTTCAAGATTACGGCCACCGGCAAGGTGCTGGCTGGTCCTGGTAAGAAGCGCCACAATCTTTCCGCGCGATCCCAGAAGGCAAAGCGCCAGAACCGTGGCAGCCAGGTGCTGACCCATGCTGACGGTCTGACCGTCAAGCAGTGGGCCCCCTACGGCCTGAACTGAGGAGAGCGCATCCATGGCACGTGTCAAACGCGGCGTTACCACCCACGCCCGTCACAAGAAGGTTCTGAAGGCCTCCAAGGGGTTCTTCGGCCGTTCCTCCACCAACTATCGCATTGCGCTGGAGCGTCTGGAAAAGTCGCTGCAATATGCGTATCGCGACCGCCGGGTGAAGAAGCGTGATTTCCGCGCTCTCTGGATCCAGCGTATCAATGCCGCCGTGCGTGAGCATGGCATGACCTACAGCGTGTTCATCAACGGCCTGAAAAAGGCCGAGATCGACATGGACCGCAAGGTTCTGGCCGCCATCGCCTTTGACGACGCCGCTGCTTTTGCGGAAATCGTGAAGAAGGTGCAGGGCGCTCTGGCTGCTTGATCGCCCTGATGGAGTGATCGAAACAGGCTGGATGATCTTCATTCGGCCTGCTTTAATACCCAAAAGCGATGGGGTTTCGACCCCGCTGAAATCCGGGGCCCTGGCCCCGGATTTTTCGTATGTGGAGTTGCCATGTCGGACGATCTGACCGCCCTGCGAGAAGAAACCGATGCCGCCTTGCGGGACGCCGCCGATCTGCGCGCCTGGGATGCTATCCGTGTCGGTGTGCTGGGCAAAAGCGGGAAGCTGACCGCTTTGCTCAAAACACTAGGGCAAGCGACTCCGGAAGAGCGAAAAGAGCGCGGAGCAGCGCTCAACCGGCTCAAGGAATCACTGAGCGAAGCCATCGAAGCCCGTCGGGTAGAGCTGGAATCCGCCGCTCTGGAGGCCCGGCTGACCGCAGAGCGCATCGATATCACCCGCCCGCCGCGCCCACGCATGACCGGCGCAATCCATCCGATCAGCCGCACCATTGAGGAAATGACCGCGATTTTCGGTGCCATGGGGTTCAGCGTCGCTGAAGGTCCGGATGTGGAGGGCGACTGGCATAATTTCGGCGCCTTGAACATTCCCGCGCACCACCCTGCGCGCGCCGACCACGACACGTTTTATCTGCCGTCAGAACAGGAAGGTGCTGCCCCCCGCGTGCTGCGCACTCATACCTCTCCGGTCCAGATCCGCACCATGCTGAATGCCGCGCCACCGATCCGCATCATCGCGCCCGGCCGCACCTATCGCGCTGATCATGACGCCACGCACAGCCCGATGTTTCATCAGTGCGAGGGGCTGGTCATTGGCCGCTCCATCACGCTGGGGCATCTGAAAGGCACGCTGATCGACTTTCTGCGCGCTTTCTTTGGCGTGCCTGATCTGCCGGTGCGTTTCCGCGCCAGCTACTTCCCCTTTACCGAGCCCTCGATGGAGGTGGATATCGGTTGGAACCGCAAAACCGGCGAGCTGGGCGGTGGCGGCGACTGGCTGGAAATCCTCGGCAGCGGCATGGTGCAGCCGAAAGTGCTGGCCAATTGCGGGATCGACCCGCGTGAGTGGCAGGGCTTTGCGTTCGGCATGGGGGTGGAGCGCGTGACGATGCTGAAACATGGCATCGCCGATCTGCGCCCGTTCTATGACAGCGACCTGCGCTGGCTGCGTCATTATGGTTTCAATCCGCTGGCCCCCGTCAGCCTGCATGAAGGGGTGTGAGCCATGAAATTCACCCTGTCCTGGCTTAAGGACCATCTGGATACCGATGCCTCTCTGTCCCGTATTGCCGAGACCCTGACGGTCATCGGGCTGGAACTTGAAGGCATCGAGGATCGTGCCGCCGCCCTGACCGGATTCAACATCGCCCGCATCGTCAGCGCGGAGCAGCATCCCAATGCTGATCGGCTGCGCGTCTGTCAGGTAGAAACCGGTACGGAGCGCGGCACGATTCAGGTCGTCTGCGGCGCGCCCAATGCCCGTGCCGGGATTGGCGTGGTGCTGGCAACCCCCGGAGCAGTCGTCCCCACCAATGGTATGGTCATCAAGGAAGGCGAAATCCGTAGCGTGGCCAGCATGGGCATGATGTGCTCGGCGCGGGAGCTTGGCCTCGGCGATGAGCATGACGGCATCATCGAATTGTCGCCCGATCTGCCGCTCGGCACCCCCTATGCAATGCTGGCCGGCCTGGATGATCCGGTGATCGAGATCAGCGTCACGCCCAATCGGGGCGATGCACTGGGCGTGCGCGGCATCGCCCGCGATCTGGCCGCTGCCGGCATCGGCACGCTGAAGCCGTTCCAGCCGGTTCCGGTCGCAGCCTCTGTCCCCTCTGCTATTTGCTGGAGGATCGAGGATCATGAAGCCTGCCCGTTCATCCTTGGCCGCACGATACGCGGTGTACGCAACGGCCCGAGTCCGGACTGGCTGGCAGCACGGCTGAAAGCCATCGGGCTGCGTCCTATCAACACGCTTGTCGACATCACCAATTACATCTGCTTCGATCTGGGTCGCCCACTTCATGTATTCGATGTCGCACGGGTGCAGGGGGATACGCTTACCGTTCGGCGCGGCGCGGGCGAGAGTTTCCGAACCCTGAATGGCAAGGATATCACCGTCACGGCGGAAGATTGCGTGATCGCCGATGCAACGGGCGTAGAGTCTCTGGCCGGCATCACCGGCGGCGAGCGCACCGGCTGCACCGAGACCACCACCGATGTCTTTATCGAGTGCGCCCTGTTCGATCCGGTACGGATCGCCCGCAGCGGACGGCATCACCAGATCAGCACCGATGCGCGGCAGCGCTTCGAGCGTGGTGTCGATCAGGCCCTGCTGCCTGCCGCTCTGGAAGCAGCCACCGCCATGATCCTGAGCCTGTGCGGAGGGGAGGCCAGCGCCATCACCAGCGCCGGAGTGGAACCCTCCTGGCAGCGCGACGCCACGCTGCGTTTTGCCCGGCTGGAGGAACTCGGCGGCCTGGCGGTGCCTCCGGATGAAGCCGTCGAGGCTTTGGAACGTCTTGGTTTCGGCATCCTGTCCCGAAATGCGGAGCATGTGACGGTCTCGGTCCCGTCCTGGCGTAATGATATGGCGGTCCGCTCACCGCTCGACCTACCCTCGACATGCGATGCCGCGCGCGCTGCCACACTGGCGGAGGCCGCCGCCGAAGCCGAGCCGGAAGCCGAACTGATCGAGGAAGTGCTGCGCCTGCGCGGTATGGATGCGATCCCGGCCTGCTCGCTGCCGGTGGATCATGCCGTACCGGCTGCCTCATTGTCGCCGCGCCAGACCCGCGCGGCGCTGGCCCGGCGCGAACTGGCCGCATCCGGCCTGATGGAATGCGTCACGTTCAGCTTCGTGGCGCATGAGGTCGCCGCCCGGTTCGGTGGTACAGAGGAAAGCCTCCGCCTGCTCAATCCCATTGCCTCAGATCTTGATCAGTTGCGTCCGACACCGGTGGCAACGCTGGCGCTGGCGCTGGCTCGCAACGCAGCCCGCGGCCTGCCGGAAGCGGCGCTGTTCGAGGTAGGGCCTGCCTTCTCCGCCAACGGGCAAAGTCAGGTTGCGGCCGCCATCCTCAGCGGGATGACGCCTCGGCACTGGCTGGAACCGGCCCGTTCACTGGATGCGATGGATGCGAAGGGCTATCTGTTCAGCCTTCTTTCGGCATTGGGCGTGCCGATGGACAGTCTCTCCGTCACCGCCGATGCGCCTGGCTGGTACCATCCGGGCCGCTCCGGTGTGGTGCGGCAGGGGCCGAAAACCGTGCTCGGCACGTTTGGGGAATTGCATCCGAGCCTGATCGAAGCGATGGACCTGCCCTCTCCCACCATCGCCTTCGAGCTGCTTCTGGAGGCGGTGCCTGAACCGAAACGCCGCCGCCGCGCCGCACCGACCCTGCCGCCTTTCCAGCCTCTGACGCGCGATTTCGCGTTTCTGGCCCAACGCGGCACCTCGGCCGACGCCCTGCTGCGGGCCATTCGGGGGGCGGATCGCACACTGATCACCCGCGTATCGCTGTTCGATGTCTATGATGGCGACAAACTGCCGGAGGGGATGATCTCGCTGGGGGTGGAAGTGACCCTGCAACCGCTGGAACGCTCCCTGACCGATGCGGAGATCGAGGCAATCAGCGCCAAAATCGTCGCTGCCGCCGGAAAAGCAGTCGGAGCCACACTGCGTTAAAAACCAGCCGCCCGCACGGATGGTACAAGCTTTGTTGCCCAGAAAGCCTCGCCGGGATGATCCGGCGGGGCTTTTTG
This sequence comes from Granulibacter bethesdensis, assembly GCF_001889525.1. NCBI lineage: Bacteria > Pseudomonadati > Pseudomonadota > Alphaproteobacteria > Acetobacterales > Acetobacteraceae > Granulibacter > Granulibacter bethesdensis. The sequence goes on from NZ_CP018192.1 coordinate 1,692,164, forward strand.
TTTTCAACACATGCTCCCCCTCAAAAATCACCGGGCGGAAAGGCCATATCAGGGCTTCGCGGGAGGGGTTTTTTTGCGTATCAGGCGTCCATGACCGACATTCCCATCGACCGTATCCGCAATTTCTCGATCATCGCCCATATCGACCATGGGAAATCGACCCTTGCCGACCGCCTGATCCAGTTGACCGGCGCGTTGTCGGACCGCGAAATGACCAACCAGGTCCTGGATAATATGGAGCTGGAGCGGGAGCGCGGCATCACCATCAAGGCACAGACCGTGCGCCTGACCTACCGCGCCAAGGACGGGCTGGTCTATGCGCTGAACCTGATGGACACGCCGGGCCATGTCGATTTCGCTTATGAGGTCAGCCGGTCTCTGGCAGCCTGTGAAGGCTCTCTGCTGGTGGTGGATGCCAGTCAGGGGGTGGAAGCTCAGACGCTCGCCAATGTGTATCAGGCGATCGATGCCAACCACGAAATCGTGCCGGTGCTGAACAAGGTCGATCTCCCCGCCGCCGAGCCGGACCGGGTGAAAAAACAGATCGAGGATGTAATCGGCCTCGATGCCTCCGACGCGCTGATGATCTCAGCCAAGACCGGCCTCGGCGTGGATACGGTGCTGGAGGCGCTGGTCACCCGCCTGCCTGCGCCGAAAGGCAATGCCAATAGCGAATTGAAGGCGCTGCTGGTCGATAGCTGGTACGATGCCTATCTGGGTGTCATCATTCTGGTGCGAGTGAAGGATGGCGTGCTGCGGCGTGGCCAGAAAATCCGCATGATGTCTACCGGCGCGACCTACACCGTGGATCAGGTGGGCGTATTCAGCCCGCGTATGACGCCGGTGGAGACGCTCCATCCGGGGGAGATGGGCTATATCAACGCCGCCATCAAAACCGTGGCCGATACCAATGTCGGTGATACCATCACCGATGACCGCGTGCCGGCGGCCGAGCCGCTCGCAGGCTTCAAACCCTCCATTCCGGTGGTGTGGTGCGGCCTGTATCCAATCGACGCCGATGATTTCGAAAAGCTGCGCGACAGTCTCGGCAAGCTGCGCCTGAACGATGCCAGCTTCCATTTCGAGGCCGAGACCTCTGCCGCGCTGGGTTTCGGGTTCCGTTGCGGCTTCCTCGGGCTGCTGCATCTGGAGATCATTCAGGAAAGACTGAGCCGCGAATTCGACCTCGACCTGATCGCGACCGCGCCATCGGTGGTGTACAAGCTCCACAAAACCAATGGCGAGCATCTGGAACTGCACAACCCGGCCGACATGCCGGATGGCAGCGTGATCGAGAAAATCGAGGAACCATGGATCAAGGCCACGATCATGGTGCCGGACGATTATCTGGGCGCGATCCTGACCCTGTGCAGTGAGCGTCGCGGTCAACAGGTTGACCTGACCTATGTCGGCAACCGGGCAATGGCGGTATATCGGTTGCCGCTGAACGAGGTGGTGTTCGATTTCTACGACCGCCTGAAATCAGTCAGCCGTGGCTATGCCAGCTTCGATTACCAGATGGACGGGTATGAGGAGAGCGATCTGGTCCGCATCTCGATTCTGGTGAATGCGGAGGCGGTGGATGCGCTGAGCTTCATCGCGCATCGGAGTGCGGCGGAAAACCGTGGGCGGCAAATCTGCGCCAAGCTGAAGGAATTGATTCCCCGGCAGCTGTTCAAGATCGCCATTCAGGCCGCCATCGGCAGCCGCATCATCGCCCGCGAGACGCTGGGCGCGCTAAGCAAGGACGTGACCGCGAAGTGCTATGGCGGCGACATCAGCCGCAAGCGGAAGCTGCTGGAAAAGCAGAAAGAGGGCAAAAAACGCATGCGCCAGTTCGGCAAGGTGGAGATTCCGCAATCGGCCTTCCTCGCCGCCCTGAAAATGGATAACTGACCCCCTTGCATTCCCCCGTCAGGGTAGGTAATAGCACCCCACTCTGGCATCCGGAGAGATGGCCGAGCGGCTTAAGGCGCACGCTTGGAAAGCGTGTGTGCGTGAAAGCGTACCGTGGGTTCGAATCCCACTCTCTCCGCCAGTCGCATCTTCCAGATGACGCCATAAAGTGCCAAAAGCCTTGTTATCTCTTGTTAAAATGGCGCTTTATCAAACCATAAGATACCAAGATAAACTTTATCTACCCGGGCAATCCCGGGACTAATCCGGGACCAGAATTATCCGTTTGAGATAAAAACCGGGACCAATTTCTAACGCCGATTCATTGATTCGCGAAATCACCATCCTGCGCGCACAAAAAAGCCGGGGACATACCCCGGCCTCTTTCGTCCAGATTGGTGATGGCGGTCAGTGGGTCGTGGCAGCAGTCCCAGCCGCACCGACAGTCATCGACGGATCACGCGTCAGCAGTTGGCCAAGACCGGCTTCCACAGCCGATGCAAGTGCGGCATCGGTTTTCGCGCCAGCCGACACCAGCACCGCCGGGGCGACATGTTTTTGCAGATACTCCACGCCTGCTGCCATAGCCGCCGCACGGGATGCCGGATCAATGATCGGCTTGCCGGCCGCAACCGAGGCATAATACGCCGCACCAACCGCCTGCTGCCCCCGACCCCGACCATTCACAAGGTCGAGGCGGTGATGGCTTATCCTGTGCGCCTGCACAGCCAGCTGGGGTATGATACCAATTTCGTTTTTGCCGCCGAGACAGCATAAAGCCCAGTACCAGTCTGGCATATGGCTGAAAGTGGGATTCTACAATGCAGGATTGCCCGTGACATGCGGCGGCCCGGCGCGCATGTACAAATGGTAATGAAATCCGGACATATCCCAAACTGTTTTTGAAAACCCCATACACGTATTTCTGACGCTTTTGCGTTAATGATGCCTGTGTGGCAGGCGATGAGATAACGCGGCCGTAATAGATGCCTGACATAAAATTGTCATTGTAATGGATCCGCAATGAATAGTGTAGTGTACATAAAAAAACTGCGACAGCCCATAATATTGGAATAAAAATTGATTTTGTTTTTTTAAATAAAAATAAAAATATCTTATCCGTTGTATTCTATTGTTTTATAGAAAATTATTTCATTTATTTTATTTTAAAAATCAAAAAAACATTTTTTTATTTCTGAAAATTGGTATTTATTTATGATATTTTCCAAAATTAATATAAAATTCGTTTAAAAATTTGTCACTTCTCAAAAATGAGAATCAGAGGCACTATGCCGCTATGGCATAAGGATGGTTGGCCATCCAGTCATACACTGATTTTGATAAGAGGGTGGTTTTGTCTTGTATCTGTAAACTTCAGGAAAGTGGCCACAATGCCTGAGGCACTGAAGCAGAATAACGAAGCCATTTCCGAAGAGGAACTGGAAGCCGCCAATAGCTGTCGATTTAGAACCGCTGTTACAAAAAAAGCAATCAAGACGATTGCCAAGGCCGGGATCGAGGTTGCTGCAGAGAAGGTAGCCGGTAAAAATTCATAACATTTTTACCGCTTAAGAGTGTGTCATCTATTTTTAAATTCAGGAAAGCATAGACCATGACTGACAAACTGAACCAGAACAACGAAGCCATTTCCGATGCGGATCTGGAGGGTGTTAACGGTGGTGGTTCCTGGCAAAGGGGCGACGCCGGGAAAATGCAGTGGGTCGAGCAGAAAGCCAGCGGGAATGCGGGAAATTTTTCCGCTTCGCGTGAGACAAGCACCCAGCGCGTTGTGAAAGACAGTTCTGGTAATATCCTCAAGGTCTATCGCCATGATGGCCAGAAAGAATATGAAGTTACGAAAAAAAGGTAAGATCATCATTAGGTGGTCGTAATTTTTGTGGATGACATGATACTGGTTGAAGGGTTCGTTTAATCGGGCATGTTATTTGAAACGAGCACGGCATGCAGCGTTGCATGCCGTGCTTGTGCATTTCAGACAGTTTTTTGCTAAAAATCGTGTGTATTGGCATCATTCATTTCTTTAAGGAATTAGGTATTTTATGGTGGCAAGCCAATCTTCCTCCCGGCCTGTCCGCAATCGTCGCAGGGGACTGTTCCGTCAGCAATCTCTGAAGCAGCTCGACAAACCTGAAGATTTTCAGGTTCCTTTGCGTGTCGTGGGGCCGGTCGATTGGTTGGTGGGATTGCTCTGCCTGGCCTTCTGTGTCTCGATCATCCTGTGGTCCTGCATCTCACGATACCGGGAAACAGTGCAGGGGCGCGGTATTCTTGTGCGCACCGATGGTATGTTCATCGGCATCAACGCACCGAAAGCCGGATGGATTGATGAAGTTGTTGCGCAGGGGCGTAAGATTAAGGCGCATGATCTGGTCGCATCCCTTGCAACGCCGGAGGAAGATGCCCGGATACAGGATCTGCAGAGCCGCATTGCCCAGATAGAAACCCAACAGGACTCCATATCAAAGCGTTATGTCCAGAGAATTGCTGTGGAGACACGTGCGCAGCAACGCAGGCGGGATGAGCTTCAGGAATCCGCGGGGTTGACAGAGCGCCGTATTGCAGAGGCAGCCGTCACCCTTTCAAACCGGGAATATCTGTTCAACAACGGCGCCGGCACAATAGACCGTGTTCATGAGGCCAGAGAGCGTCTTTTTGCATCGCGGGAGGCACTGTCCCATACCAGAGCCGATCTTGCGTCTCTGGACAGTGTTCTTTTATCGCTGGAAGGGCAGCGGGATCTGGAACTGGAGTCTATCCACCGGCAGCTTCTTGAGCTGCAAGGGCAGTTGGAACAGGCCAAGCTGGCCCGGAAGCTGGCAGATGAGATCCGCGCTCCCCAGGCTGGGCTGGTGGCACTCGTGCCTGTGACGAAAAATGCTCTGGTCGCTGCAGGACAGCGGATCATCACGCTGGAAACGGGCGAGAGCAAACTGGAAGTGCTGTTTTTTGTCCCGGGTGATCTTGGAAAACGTATCGAGCCGGGCATGCAGGTCAGAATTTCTCCAACGACGGCCCCCCGCGAGGAGTATGGGATGCTGATCGGAAAAGTTGTCTCCATTTCTCCTCATCCCGAAGGGCAGGCTGAAATCAGCGAGCATCTTGGCAATCCTGAACTCGCTCGCATGATGGCGAAAGAAGGAACGCCTTTTGAGGTCAGGGCCACGCTGGAGCTGGCCCCTTCTGAACCCGTTCCTGACGATGATGAGGATGAGGATGATGTGCGGCACAATCCTTATACCTGGACATCGACACGGGGTACGACCATTTCACTGAGCAGTGGCCAGATGGTGGTCGCTGATGTCACCGTTCGTCAGGCGCCTCCTATTTCCCTGGTGATTCCTGCCTTGCGTCGCTGGACCGGCTTGTAAAAAGGCTGCTCCAGATGAACACCGATTCCAGCAATGTGAATGCCGAAGCGGACCAGGCAGTGCAGTCCCGGCTTCGTCCGACGCGTCATCGTCGCGTGCCGACCATTCTGCAGATGGAGGCCGCCGAATGCGGAGCGGCTTCTCTGGGGATGATCCTGGCCTATTATGGTTTATGGATACCTTTGGAGACGTTGAGGGAAGTCTGCCATGTTTCCAAGGATGGCACGTCCGCAGCTTCTATATTGCGTGGTGCGCGCCGTCTCGGGCTGAAAGCGTCAGGGTGGCGTGTGGAGCCGGAGGCCCTGGCCCAGCACCGTCTGCCTGCGATCGCTTTCTGGGAGCTGAATCACTTCGTCGTCGTTGAAGGGGTCAAAAAAAACAGGGTCATCATCAACGATCCAGCCTTTGGCAGGCGTTCGATCGATGCTGAGAGTTTTGATGCCGCCTTCACGGGAGTTCTGCTTACATTCGAACCGACGGAAGCGTTTAAACCCGGTGGCATGCGCGTCAGCCTGTTACGGGCATTGCTGCCGCGTGGCAGAACCAGGGCAGCACTCGGTTTTCTGGCAATCATCGCGGTCTGCAATCTGCTGCCACCTATTTTCCTGCCCGCGGCGGGCAAGATATTTGCCGATAATGTGCTGGTTCAACATGCAACCTCATGGTTGAGGCCACTTTTGCTGGCGCTGCTGGTGTCGGCGCTGATGTCTTCGGTGCTGTCATGGCTGCATGGGATGGTTCTGACCAAACTCCAGCGGCAGATGGGCACGGAATCGGCCATTCAGCTCATGGGGCATCTGCTGCGTCTGCCGATCAATTTTTTTGTGCAGCGACATACAGGGGATATCGCCTGTCGGGTGGATGCAGCACAGCATTTGTCCCACAGTGCTGTCGTGACCATTTCCTCAGCCGTTTTCAGCATCATGGGTGCCATTACAAGCGCCCTGATCATGATGCTGTACGATGTGCCGATGGCACTGGGATGTTTCCTGCTGTCGGCTGTCGATCTTATAGCACTCTATCTTGTGACGGTGATGCGTGTGGATGGCGTGCGGCGCGCAACACTTCAGCGCTCACGCTATATGACTGTTGCCCTGGGAGGTATCCAGTCTATCGAAACCATCAAGGCATCCGGGTCCGAAAGCGATTTTTTTGCGAAAATTGCCGGTGCACAGGCTCAACTTCTCAATATGATGCTGAGCCTCGAGCGTCTGACGGTCTATATGACGCTTGTGCCGCAGGTCATCAAAAGCCTTTCTTATGCCGGGCTGCTCGGATGGGGAGCCGCCAAGGTTATGGGCGGCGATATGACGATCGGGACGCTGATTGCGTTTCTTTCGGTTCTGCAAGCCTTTCATACGCCGGTTCAGACATTGGTCGGGGCCATTGGCGGCCTGCAGGAATTGCGTGGTGATCTTGATCGTGTGCAGGATACCATGCGCCATGCCCCGGCCATTGTTGAAAAAATCGAAGGCAACAGTAGCTGGCTGAGTGAACATGGAAGGTTGTCCGGCCGGATCACGCTGCATGGCATCAGCTTTTCCTACAGTGCCGATCGGCCTCTGATATCCGATTTCAATCTGGATATGCCATCGGGATCATGGGTTGCGCTGGTGGGCGCATCAGGCAGCGGGAAATCAACCATCTCCAGGATTCTGGCCGGTCTTCTGTCGCCATCTGAGGGTCGTGTCATGTTCGATGGTGTCGATGCCGGTGACATTCCACGACGCGTTATCGCTGGCTCCCTCAGTTTTGTTGAACAGAATGTCGTTCTGTTTGAAGGCACGGTGCGGGAGAATATCTCATTGTGGGATCCCTCCCTGAATGACGAAGCGATTGTGTGTGCTGCCAAGGATGCCTGTATCCACGATGATATCGGTCGGCGGAAAGGGCAGTACGAAGCGGTTATTGCCGAGGATGGCACGAATTTTTCAGGTGGGCAGCGACAGCGCCTTGAACTGGCACGGGCGCTGGCGACCAATCCCGCTATTCTGATTCTGGATGAGGCGACATCTGCGCTGGATACCGCGACCGAATTGTCGGTTCTGGACAATCTCCGCCGCAGGGGTATCACGATCCTGATGGTATCACACAGGCTCAGCACCATTCGCGACTGTGACGAGATTATTGTTCTGGATCATGGGCAGGTTGTTCAGCGCGGCAGGCATGAGGTGCTGATGGCGGTGGATGGGCCGTATGCAGAGCTTATCCGTGTCGAATAATAGTATTTTATTTTAAACCGGCAGTCCCACGATGGTTCGTTTTGAAGTCAAGCAGCAGGTTATTTGTGCTGAACATCATGCGTACATAATACAGGGGGGGGAGGCCGCCCTGTTCTGGGAGGCTTCCCATCAGGCCGGAACCAGACGCTTTATCGCCCGGTTACAGGACGGGGACGTTGTATTCGGCCTTTCATCAGCCGGGATACGTTTGGTTATATTACTGGATACCGGCACATCGGCTGAAAAGAAAGCGTTGCACATTCTGGCCATGCAGCCTGGAATATTGGCGGAGACCGTCGATACATGGCTATATCGCCTTCTGGGTGGTTTACCGGATCTCTCAAATCATGATTTCGGGCATGCGGAACCGTGGCAACCGGATTCCGCTGGTCTGAACGCTGATATGCCTGCCGGAGAGCATCTTGTTCCGTCCGGGTCTGTTTTTGCGCCTCCGGCAGACAGGGTGCTGTGGTGCCAGGTCAGGGACGGTGCCATTGCAACGGCATTGCAGTCTCTGGAGTCCCCGCATAACGCAGCCTTGCCGTGTTTGAGCCTGCTGCCGTTCGTGACTGAAAAAGACAGCCTGATCGTTTTCAGTAACAGTCTGACGATGGCGATGCACGGACATCTGCTTGCATTGCTGGAGATATTCCATCAGGCGCTGCTGGCCTGTCTGAACCGGCAGGATCAGGAAAATCAGGATTTCTTTGTCCGCCGCCTGTCGGTTTCCGCGGATGAGGATGCCAGGATGATTTCTGAAGGATTGGCCGCTCTGACGCCCGGGAAGCGGCCCGTACCAGTGGTATCGGAGACAGATCTGCCGCTTGCCGTGGCTTTGAAGGCTGTTGCGGAGGATATGGGTGTTGCCTTGCCGCCGGAGTTCGGCCGGGTCGTCGAGAAGATAACAGGATTTGACGAAGAAGGTATCCTGAAGGCACTGGCGGCTTATTGCGGGTTGAGCATACGCCGTATTCGGCTTCGTCCCGACTGGTGGCGCCATCCCGGCGAAAACATGATCGGATATTTTCAGGATGGTCAGCCTGTTGCGCTGATAGCAGGCAGAAAAAAATGGACTTCCGTGCATGCTGATCAGGAACAGAAAAAATGGCAGACCGTGACGGCCGAAATGGCTGCCACGGTTCTTTCTTATGGATACGTGGTCTATAGACCCTTTGGTCTCAAAGATAAAAAACCACTTTATACCATTATCCGCTTTGTCCTCAGCCTGGCCAAACACGAACTGATACTGGTCGGAATCATCAGCCTTCTGGTCAGCCTGATGGGAATGGCTTCTCCCTTTTTATCGGGCATGCTGGTGCAGCAGGTTATCCCGGAAGGGGTAAAAAGCGAGATTCTTCAGTTTGTTCTGGCAATGCTGGGGGTCTCGCTGGGGATGGTCAGTTTCGAGCTTGTGCGCAGCCTTGCCGTGCTCAGAATGGAAACGGTGCTCAGCTCGTCCATGGATATGGCATTATGGAATCATCTGCTGCGGCTACCTGCAAGCTTTTTCCAGCGTTTCGGTGCCGGTGATCTTTCCATGCGTGCGGATGCGATCAATGAAATCCACCGCACGATCGGTATTTCCACGATTACAATTCTGATCAGTGTTATTTTCTCGGTTTTTAATCTTGCTGTTCTTTTCAGCTATGGCATGGCGCCTATTCTGCTGACGATCGTGATCTGCCTTGTCGAGATAGGGCTTCTTTTACTCTCGGCAATGTTCAATACGACCATGCAACGTCAGGCCCTGGCGAACAGGGGCGCCATGCAGACGTTAACAGTGCAGATTTTTCAGGGCATATCGAAATTACGCGTCGCCGCGGCGGAAAACCGTTTTCTGGCGCGCTGGATGAAGCTTTTCGCCCGGGATCAGGCCATTCATTATCGGGTGGATATAGTGGGCAATGGGCTGGCGGCTTTTGGCGTCGGCTGGAACATTCTGGTCATGGCGGCGTTGATTGCTCTGGTCGGCTTTGGTGCCGCCAAGATGTCATTCGGTGATTATGTCACGTATTCCGGCATTTCAGGGCAGTTTGTTTCTGCTGTGCTGTCTCTGGTTGGCATCATCTCCTCGATCATGTCGGTGGTCCCGCTATGGGAAAGAAGCTTGCCGATCCTGGCAGAGCCGCAGGAAAACGCCGGCGGGCGTGTGCAGCCCGGCCAGTTGCACGGTGATATCGCACTGGATCATGTGACCTTTACCTATCCCAACGGGATGGTTGCGCTGAGAGATATATCGCTCAAGATCAAGGCGGGGACTTTTGTTGCGATTGTCGGCCCGTCCGGCTCGGGAAAATCTACTCTCATGCGTCTGCTGCTTGGTTTCGATCAGCCGGGCAGCGGTTCCGTTCTGTTCGATGGGTATGATCTGAAAGATCTGGATACAGGCGCCGTCCGGCGGCAGCTTGGTGTTGTGTTGCAGCAAAGCAGAATTGAAACCGGCAGTATTTATAATAATATAGCCGGTGCGGTACCGATGAGCCATGAAGAAGCATGGGAGGCCGCCAGCCTTGCCGGACTGGCAGATGATATCGATGCCATGCCGATGGGACTTCATACCTATGTAGATGACAGCGGCCAGACATTATCCGGCGGTCAGAAACAGCGTCTTCTGCTGGCCCGTGCCATAGCGCGTCATCCACGGATCATGATGCTCGATGAGGCAACTAGCGCACTGGACAATATAACCCAGGCCCATGTCATGAACACGCTGTCCACCCTCCGGGTCACACGTGTCGTGATTGCGCACAGGCTGAGCACGATCAAGGAAGCGGATGTAATCCTTGTCTTCGCCGATGGCCGTCTGGTTGAGCAGGGCAATTACCAGTCACTGATTGCGGCCGGGGGTGTTTTCACCGGCCTGGCCCAGCGTCAGATGGCATGAAACGACGCGGCCTTCTGCTCAGAAATGGGTCTGGCCGCGCATTCTGCCCGAACCTGTATGGCTGCATCGCTGGCTCCAGTCACCAGTAGCATCTTCTATAAGATGCCTTGAGCAGCCTGATGCCCTTGTTTTTCCCTAGCAAGGCACGGGCGCAATAGGCCGCCTCCTTGATGCGCTTACGTAGCGTATTCACCGGATCGGGTGGTGGCTCAACCGACCATGCCTTTGCCTCGTACTGCTCAATCAACGCCGCCAGCACGTTGAGACGTTTGCACCTGATGTCTCATGGGCGGCTTCGTGGTCAAAATATAGCTGCACGACATGCAACGAGGGCGCGAACAGCATATCCATGGCGAGATCGTGAAATCCCTGCGCCGGCTCCAGCACGACCTGCCGGCCGTGAAAACTGCGTTCCGATTAATCTGCCTTCAGTCGGACGAACGCCATATTACCATGACCCTCCAGTTGGAGGGGTTATATCCTCGGCCTCCCTCATCTGCCACGCGGTACGGAGATCCTGTTCCAGTTCCCGCCTGGCCTTTTCGCTCTCCTGCGGGTTGGGCAAGCGCAAAATGAAGGATGGATGCCAGGAGATCAGGACGGGGCCGCCGTGAAGCCCCTGCTCCACCATGCCTCGCCGTCTTGTCATGGCAGCCCGGTTACCGGTCAATGCAAAAGCCGCGGACGCGCCCAGGGCCAGCGTCAAACGTGGACGGATCAGCGATAGCTCCAGATCGAGCCACCAGCGGCATGCCTCTATCTCTTTTCGGTCTGGACTCTGATGCAGACGGTGCCGACCACGGGGGAGGAATTTGAAGTGCTTGACCGCATTGGTCAGCCAGACTTTCTCCTCCGCCATGCCGACCTTGCCCATCAGGTCACGCAACACCTGCCCGGCCGGGCCGACGAAAGGCCGTCCCTCCAGATCCTCCCGGTCGCCCGGCTGCTCCCCTACGATCATCAATGAAGCGTCGGCCTGGCCCTCGCCCCACACCGTCCGGGTCGCTGCCTCGCACAAGGAACAACGACGGCATTGCAGGGCCGCCTGCCTCGCCTCATCCAGAGTCTCAGGCGGCGCCTCCGTGGCGACCGGCATAGAGGCTCGGTAACGAGCCGAAATCGCGGCGGCACCGGGACGTGGCGCTGTCGTCCCCGCCTCATGCATGCGCTGCACCCGCGCCTCCGCATCGGCCAGCATATCCGGGATCAGCCGCGTCTCCGGCAGGTTGCGCCAGTATTTCTTCGGCATCTCCGACCGCATTGCAGACAATTTAATGCGCGCTGGATTAAAGATATTGGCGAAATACGTGTCCCACAAAGCCGCCGATGCATCCTCCGGCAGATCCGGGCGAGGCATGCCGGAGCCAAACCGCAACACTCCCTCCGTAAAATGCGCCGAGAGATCAGGGGTGGCGATCGTCCAGTCCATATCCGCAAAGCGCTGGACGAAAAACGGGCTGGCAGGCTCAAGGGTATGATGTTCCGGCTCGAACCATGCCACGAAGCGGCGTCTTGTGTGCTCTCCCGCTATCTCCCGGAAACGCACAAAAGCGTGCATTTTGTGAATGTCACGCTTGACCGCCGATGCCATCAGCGTCAGCGTGCGCCCCAGCCCATCGGCTGGGGACAAGGCCGCGAGATCACCCCGGCTGATCCTCCATAAAGCCTGATACAGCAGCCCACCGCGATCATTTCCCCGGTGCCAGATGACCGTTTCCGCAAGGCTGAGGAAGACAGGCGGTACGGCAACACGGCGCGGTCCCTTCTCCTCCGGCAAGGCGGTAAAGCCGAACAGGGTTTCCGCCCCTGACCAGTCTATATCCTCTGGCGGTATATCGTGGCTGATCGCACGTTGCGCCGCCCGCCTCCATGCAGCGAAACACGACGTGGCAGGCAGACGAACCGTGTAGGTCACAGCAGTTTCGGCTGCTTTGGAGCAGGTGCGAAACGGGCGCGTAGCAACGCACTGTCCGTCAGGCCACGCGGATTCCAGCCAGGCAGCACAATGAAGGGCTGCGCTTTTTTCATCACCGCCCCCAGCCGGGCCACATCCTCGAAACGCAGCCGGTGCAGGCTGCGCGCGGCGAGAATCCGGTCCACCGTGCGCGCACCGAATCCTGGTACCCGCAACAGCATCTCCCGGCTGGCACGATTGACATCAAGGGGAAAATCCGCACGGTTTCGCAGCGCCCAGGCCAGTTTCGGGTCCAGCTCCAGATCAAGATAGCCGCCCTGTGTGCCGGTAGCGATTTCCTCTACGCTGAACCCGTAAAAGCGTAGCAACCAGTCCGCCTGATACAGACGATGCTCCCTCAAAAGAGGCGGTCGCACCAGAGGCAGGGCCGGAGATGCATCGGGAATAGGAGAAAAGGCTGAATAATACACCCGCCGCAACTGATACCCCGTGTAAAGGCGCGAGGAGGTGGAGAGAATGGTCGTATCATCGGCTCCATCCGCGCCCACGATCATCTGGGTGCTCTGCCCCGCCGGAGCAAAACGCGCCGCCTTCCGCCCGGAAAGGGTTTTATCTTGCGCCGCCTCCCCTTCCAGCCGCACCAGCGCCATGGCACTGCGAATAGTCTCCGGCCGCTTTTCCGGCGCCAGCACCCGGACGCTTTCATCCTGTGGAAGCTCGATATTGATCGAGAGGCGATCCGCCCATAACCCGGCCTCCCTGATCAGGTCTGGATTGGCGTCGGGAATGGTCTTGAGATGAATATACCCCCGAAATCCGTGATCCAGCCGCAGGGTGCGGGCAATCCGCACCATCTCCGCCATCGTATGGTCGGGGGACTGAATAATGCCGGAGGACAGGAACAATCCTTCGATATAGTTCCGGCGGAAGAATTCCAGCGTCAGCGTAACCACTTCCTCCACCGAGAATCGTGCCCGCTCCACATTCGAGGTGACCCGGTTGATGCAGTAGGAGCAGTCGAAAATGCAGAAATTGGTCAGTAATATCTTGAGCAGGGAGATACACCGCCCATCCGGTGTGTAAGCATGGCAGATACCGCGACCCATCGTAGGATCAGCACCCTCCCCACCTTCATTGCGCCTGCCACGGCCACTGGATGCGCAGGACGCATCATATTTCGCGGCATCCGACAAAATGGCGAGCTTGTCCTGCAAGGTAATCCGGGCCATGGCGATACGCTAAATGTTCCCTATTTGTTCGTCAAGTGATCACAGGATCGTCTAAATTTTTATCATCACTCAAAAGATGGCTTATCGGGGGGCGGGGATAGTGGCAAACGTTCTATTGATGCTAAAGAAATGCTCTAACGCCCGGAGAGCAGAAAGGCTGCATCATGTCAGGACACGCTTGATGAAATATACGCATCCCAAGCGTGTGCGCGTGCGGCCCGCATCGACAGGGTGGCATAGCGATGCAGGAGGACCGCTCTGCTCCTCCCTGTTACTTTTCTCTCATTATGCCAGGAAGTGACGGCCTTGATTATTTTGACCGGCGGAGCAGGTTTTATCGGCTCAAACATCGCGGCCGAACTGAATGAGGCAGGCCTTACCGATATCGTTATCATTGACTGGCTCGGCACCGAACGCAAATGGCATAATATTGCCAAGCGGCGCTTCGCTGATTTTGTCTTTCCGGAAGAAGTCAACGGCTTTCTGGATGGTTTGAACGGCGCTGATGCCGTTGTGCATATGGGGGCCAATTCATCAACCACCGCCACAGATGGTGATGAGATCATCCGCTCCAATTTCCGCCTGTCATGCCGTCTGTGGAACTGGTGCACCGCCACCAGAACGCCTTTCATTTACGCTTCATCCGCCGCGACCTATGGCGATGGCAGCCATGGCTTTGTCGATAACGACAGCGATGCGGACCTCGACAGCCTGCATCCGCTCAATCTTTATGGCTGGTCCAAACATGCTTTCGACAAATGGGCGCTGGAAAGGGCACGTCGCCATGACGCTCCCCCGCAATGGGCCGGTCTGAAGTTTTTCAATGTCTACGGCCCCAACGAATATCACAAGAAAGACATGATGAGTCTGGTGGCCAAAAATACACCGTCCATCCTGAATGGTCAGGCGATCCGCCTGTTCAAATCCCACCGGCCCGAATTCGCGGACGGAGAACAGCTGCGTGACTTCATCTATGTCAAGGACTGCGCTTCCGTCGCGAGCTGGTTGCTTCAGAACCGACATGTGAGCGGATTGTTCAATCTGGGAACCGGGAAAGCCCGTTCCTTCCGGGATCTGATGATGGCCGTCGGACAGGCTGCCGGGAAAACGACATCCATCGAGTTCATCGATATGCCAGCTTCCATCCGTGATCAGTACCAGTATTTCACGGAAGCATCCATGCACAAGCTTCGGGCGGCTGGTTACACACGGGATTTTTACACGCTGGAAGAAGGCGTACGGGATTACGTGCAGAACTACCTTACCAAAGTCGACCCTTATAGATAACTCTGAAAATATAATATTTAGTCTGCCTTCGACAAACAAAATTTGCAATCAAGAAATAAAAAGGTGAGACATAAATCAGCGTCTGTCCCACCTCGCATTATTCAATCAGACAGCGTTTCCAAATAAGCCTCAAACGAGCCAGGGCCTGACATAAATGGCTGAGGATACATGGCGCGCAAATCTGGCTTGTTTCGATATAAAATCCGGTGTTCTTTAGCTATTTTGTTTCCACTTTGATAAGAATCAAACGCCCACCAGCGACCGGGTAGTCCCACCACTTTATGCTTTTTGAGAAGATTTTTATACCATGCCATCAGTTCAAAAACCTCGATGCGATCATTGGCATAGCGTTCGAGCATCTGCTCTCCCACCCAAGTAACCTTGGTAAAATGGAAAAATCTTAATAGCTGATTGCCAGCCAATAGATCTCCAGCACTATTCAGAACCAATGGCCTCTGATTCAAATTCCAGCTTGCTACGTTATAACCTGAATCCTTAATGATATGTACTTTATCAAAAAAGGCAGGAACATGGTCACACCATTTCTGATCAGTAAATAGCCCACGTGGGACATCATCAAAACAGAAATCAAGCAGACGGTCACGCCACCATTGGGCAAAACGATATCCTTCATCACGGTTAGCGACTGATACAAAACCGAGATTGTAAATTCCGTAAGCTAGTGAAGCAATTTCATTATCAATAACCGCCTCCTTTTTTGTATCAGGCAAAAGCTGATGAGGCGTCAATAAAATATCATATGTATCCAGCCAATCGACAATTGGCTGCAGATCAGAAAAGATTGCAATATCAGGATCAAGGTAAACGACCTTGTCAGCACCGCCATCTAGAAGACGGACCAGCATCAGACCTTTAACAGCCGTACATAATTCGACAATATCATGCTCAAATATCCAAGATTGAGGGCTTGGTATTCCGAGCTCTTCAATACGGACAACGCCATCAATGGGCTCAGATGCAAGGTCGAACATAAATCCTTCAGGTTCCTGATCCGACAGGCAGAGCCAAAACTTCCAATCAGGATGATAGCGTTTCAGCGTCTCCCCAAGTACGCGTACGCGATCAAGATATGAAAATGATGCACTTGTAAAACAATGTACCTGCGTCAAGACACATTTTCCTCTACAAATGAAGTAGAATGATGGTCAAAAACGAAGACATTTTTTAAAATCCATCCAACAGTATTACTTCCCGTAACGATTGCGCCACGAATTCTATTCGATTGTCCAACTAAACTGGTCAATTTATCTCCGGCCAAAAAAGACTGCAGTTCAGCAAAATCGTGCAGAACTACCCCATGCTCCGGATACTGTTCAACAATTTTTGGCACATTCCCAGATCCGTCATGAGTAATGAGAAAAGCACCCCCAGCAAGGGCTTCATAAGCTGTAAAACAGAACGTTTCCGGCCAAAAAGACCAAACCAGAGCCACATCTATCGAATGTTCACTAATAGCCTCCACCATTCTGTTACGAGCATTACAGGTAACACTGACAGGGATATTATTAATACATTTTGGAAGAGCTGGACCATCAGGATGACCCAACTGGAAAAACTCATAACGCTTATCATTTTGGAATTGGATTGCCAGTTCTTCGAAATGTGGCCACCCTTTATGAAACTGTCGCCCGCCGATGTGTGCTATACGTAACGGCTGACCTGGCCTGCCGAGCCCACGACGATGAAGAGAAGGACCAACAACCAGTTTTCCAATCGGCACATCCACAGACGCACTGGTTGGCAGTTGCACCGCTTTTTGTAGTGTCTCCAGAGCAGATTGCGATGGCGCCAGCAAAACTGGTTTTATAGTATCGAAAAAATTCTTTATCCTTACCATATGAGAGGGACGCTCCTCACCATATCGACAAATATGGCATGCCGTGGATGTCACTGGTGGGCCACCACAAAAAACGACATCATTTCTCAGCAGCGTATAGCTTGGGCAACTGTAAAAAAAGTCATGCGCCCATACAATTGGCACTTTACAGCCTGATACTTGTACAAGCTTAGCAAGCAGTTCCGGGCAATGAGACATCATGTGGTGAATAACCACAGATAAAATATTAACTTTGTTCCGTAACTCACCAACAAGATGGATGATTGAATCCATCAAAGTCAGTCCAATAAATTCTCCATCAAGCCTGACTCCAACCTCGAAAGAATGTGCCTGTACAGGCTCAGCCAAGCGTGGCACATGATAGGCTGGTGACAAATGTAGATAATGCCACCCTCTCTCATTAGCAGCGCGTTGTTCATCATAAACGACATTTTGAATACCACCAGTATTAGTGGCATAGTCATCATGACTAACTGAAATAACTAATTCTGCATTGCAAAGTTTCTTTATAATCTGTTCCTGCAATGCAAATGTCTGGATTACTGAACCTTTCAGAATTCTGAATACCCCCAGCTTCTCGTCACGAGGCATTTCAAGACGATGACGCCAAGCATCCAATCGCCTGATGACACTCCGCCCCTCAGATATCCCCGCCATTGCATAATGCAATAATGGATTTATTTGAGCCTGGGCGATATCAGGATGGCATCTTAAATAATAAATAGTGTTGAAACGCGCATTAGGATTACGTCCCTCACGCCAGCCATGCATATGATAATGCTCCAAAAGAGACATTGTACAGCCAGCAAGATCCGGATATAATTGTAGATAATATTTATCATCAAAATAAGGCAAAAGCAAAGAACGCTCATAATCAGAGAGCATATTTGTTTTAGACATCACTCTCTCAGTTCTTTATATTTTTCATAAAACGTCGCACTCTGCCGCCAGCCTTGCGGGAAAACACAAGAGCCTTTTTGAATTGTGGCATCGCGTTAAGAAGAACATGCACATGTCTTGCAATTCTCCAGCTCGTACTTCGTATAATTTGATCAGTGTAATTGATATTACTATTGTATTTTTCTAATAAATCAAAATAATTTTCTCTAATATTTCCCATTTCTTTTAAATTCTGATCATATTTTTCCCGTAAAGAATTTGCATCCTTTTGTATTATTGAAATTTTTTCTTCTAAAATATTCTTTTCGTTTTTATTTTTTTCTTCCAAACATTCCTTTTCTTTTTTTATTTTGTTCAAATTTTCATTTAATTGATTGTAATCATCATTTAATTTATTATGATCAGCAATAAAATCAAGCGTTTTTAATTCAGAGTCAACCAGCCTTCTTTTTAGATCGGAAAAATCAACCGCAAAATTTGCAATAATTTTATTTGCAGTTTCCAAGTCACGACCCAACGCTTGCTTGACAGCATTAAGTTCTAAAGAAATATTTTCATTCAAAGTTATCAAGCTTTTCCGCTCTATCTCAAAATTGTTTCTTTCCTCATCAAAAATTTTTCTTTCTTCATTAAGTGACGTCTCTAATTGAGAGATTTTATCCCAGACAAAAATTCCAGGTTTCCAGTCTTTTGCCAAAAAATCCTTATAATTATCCTGACGTAAAGTATGCCCACTGAGAGCAACAACACTTTCAATCGACTGACCATGCCAGTCCAGCATACCCCATCGTGGCGTATACCAGAGTGACAACCTGATATCTTCCACGCTCCGTATAGGTTTAAGTATACAACCTGGTTGGATTTTAATGTCTAAAGCAAGTGTATTTTTATCAGATGTTGCCAGAAGGCCTGCTTCATAAGACCAAGGAAATATACAATCCTGTCTTCCATGTGCATTTTCAGGATTATGAGAAGGAAAAGCAAAATATGTTACATTTAAACCACAAGATAACAAAAACTCAGCCAGATCAAGAGACTTCTGATTTTCATTGCATTCAATCCATAAAACGGATTGAGTATTTCTAATAAAATCCTCATCAGATCTTAATACCGCCAGCTCACTTCCTTCAATGTCAAATTTGATCAAGTCAAATGGGCCATATGCATCCAGAATTTCAGAAAAAGTAATTGTCGGTATCACATCTGATGGCTCATTACCGTCCGGCAACTCATGACTAAAAAATGTGCCACCAATGTTTTCTTTATCTATATGTGAATACATTGGAATAGATGTATTTTCCACAACAATACGGTCTATAATCGTGAAAGGCACATCAAGGTTAGAAGAAAAATTCTTCTTCAAAAATGGAATCATCATAGAGTTGGCTTCAACCGCTACCACTGAAGAAACCATACCTTGCGCTGCTAAGCCCAAGCTGAAGGTTCCAGCAAATGCCCCTATATCCAGAATTTTGGCGTTATGTGGTATGATAGACGCTATAAACTGTGTTTCCAGCCACGCCCATTCGCCATAATGGTAAAGAAATCTACCAATAATGTCATTATTAATATCTGGAACCATCATCATACCATAACGAGTAGCAATCTGCACCAAATTTATACTCCTACTTTAATGTGCTTTTACTATTCAGAAAAAACTGGATACAGCATATCTGATCAATAGATTGGCAAAAACATTTAAGATACAGGAAACAATGTCCGCTCCACCACCGCACAGAGCATATGGGCCGCGGTGATATGAATCTGCTGGATAATGGCCGTCTGGGGTGATGGTGCCAGCAGCAGGCGGTCACACAGCTCGGTCATGGCGTTACCCGCGACGCCTGTGAAGCCGAAGGTGATGATCCCTTTCTCCCGCGCGGCTTGCAATGCCCGGATGACGTTCGGTGAGCGGCCCGAGGTGCTGATCCCCAGAAACACATCGCCCTTTTGTCCCAGCCCGCTCACCTGCCGCTCGAACACATGCTCATAGCCGTAATCATTGCCGATGGCGGTCAGGGCTGAACTATCCGTCGTCAAGGCCAGGGCAGGCAGCGGCGCACGGTCATACATCAGGCGGGAGACGAACTCGGCGGCAATATGCTGTGCATCCGCGGCACTGCCGCCATTGCCCGCAATCAGCAGCTTTCCACCATTGCGGATGGAGGTGCAGACATCTTCCCCCATGCGGATAAGGGTCTCGCGGGCCGCTTCATCTGCTGCAAAAGCATCCATAGCCTTACAGGAGGCATTCAGAAAGCGGGTCAGAAAATCGCGATGATCCAAGGCACATACACCTTCATGCAGGTCAGTTCGAGACCCGCAGGCGTCATGCAGCCACGGGCCGGATTACTCTATCACCTTGCCCGTCATGGTGTAAGCCATGTGTTGCCGACTGCAATGCTCTCCGGCAGGGGGGGGGCAAAGATGATAACAAATTTCTATCTATTCATTTAAGTTACAACTCATATACCGCTTTATCCATTGTGGCGCACCATGCTGGGCAGCACTTTCCGCCTCCGGGCGGGGCGTAGATTCCATCTTCCTCTCTTGCCTTGTCCAACAAGAACAGCAGGCCGATCCAAGGAGCCAAAGACGTCCATGCGCTACGCGACGATCAATCCCTATAATGGGGACGTTCTGAAACAATTCTCCGAAGCCACGGATGCTGATATTGCCCGGGCGATCACCGATGCGCATGCAGCGTTTCAGTCCTGGCGTTACGCGCCCTTTGCAGAGCGGGCCAAGGTTATGCGCAGCGCCGCCGCAATCTTGCGGAGCGAGCTGGACGGCTACGCCCGCCTGCTGACCCTGGAAATGGGGAAGCTGTTCACCGAAGCCAAGCTGGAAGTCGAGTTGTCGGCGAAAATTTTCGAATACTACGCTGACAATGCCGAACGCCTGCTGCAGCCGGAGATCCTGTCGGTGGCTGATCCAGCCGAGGGCAAGGCGATGATCGTGCATGAGCCGCTGGGCGTCATTCTGGCGATCGAACCGTGGAACTTCCCCTATTACCAGATTGCCCGCATCATCGCGCCACAGCTTTCGGCCGGGAACACCGTGCTGCTGAAGCATGCGCAGAACGTGCCGCAAGCCGCCGAAGCCTTTGAGGCGCTGATGCTGAAGGCTGGGCTGCCGCGAGGGGCCTTCATCAACCTGTTTGCCTCTCGCAATCAGATCACCACCATCCTGAACGACCCGCGTGTCTGTGGCGTGGCCCTGACCGGGTCAGAGCGTGCCGGCTCTGCCGTGGCTGCCACCGCGGGTGCGGCGCTGAAAAAATCCATGATGGAGCTGGGCGGTGCGGATGCCTTCATCGTGCTGGAAGATGCCGATCTGAAAAAGACCATCGACTGGGCCGTGTTCGGTCGTCACTGGAATGCCGGTCAAGTCTGCGTATCCTCCAAGCGTATGATCGTTGTGGACAAGGTCTATGACCAGTTCATGGAAGGCTATGTGAAGGGAGTAGCGGCTCTGCGTGCAGGCGACCCGTTTGATCCCGAAACCACGCTTGCCCCGCTTTCCTCCCAGGCCGCTGCTGATGGCTTGAAGCAGCAGATTCGTGATGCCGTCGCTCAGGGTGCCAAAGCCACCGAAGTGGGTGCTCCGGTTCCCAATCAGGGCGCTTTCGTGCAGCCGACGATTTTGACCGACATTGATGGCGACAATCCGGCACGCCATTGGGAATTCTTCGGTCCCGTCTCCATGATCTTTCGGGCGAAAGATGAGGACGATGCCGTCCGCATCGCCAATGATACCCCCTATGGTCTGGGCGGATCGGTCTTTACCGCCGATGAGGAGCGTGGCAAGCGCGTGGCCCGCCGAATTGAGACCGGGATGGTATTCATCAATCACCCGACCATGGTGAAGGCTGACCTTCCTTTTGGCGGCGTCAAGAACTCCGGCTATGGCCGCGAATTGATCGGTCTGGGCATCAAGGAATTCGTGAACCACAAGCTGATCGATGTCGTCGATATAGACGCACCGTTCTGAGAAAGACCGGCTTCCTCTTCCTCCTGGCAGGAGGCAAAAAACAGGCGCTCCGGGGTTATATCCGGGGCGCCTGTTTCATTATCTGTGAGCGGTCAGGCTGATCAGGCGGACTGTGCCTCAGGCTCCACCTCGGCAGCGAAACTGACATACGGTCCAGCGGAGAGAATCTGGATCGCCAGCATACCCATACCCTCCTGCGACCGGCGATCCAGCTTCAACACGGCATTGCCCGCAGTCCAGCGGCCCGCCTCGGCCTCATCACGTGCATTCCAGCCTTCATTGGCCAGAGTGAGGTTGATTGCCTGTGCGGAACCGGCATCGAACAGCACGACCTCGCCAACCAGGACACCCAGAGTGCGACGATCATCGACAAACGGGCCGAACACATCGCAGGGGCGGCTGGCGCGCGATATGATCCGCACGGTATCAACGCCGGCCGGGATCATGAACACGGCCCTGCCATTGGTTTCCCGCACCTTACGCAGGGTCTGGCCTGCGTTGCTCACCAGATGCAGATCAGCATCTGTGGTCAGCTCTGGTGCCACATTCCGACTGTCCGGCATGATTGTCTCAGCCCGTGCGGCAAGAGCGCGGAAAATCGGCTCGACCACCTCCCTGCTTACAGCCAACGGAGCGGCGGCATCATGCTGCCAGCTACGGGCATTGCCGTGCCCAATGGACACGAGATTGCCGTCAGCCGTTGCGAAACGGATGCGGTTACCAGTGTCGAGATAGCTTTCCGTCAGGGCACCCTCTGCCATGATGACGGCATGGTCATCGGTTTCAATATGATAATATTGGTAATCAGTGATGGACCGATCATAAATAATAGAGCTGCCATTGATCAACATGCGTACCGGGATGAATTTCCCATCCAGAAACAGGCAATGTTCCGGGGTAATCAGCAGATCACGGTAAGGCACCCCATCAGCCAGCGCATCTTTCAGCACCCGCACCGGATAACCGGCCATATCATCCGGCAAACCGACACGCGCCGTCACACTGGCATGGCCAGCCCAGGTCACTGCGGCCGAACGCTGCACACCATCCTGGAAGGCGAGCACCCGATCACCCGCTTTGAGTTCCTCCACCGGGCGTTCTCCATCCGGTGTGCCGATCATGGAGCCAGCCAGGAAACAGGCACCAATAAAGGTATTTCCGCCCGCATAGCCTATGGCCAGTGGATTATTGCCGCTGTCTGTATAGTACGTGCCGGCATTGAGCGTGACACCTGCTGCGAGATTGGCCGTGTAGTGACCGATCTGCTGTCCGTTATCACCGTACAAAGTAATAGTACGGGCGGCCCCGGATGCGCTGATCGTATAGGATTTGACATGCGCGACGGTATTCTGGAATTCGATCGTATCTTTTGATGGATTGTAATTGTTGATGGAGGTGCTGGACAAATTGATTACTGCTCCACCAGCATTGACAATCAGGGTACCACCGCCATTGCCGAAATTAATCGTGCTGTTCTCCAGCACAGACGCAAAGGCAGTGCCATTGGAAAATACGCCACCATTCGTAATATTAACGGTTGATCCGCTCAGTAGACCTGCCACATTGCCATTCGTCAGGCTTGCTGCTCCGCCATCGACATTGAGTGTCAGGCCACTCAAGCCTGAAGCCAGAACGTTAATGTTTGCTGTACCACCAACATAGAAAGTGTTATTGTTCAGCGTTGCCAGGCTGGCGGCAATCGTGATTGTGCCCGATGCGCCCGGCACCACCACATAGTTTGAACCGGCCAGAACAGAGGCCAGGGTGAAAGAAAATCCATTTCCGTTGAGAACATGCGAGGGAGACACATTACCCAGATTTGTCTTGGTCCCGTCAGGATCCGTGATGACGACCTTGTAGGAAGTCAGCACTCCAAAAAAATAAACCGGGGTCACGGAATAAACGACGCCTGAACTCGTTGTATAGTCTGTCATGGGATTTACCTACGCATGGAACGAGGGAACGGGACAGCCTGATGGTCCGGCCAAGTGAACAAATTTCAAATATATTCATAATGGACGTGTTATATATTTTCAATAAATAATTTTTATTCACTATTAAACTATTTAGTTTATTTGTTGATTTATTTTAAACTTTTTGTTTATTGATTTAAACAAATCATAAAAGATAAAAATCAACGCATGGTTTCTTCCAGAATGGATTGCAGCCGCTGCTGATAGGCCTCCTGGGAGTGATCCTGTAGAATACGCGCATAGGCTCCGTTACGGATGCTGTTCCACAAGGTCTCATCCCGGTACAGCGCCAGAATGCGATCCGCGAAACGCTGCCGCTCATCATCGCCGCCATCTGCGATTTCCACCCCGTCTGACCAACCGAGCTGGCGGCACAGCAAAGAGCTGGCGACAACCGGAATGCCGTAAGAAGCGGCCTCATGAACCTTGTAGGGGATACCGGCGGCAAATCGTGTCGGGGCCACAAAAACACGATGACGGCTATAAAGCGGCGCCAGATCATCGACCGGCCCCACGAAATTGACGCTGGGCAGGCTGGCAACGGGCCCTGTATCCGTGCCGGGCGCCACATGCCCGACAAGGGTGATTTTAAGATGCCGCCCCATCTTGTCCTGAACAATCGGCATGATCGCATGCAGAAACCAGAGCAGACTGTCATAATTCGGTGACATGGTCCCATGCAATGCGCCGACAAACAGGAGATCCCTGCGCTCCTCGTAACCCGGCGTTTCACCACGCTGCGGCACGTAATGCCCGAGCGTATCAATGGTCGAGTATCCGGCCTTGCGGATAATCTCGGCATCAATATCGTTCACGGCGATAATCCGCTGGGCGAAACGTGCGCAGTCCAGCTCCATCTCCACCGTTGGGACGTCCTTGATACTCCGCCCGGTCAACTGGCGATGGGCTATTTCACGGGGCGCCACCACGGCCTCGGTATCCAGCACGATTGTGCTGCCAGAAACGCTGGAGGCGACAGAGTCCAGAACCGGTGCCAACAGGCGCAGATTATGTGTCCGGGCAATCCAGAGAATATCGTACATCCCCGGTCTGCTGCTCAGAAAATCTGCAAACCTGTCGAAACGGCGATCATGCATGACTTCGACACGGTCCGGAAAATCCGTCCGCCAGTCGAGCGCCAGGGTAGCGTCGGGATGCAGCGGAAACACCGTGACGGCATGACCAAGCGCATCCATGGCCCGGATGATGTCATTGGTCCGGACATAACCGGACCCCAGATACCGCATCGGCATCCGATCCTCGACCAGCAGAATACGCAGTTGACGCCGTCTGGCGCTGCGGGCGCGATGAAAGCCTGTTTCGCTGAAACCATGATGAAATCTCAGCACATCACGATGCTGACGGCAGAAAATATCCCGCGCCCGCCCGATGGAGCGCGCAGCCCAGCCTGCGCTGGATGATCCGTATTCATAATGGTGGATCACGACCGACGGATCGTACAGCGTGACATAGCCGCGTTTTTTCAGCCGCAGGCAGAGATCGGTATCCTCATAATAGGCCGGACGATAGACCGGATCGAAGCCACCCAGCGCCTGCACCTGCTCCGTGCGGGTCAACAGAAAGGCAGCCGAGCAGAAATCTACCTCCCGCACGAAATTGGCCTCCGGTGCATCAACCGGATAATCACGCGCATACCCATGGGTGCGCCCGTCCCGCCAGACGATGCAACCAGCCTCCTGCAACGCCCCGTTGGTGCGGATAATCTTTCCACCAACAGCACCGGCCTGCGGGTTGGCCGCCAGACGCCGGACCGCCCGCTCCAGTGCGAGCGGCCCCAACACCACATCGTTGTTCAGATACAGCGTATAGAGGCCACGGGCATGCTCCAGCCCGACATTACAACCGGCGATATAGCCGCGATTGGTGGAAAAATGGATCACCTTCGCGCCATGCACATAGCGTTCAATGGCTGTGGTTTCATCGCGCGAACCTGAATCAACCAGGATCACCTCCAGATCGACTTTCTGTGCCGCGAGCGAAGCCAGTGTCTGCATGGTCAGATGAAACTGATTATGCATCACGATCATCACGGAGACCGTCGGAGGCACGCTATCGTCACGGGAGAAATCAAGCCCGTGCGGCATCAGACAGGCCAGCGTGTTGCGCGCCTGCCGGGCAAACAGGAACCGCGTCTGGCTTTCGGTCGGGACTGGCTCCTCTTCCTGCACAAAGCCCTCGATCTGACGGGCAATGTGCAGCGCAAAAGGATCACGAATAATGTTGCTGGCCGTGTTCAGGGTCGACTGTGCATCTGTTGACGGAAGCTGCAAGTCGTGACGCGGAGGACGCCCCTCTTGAATGCCGAATTCCAGAAAATGCATATATCCGTTGCGGAAGCGGCCTCCCTGCAGGAAGCCGTCCAGATCCGTATTGCCGGACTGATACTCCTCCTCCGAGAAAAACGGATTTGGATTGAAGGCATGAGGCGTGTCATTGCCAAGGTAATGTGCCAGCGGACTGATCCATCGTCCGGCAGCTATCTCCTCCGCCACTGCCGGATAGTTTTGCAGGTACCATTCCGCATCGAAATACCAGGAGGAGCGCGGATAAAGCCCCTGCCCGGCGAGATCGAACACATCCTCGATCAGGCTGCGGTCTTCCTTTTTTGGCGGGACATGGGCGGGCCTGAACATGTTCCACAGATCGGGATCCAGAAACAGGCCCGGCTGCCGCCCTTCCGCCGCGCCTTCGCGCAGATAGTGATCAAACCCGTTGACAAAATCCCCTCTGCCGACCGGCCCGTCAAAGCGGAACAGGTCGGGATAGGTCCGCTGATACCACGCCTCATCGAACAACCAGTTGGGAGAACGGATTTTATGGCCGACCTTGAAATAATGATCGTAGCCACAGGTGAATATACCCCGCTCTATCGCAGTCCGCACATCAGGGTTGGCATTCACATACCATTGTTCGTCAAACAGTGCATTGGGGCAGAAACCTGACTGATGGCCTTCATCCCGATAATGATGCCAGCCATCCGGCTTGCCATATTTTACTGCGTACCAGTCAGCATCGAAAAACAGCCAAGAGGGTAATGTTGTTTTCCTCGGCACACACTGCAATGCGGCAGAAGAGTCCTGATTAATCTCGCTATGAAAAAGCTCGTGAAGCATCCGTGTTACATGCCCAAAATCATGGGCGCTTCTGCGTAGATCACAGCGAACAGCCCCGTTCTTTCCAGAATAAAAGATCAGCTATCAAATAAACTTGCGGTTGTATGAACAGTGTTCAGCAGTTTCAGAAAATGATCTTCTCAAACATGTCGCCAAAAAAACACTCTCTTTATCCTGACTGCTTTTATCACTTCACATTCTCAGCATAGTTTATTGATCTGAAAAATACACCCGCATGGGAGACTGAGAAAATGGCTGTTTTTATAAAATGAGTATTTTTTACGATGGGCATTGAATAAAAAAACGCGCCGATCGATACCGGCGCGTTTATTGTATTCTTATTTTTCAATCAGACGGTTTATGACCGTTTTTATCCCCGTATCAGTGTCCTCACCAGATGCAATGCAAGAAACAGCGCCCCCACTGACAACGTCACCGACGCCACCGCATAAGAAGCGGCGAGAATCACTTTGCCGCGCTCATAAAGCAGCGCCGTTTCCAGCGAAAAGGCGGAAAACGTGGTAAACCCGCCGAGAATGCCGGTGGTCAGAAACAGCCGCCAGTGCTGCGGTAACCCGGCCTTGAGAGCGAATGTCTCCACCACCGCACCGATCAGGAACGAGCCGAGCATATTGATGAACAACGTGCCGAACGGAAATTCCGTCAGCCCCCAGCGCATCGCGGTCAGATTGACCATATGCCGTGCCATACCGCCAATCCCGGCACCGAAAAAGACGATCAAATAGCTCATCACTCAGCCCCGCTTCATCCTGTTCCGTAACTTTACACGGATCATGAGGGCCGGCCATGCTGGCGACCGATCCGGGCGATCAGCGTATAGAAAGACGGGGTCAGCAAAAGGCCGAAACCGGTGACACCCAGCATGCCCGCGAACACGGTGGTTCCCAAAGACTGCCGCATCTCCGCCCCTGCCCCGGTCGCGACGACCAGCGGCAGCACGCCCAGAATAAAGGCCAGCGAGGTCATCAGAATGGGACGCAGACGGGTACGGGCGGCATGCTCGGCAGCGGCCGCAGGGCTAGCACCTTCATCCTCGGCCTGACGGGCGAATTCGACGATCAGGATGGCGTTTTTCGCAGCCAGACCAACCAGCACCACAAAACCGATCTGCGCCAGAATATCGATGGCCATGCCACGCCATAACAGGCCGGTCACCGCCGCCAGCAGACACATCGGCACAATCAACACCACCGCCAGTGGCAGTTTCCAGCTTTCATACTGTGCCGCCAGCACCAGAAACACGAACAGCGCCGCCGCGCCGAATACCAGCAGGGTCGGCGTTCCCTTCATCTGCTGCTGATAGGCAAGCTCGGTCCATTCCACGCCGAATCCGTGCGGCAGAACCTGCTCCGCCAGCCGCTCCATATGCGCCAGCGCAGTGCCGGAGGAAACACCGGGGGCCGCGCCGCCCATGATCTCGGCCGAGGGATACAGGTTATAGCGCGGCATCCGGTAAGGCGACGTGGTATCGGCGAAGCGCGCCACTGTGCCGATAGGGACCATATGACCACTGGCATTACGCGCCTTCAGCCGTCCGATATCGTCGGGGGTACGGCGGAACTGCCCATCCGCCTGCGCCACAACCTGATAGGTGCGGCCCAGATAGTTGAAGTCGTTGATATAGGTCGAGCCAAGATAAAGCTGCATCGCTCCGAACACGTCACCCGGCGTCATCCCGACCTTTTCCGCCTTCTGACGGTCCATATCGGCATAAACCGAGGGTGTGCCCGTGTTGAACAGCATGAAGATCCCGGCCAGAGCCGGATCTTTCCGAGCTGCGGCAACCAGTTGCTGCGTCGCCTGCTCCAGCTCCTTCGCACTGACGCCGGTGCGGTCCTGCACCATCAGCTTGAAACCGCCAGCCTCGCCAATGCCCTCCACCGGTGGCGGGGCGACGGTCAACACGAAGGCGTCCTTCACCACGGAAAGCCGCCGCTGCATGTCTTTCAGGATCACCGGCGCCGAGAGACCTTTTTTCTCGCGCTCGTCGAAATCCCTCAGGGTGGAGAACACCGTCGCGGCGTTGGAGGCATTGGTGCTGCTGGCAATATCCAGGCCGGCGAAGGGCACCGCATGAGAGACACCGGGCGTCTCCATGATGATTTTGGTGACCTCCATCACCGCCTGCTTGGTGCGATCCAGCGAAGCGCCGGGAGGAAGCTGGATCAGAGTGACCAGATAGCTTTTATCCTGATCCGGGATAAAGCCGGTGGGCGCGCGGGAGAACTGCAAGCCGGTCAGCGCGATCAGCCCGGCATAAGCCAGCATGACCAGCCCCACCCCACGCAACAACACCCGCGTCAACCGGCCATAGCGATCGGACAGCCAGTCGAAGCCCCGGTTGAACAGCGCGAAGCCCCGCGCCACCAGACGGGATAAGATGGTACCCCGCGGTGTGTGATGATCATGCGGACGGAACAGCACCGCGCATAAAGCCGGGCTGAGCGTCAGCGAGACAATCGCCGAAATGACGGTGGACGCTGCAATGGTCACCGCGAACTGACGGAAGAAAGCTCCGGTGATGCCTGAGAGGAATGCCGACGGCACGAACACCGCGCATAAGGTCAGGGCAATGGCGATCAATGCGCCGCCGACCTCATCCATCGTGCGATGCGCGGCTTCGGAGGGTGACATACCGGCCCGGAGGTTACGCTCCACATTCTCCACCACTACGATGGCGTCATCGACCACGATGCCTACCGCCAGCACCAGCCCGAACAATGACAGATTGTTCAGCGTGATACCGAACAGGGCGAGCACGGTGAACGTACCGATCAACGAGACCGGAATGGCAATCACCGGCACCAACGAGGCGCGCCATGTCTGCAGGAACAGGATCACCACCCCGACCACCAGAAGAATGGCGATCAGGATTGTATCCTCCACCTCATGCACTGATTTGGAGATGAATTCGGTGGGGTCATACTGAATGGTGTAGGCAACACCGGGGGGAAAATCCTTCGACAGGACTTTCATCGCCTCCTTCACCTCACGATCCACAGCCAAGGAATTTGCTCCCGGCTGAGCGTAGATTGCCAGCGGAATGGCCTCACCGAGATCGAGATAAGCGGCCGAACTGTAATCCTGCGCCCCCACTTCGGTCCGGCCAATATCGCGAATACGCACGATATGACCCTGCCGGTCATTTTTCACGATGATGTCGGCAAATTCCTCGGCCGTATGCAGCCGACCCAGCGTCTGTACATTCAGCTCATACGCTTCCGCGGAGGGGGTTGGCTGCTGGTTCAGCACACCGGCCGAAACCTGAATATTCTGCGCCCGCAGAGCCGAAACGATTTCCTCTGCCGTCACATCATGCGCTGCCGCCTTGTCGGGATCAAGCCAGATGCGCATCGCATAATCCCGGCCCCCGAAAAGCTGTACATTCCCCACCCCCGGCAGACGCGCCAGCACGTCCTTCACATGCAAGGTGGCATAGTTGGACAGATACAGTTGATCCCGCGATGCATCCGGCGAAACCAGATGCACCACCAGCAGGATGCTCGGTGTCACTTTCTGCACGGTCACGCCCAGACGCTGCACCTGATCCGGCAGACGCGGCAGAGCCTGTGTCACGCGGTTCTGCGTCAACACCTGCGCCATGTTGAGATCAGTACCAAGGCGAAACGTAACCGTCAGGCTGAGCTTGCCATCCCCGGTGGATTGGCTGCTCATATACAGCATGTTCTCCACACCGTTGATCTGCTGCTGCAACGGCGTCGCGACGGACTGGTCCACCACCTCCGCCGAGGCACCGGGATAGGAGGTGGAGATCTGCACTGTCGGCGGCACGATATCGGGATATTGCTCGACCGGCAGAGCGAACAGGGCGCCAAGGCCGATCAAGGTGATAAAAATGCTGACGACCGAGGCAAGGATCGGCCGGTCAATAAAAGTATGGGTGAAGCGCATGATGTCTCTGCTTCCCCTGCTCAGTGAACACTGGCCGGGACACTGGAAACCAGGCGTATCTCACCCGGCTTCGCCGAGACCTTCATGCCCGGCTGCGCCCGCATGAGCCCATCGATCACCACGCGATCCTGTGGAGAAAGACCAGAGCGGATCACGCGCAAACCCTGCTCCAGCGGGCCAGTCTCCACAGGCTTGGGGCGCACCGTGCCATCCGCCGCAACGGTCATGACGATATGGCGGGTCTGATCCTGCATCACCGCGGCAGCCGGCACCAGCAGCACCGGCGCAGGCGGCGTGACTGTCAGACGCAGCCGCGCAAATGCGCCCGGCACCAGAAACAGATCGGCATTCGGCACGGTAGCACGAGCATGCATGGTGCCGCTGCCGCGATCCATCGCATTGTCGATGAAATCAAGCCTGCCATGTCGGGAGACAGCACCCTCATCACCCAGCATGATCTCCACCTGATCCAGCGAGGATGATGGGCCGTGCAAAGCATCTTCGTTGCTTCCATGCTGTCTGGCACGCGCATAGGCGAGGTAATCGGACTCGCTCATATCGAAATCCAGATAGACCGGATCGAGCGACACCAGCGTTGCCATCAGGGTAGAGGATGCGCCTCCCCCCCGGCTGCCGTTGACCAGACTGCCCACGGACACCAGATGCGCGCCGATCCGCCCGGTGAAGGGGGCAACGACATGGGTGAACTCCAGATCCAATTTCGCATCACGGATAGCGGCTTTCGCCTGATCCAGATCCGCAAGGGCGGCATTCACATCGGCCGTGCGCTGATCCACCGTCTGCGCAGTACCGAAATCAGTGTGGCGCAATTGCTGGGCACGCCAGAGCTGTACTTTTGCCAGCGTCACACGGGCCTCGGCGCTTTGATACTGTGCGTTGGCCTGCGCCAGTTTGATCTCGTAGGGGCGTGGATCAATTACAAACAGCAGATCACCCTTATGGACGATCTGGCCATCGGTAAAATGAATCTCCTGAAGCTGGCCGCCAACCTGGGCCCGTAATTCCACCTTGTCGCGGGCGGAAAACTGGCCGAGAAACCCTGCATATCCCGCCACTTTCCGTTGCAGCGGCGTGCTGACGATGACCTCCGGCGCGGGCATTGCAGCAGGATGGGACGCTTTGTCCGATGAAAACCGCGCCAGAAGAGGCGTCAGAGCCCCCTGCTTCCAGGCATAGCCTCCGCCGGCCAGCAGCAGGATCAGAACCGCCAGATTGCGCCATGTCCGTGCTTCCCGCCGCCCCGTGCCGCCTGAACCCGGCCTGCTGATCCCCTGAGCCTCACCTGTCCGCTGCATCACGTTTTCCATCCCCCCCGAACTCGGCAGATCATCCCGAAAATGATGATAGAATATCATACCGAACGATACTATATCGGCTGGTATGGTATCCGGGAAACCGGTTTTCAACCGGAAGGAGGATTGTAAACACCACATGGGACGTCATCGCGCCTTTGATGCCGACTCTGCCCTGCTTGCCGCGCTGCATGTTTTCTGGCGCAACGGGTTTGAGGGGACGTCCCTGTCCGACCTCACCGAGGCGATGGGGATTACCCGGCCCAGCCTGTATGCCACATACGGCAACAAGGAAGCGCTGTTTCACAAGGCGCTGGACAAGTACGAGGCGCTGTATCTCTCGTTTTTCGCCCGTGCGCTGGAAGCAGGCTCTGCACGGGATGTCGTATCGCAGGTGCTGACAGGGTTCGCCGATCTTCAGGCCCCGCAGGATCATCCGCCCGGCTGCATGGACACCAATTGCGCTCTGGTCTGCTCGGAAGCCGCCGAGCCTATCCGGCGGGAGCTGATCCGCCGCCGCAAACTGGATGAAGACCGCCTGTGTGAACGGCTGGAACGGGCGCGGACGGAAGGCGATCTGCCACCTTCCGCCTGCCCTGCCATACTGGCCCGTTTCGTGATGACGGTGGCGCAGGGAATGTCGGTGCAGGCAGCATCAGGCGTGGATCATGCCGGCCTGCGCCAGATTGTTCAGACGGCGTTACAGGCGTTTCCTGCCCGCTGCTGATGATTGGCAAACAGGCTATGAATCACGCCGCTTCCCGCCGCCATGCCGGGAACGGATCCGGCAGGCGCATCCAGAGGGAGGGCGTGAAAGGTCCGGCCTCGCTTTCGCCCACCAGGCAGGCATCGAGCGCGGCACAGATCGCAGCCTCGTCCATCTCCGCGCCGATGAACACCAGTTCCTGCCGCCGGTCGCCGAACACATCGTCCCAATTCGAATCCAGCATACGCCGCCATTCGGCATGATCCGGCCAACGTGTCCGGGGGATGGCGGCCCACCACAGCCCCATTGCCTGATGCCGCATCAACGCCCCGGCCTGACTCATTTCGCCCACCCACTCCGGGCGGGTCGCCAGCCAGAAATGTCCCTTTGCCCGCACAACGCCCGGCCAGGACGTGTTCAGGAACGCATGGAACTTCGCCGGATGGAACGGACGGCGCGCGCGGTAGGTGAAGCTGCGGATACCATATTCCTCGGTCTCCGGCTTGTGCTCCGCATAGCCGTACAGCTCCTTGTACCACAGCGGATGGGTCTGGGCCTTCTCGTAATCGAAGCGCCCGGTCTTCAGCACACGATGAAGATCGACACGGCTCATGCTGGCCTCGACCAGATCGGCCTCCGGATTCAAGGAGCGGATGATGGTGCGGGCCGCTGCCAGTTGCTGCGGTGTCGCAGCGTCGATTTTATTGAGGATCACTACATCCGCGAACTCGATCTGCTGGACCAGAAGGTCGACCAGCGTACGCTCATCTTCATCGCCGAGTGATTCACCACGATCCCGCAGGAAATCGGCAGAGGAATAATCATTCAGCAGATTGGCGGCATCCACCACGGTGACCATCGTATCCAGCCGGGCAATGTCACCGAGGCTGACCCCATTCTCATCCCGGAAATCGAAGGTCGCAGCAACAGGCAGAGGCTCGGAAATGCCGGTGGATTCAATCAGCAGGTAATCGAACCGCCCGGCCTCGGCCAGCCGACGGACCTCAATCAGCAGATCATCGCGCAAGGTACAGCAGATGCAGCCATTGCTCATCTCCACCAGCGTTTCCTGCGTGCGGGCCACCGCACCACCGGTTCCGTCACTCGCCATATCGGCCCGGATCAGATCGGCGTCGATATTCACCTCGCTCATGTCATTGACGATCACCGCAACACGCAGCCCATCCCGGTTATGCAGGACATGGTTCATCAGCGTCGTCTTTCCGGCTCCCAGAAAGCCGGAAAGGACGGTTACGGGCAGGCGGCGGTCCTGATCGGGGGAAGCTGGTTGATCCATTCCGATGGTCCCTGAAGAAAAGATGGAGGACATAGTTATGTTATAACATAACATTTATGATCCACTTATTCAAGGCACGGCCTCCCCCCCATGCATAGGAGAATACTTTGAGCTGATAGCTGTCTTATAAACTTAAAGTTGTTAATTTTATTGCGTTGGAGTTCATTTCGTGAAACGATCAAAGCCGTTCGAGAGCCGTATCATCTTTTTTCATCCCCGCCTTTTTATCGGCCTCTATCCAAAGGAATCTCCCTCGCATGAGCCTTAAAAAAGATACAGGCGCACAGGGGCCTTTAGAGCAGGGCTGGAAACCCTTCACTTACAGCTATCGGTATGGTGACAGCGATCCGCTCTCGAGCCAGGTAACCTATACCTATCCCAACCAGGCCCTGTATCTGACTGAGCCAGGCGACAGTACAGCCATCAGCTATACCGATATCCATCAGGGCCAGATCGGTGACTGCTACGTCCTTTCCTCCATCGGTGAACTGGCGATGTGGTATCCCGGCGCCATTGAGCGGATGATTACCAGGAATGCCGATGGCACCGAGTCCGTCACACTCTATATGTCGGCCAGAGGCACTATTCCCAATTATGGGGAGACCAACTTTGTGGCGACCACGGTCACAGTCACCAATACCTTTCTCAACTCCGGGGTCAATAACGGCTCCAGCCAGAACGTCGTCAACGGTACCAAGGAAATCTGGCCGCAGGTTCTGGAAAAAGCCATTGCCACTCTGGGCGGTGGATATTCCTCGATCGCTTATGGCGGCAATCCAACCACAACGCTGATGATGCTGACCGGGCAGACGGCACAGGCCTACTATCCCTATATGAGTGCCGAAATGCTGCAGGGCCTTCTGGCGACGAAAAGCCTGGTCGTGATGGATACGGGCACTTCATCGCTCAGCTATGGGCTTGTGGGGAGCCACGCCTATATGCTGACCGGCCTCTCCTATATAAATGGTGAGGCTTACGTTAATCTGGCCAATCCGTGGGGCTATAACAATCCCGCTCCGATCCCGGTATCCCAGCTCGCCAATGCCGGCATTGTCGAGATTGATGTCGGCCATTACGTTCCCGCAGCCATCACAAATATTCTCTCCATCTCCGGTACGGCTGGCAATCAGGCAGTCAATGACAATGCCTCGCTGAACCCGTTTGCAAATGTGCAGATCGCAGATACGGGTTTCAATGAGACGGAAACAGTCACCATCACCCAATCCGCGCTGAACGGACGCCTGACATCTCTGGGCAGCGGCAGCTATGATGCCGCAACCGGCGTTTATAAGGTGACTGGCTCAGTCGACAGTGTAAACGCGGCACTGCGTAATCTGGTGTTTGTGCCCAATGCACATCAGGTGACACCCGGCAGCACTGTCACCACCGGCTTCAGGATCGATGTCACCGATCAGGATGGTGTGAGCGCCAGCGACAGCATCACCTCGGTCATTACAACCGCTGTCAACAATGCGCCGCTCATTACAGGACTTTCCAGCTCCAGCCTGAAAATTCTGGATGTTGGCCATGTTTCTCCCTTTGCCGGCACTGTCATCGCCGAGCCGGATTTCGGGCAAACCGAAACCGCTATCGTCAAACTGTCCAACGCCAGCAACGGCTCTCTCTCCAATCTGTCGGGCGGTACCTATGATGCCACCCAGGGCATCTATCAGGTAACCGGAACAGCAGATCAGGTTTCACAGGCGCTGAAAGGGCTGGTGTTTAACCCCACCCCCCATCATGCGGCAGCTGGTACGCAGGAAACCACAGGTTTGACACTGACCGTCACGGATTCCGGTGGTGCCAGCACATCCGCTACGACCTCCGTAGTCGCGACCGAAACAGCGGCTAACAAGCCCTTCAACGACAGTGTCAATATCCGTGCCTTCTCCACGCAGGTGATATCCCAGCCGGTCGATGCAGCCAGCAATGGCACATTCAAGCTGAACATACTCTCCACAGCCGAGTTTGCATCCACGGTCAGTGGAGGAATCAAGATCGACTTCAAGGGTTTTGCCTCACAGCTCGTGATCGATAATGCTTCCACCTTCGGAAACAATGTCGGCACGGCATCCTATACAGGCCCGCTGCTGAAAGATTTCGGCAGAATGGAATTCATTGATATTCAGGGATTGTCAGCACGCAACCTGAAATCAGATTACTCCGCAAGCACCGGCCTGTTGCAGTTGACCGCGCAAAACGGCGCAAAGGCGACGCTGGATTTCGATCCCGGTTCTCTCGGGGGACGGAACTTTGCCTTTTTCTCAGATGGACATGGCGGAACCCTGATCACCCGCTTCTGACCCGACAGAAACGTTCCTCCGGCTTGAATACAGATGGAAGGGATGGAGAACAGAGCAATCTGTCCTCCATCCTTTTTGTTCCTGATGATGCCAATGCCGTTCAATGGAGTTGCGCGGCGCCACCATTCGCTGCCCCGACCGTTGGATCACGCGCCAGCAGAGTACCGAGACCGGCCTCCACCGCCGCCATGGCCGCGGCGTCCGTTGTGATGCCCTGTGCATGCAGCATCGTCGGTCTGGCACGCTGGCGCAAATACTCCACCCCCGCCGACAGGGCCGCCGCACGGGCAGAGGGGTCCGTTACCGGTCGACCACTGGCAACCGCCGCAGCATAGGCAGCCCCGGCAGCCTGCTGGATCGTGCCACTCCATTCGGCATTGATATTCCAGCGCCGTGCCGCCCAGGCCAGCACACCCGGCACCAGAACAGTCGTGGCGATATAGGCGCCGCCTTGTGCCACAGCATCAATCAGAGGGGACCAGTTCATGGGTCTGTCTCCGTTTATGATAAGGGGTGATATGTCAGGTAAAAGCGGCCGTTGCCGCGACCACGCGCATCAGGCGCCGCATCCAGCCCTTGCCGAAGCGCGACCAGTCTGATGTGGCGCGGTAACGTTCAGCACGCAGCCTGGCGATTTCAGCATGTAAATCAGACTGATCGGCACCGTTCAGAGCCGCCAGCGTCACCGGACCGATCTCGCCATCCTGACGAACGTCTGCAGCCTGCTGCACCATCAGGACAGTGCTGGCCGGCCCCTGATTGACGGCCGCATCGAAGACCAGTCCGCCGACCGGGCCGGACATATGGTCACAGCACAAAGGACGCCAATAGCGCTGCTCATAAATCGCGGCTGCCTGTTCGCGGCTCAGCCCGATCATGTCGGTTCTGGTAGCCTCCCTCCCCAGCCACGCACCAAGGACCGGGGCGCTGATACCGAACTGCGTCCCGACCAGCCGACCCGCGTTGACCCTCCCACCAGTCCAGTTGCCCGCATCGGAGGCGAGGCTGGTATAGCCGCCCTCCACGCCACGGCTCATAACCAGAGCCACGGCCTGTTCAAAACTCATGAGATTTTTCCTGCGTTTTGTGCGCTGTGATCAGCGCCAGCTCAGATGATCGCGGACGTAATCACCGCATAGCGTCCAGACCGTGCCGATGGCGCTCACGGCGAGACTGCCGCTGATGACCAGCCCGCCAATACGGCTGCGCAGATGGCGGAACTCAGCCACCGGACCTTCCAGCGCCTCGACCCGCCGCTCCACACCGTAAACCCGGTCGACAATGCGGGAGGAACCGGCACGCAGAACGTGCAGCTCATCCCGCAACTGATCGAAGCGTTCCTCACTCCGCTCCTGCCCGCGCTGGACATCCTGCCGCAGATCACGCAGCAGTTCCGACAGCATTTCCGGTTGATGGTTCATGAAGCACCTGCCTGCATTGGCGTTACCGGATGATAGAGGGCCTGCCCCTGATCGGGCCGCCATTCGGTGGTGGCGTCATGGGCGGGAGGCTCGATCCAGACGGCACGGTTGAGCACCGTCCCGGCGGGCTGCATGGTCCCATCCTGCGCCACACACGGAGCCGTGCAGATCTGCACGTACGAAGCGGGCGCCGCTGCACCCAGCAGCAATGCGATCACTGCGATTATGGCCTTGCGCATATGACTACGCCTCCTGATTGACCGGGCGCACCCAATCCGTATTGCCGACCCGTGATTGTAGAACCGCCTCCACCACCCGCCGCGCCGAAGCCAGCACCGGGGCTGCCATTCCCGCCATCGGTGGAGGCATTGCCGCCTGCACCGCCTGCGCCGCCAATGGATTCCTGACCGGGCTGAGTACGAAGCGGGATCGTCCCGCCATTGCCACCCGGCGCGACGCCCCCAAAAATATTCCCCATCGGATAGCTGTCAGCAGTGACACCTGATGCTCCCCCAGCCTTGCCAGCGCCATTGCCATCGACCCCGCCACCAGCAGCAGCACCCGCCGTTGAGGCCATGGTGACGCCGGCTCCACCACCAGCCGCCCCCGGCGCGCCGCTGCCTCCGGATGCGCCGACACCGGGGCCGGTCAGATTGAGGGCACCCTGACCACCGGTCATGCCGCCAATGCCAAAGGGATAGCCCTGACCTGGGGTCGCGCCACTGGCGGGGCCGCCATTGATCAGGAAACTACCGCTGCCACCGCTGGCCGAGGCTGCGGTGGAGCCACCTGCCGGAGCGCCTCCACCACCAGCGCGGATATTGAGCGCACCACCGATGATATTCGTCTCACCGCCACCGATACCGGCCGCCCCGGCCCCGGAAGGCTGGCCACCGCCTGCACCGACCACCACCGAGAGGGATGACGCTCCCAGGGAGACCAATCGTATTCCCGACATTCGGGCATGATACCCCGGCGAGCCTCCGGCCCCACCGCTGGTCGCCGTGCCGGATGCGGCGACGGTCCCGTTACCACCGGAGGAACCGCCACCCCATGCCTCAATATCCAGCGTCACAGCCCATGGTGGCACCGTGTATGTGCCGCCTGCCGTCATGACCGTGCACACGCTGGATCGCATCGGCGGAGGCGTGACCGTCTGGGCCGAGGCGATGCAGGGCAGCAGACAGGAAGCGAACAGAACAAGACGATGCATCATGTCACCACCTCAGCGCATTGAAGGTGACCGGGCTGGCGGCAAAGGCCGTCACGGCCCCGGTCGGCACGAAATCGCAGCGTATGGACGCCCCCGGCACAACCTCCACCGAGGTAGCAGCGCGGGAGGAGCCAGTGGTTCCGGCAAAATCCACCCAGAGCGACACGGTATTGCCGGCCGGGTTCTGCACGCTGCATCCGCGTGTGATCGAGCCTGCCGCAAACACGGTCTGATAAGAACCGGCTGTGATCGAGGATGATGCAGCGGCAGATCCTGTCGCAGGCACTGCCACCCCCGCGACAGGTAAAGGTGACACAGATGACAGCGCGACGGGACGCCCGGTCGCAGCATCAATCATGCCTACCACCTGGGCCCCAATACTGGCGGCACATGATGCGTCGGCACAATAAGAGGAACGCATGCCCTGCGCCTGCGCTTGAGACATAAAAAAAGGCGCCAGAAGCGCCAGATACAGCCATTTCATCTTCATTTTCCTTATTTGACTTTCGCCTCAAGGGTGGCGATGCGGGTCAGTGCATTCTGCAGGGCTGCAGTCAGCATCGGCACCAGCTTGCTGTAATCCACCTGCTGATAGTCCGGCACTTCACAGGATGCGTGCCACTCAGTGCCGTTCCAGAGATCGGGATTTTGCTCTTTTGCAGCCTGATAAGTGGTTTCGGTGACATTTTCCCATGCCACCGTACCATCACGAATCACGACATTGTCCACATGGCGCGTTCCATCGTGCTCCCCTGTTACCGCTTCAGGGATCACAGCTTGCAGCTCATGCGCGATCACACCGGTCACGATGCGATCGGGATGAGAGATAAACGCAAAATTCTTGATATGAATATTCAGGATTTTTTCAGCGGCGGCACTTTGATCGAGATCGGTGATACTGGTTTTCAGACGATAATCGGATGTGGTGTTGTATTGCACAGACGATCCATTGCTGCCGATGCTGCCGATCCATTGGACGCCACCGGAGGTGCCCGCCGAAAACGCAATAATCTGGTTATTGGAGCCGTTCGTTCCGAACGCGGCTGCCGGTCCGGAAGCGGAGTAGGCATTGAATCCGGTGGGCGTCATCGAGCAACCATTTGCACCGTTATTGGCCGGGGTAAAATTTCCGTCCGTAGGTCCCGTGCAAACATAGTTATGCGCGTAGACCCGGTTGGCTGTTTCTATCTTCGAGCTGCAATAGAGGCTTCCGGAAAAATATCCAGCCCATGTCGCGGCACCGCTGTTATCGCTGGCATAGAGGCTGGAGTTGTTTCCGCTACCCTTGGTGACAGAGAGAGTGCCGACACTGGCGGATGTGGCGACATAGAGACCGCCGGATGTAGAAAAACCGCCGTTCAGCGCATAGACCGTCTGGCCGGTGACAGCGCCATTCGCTTTCATATTGTTGGATACGCTCAGGTCACCGCCATTGATGGTAGCACCACCATCAACCTGGAATTTTTTACTGACATAGGCAGAGCCTGAAAAATATCCGGCCCATGTGGCCGCCCCGCTATTATCGTCCACATAGAGGCTGGAGGCATTTGTGCTCCCTCCGCCTACATACATCGTCTTTTTAAATGACGCTCCGCCATTGGCGGTGATGCCACCATTGGCGGTGATGCCGCCGGTTACCAGCAGCGATTTATCGGCGGTCATATCGCCACCGACTTCCAGAGTAGCCGATGATATGATCAGGCCGGCACTTGCAGACTGCCCTTGCGTCCCACCGACAGCGATGATGCGCGCATTATAGTCAGTATTGGTGCCGTCTGTATGAAAATCGATGTAGGGGGTGCTGCGGACCGACTGAGACCCGATCTCAAGGGGGCCATAGATGGTCGCACCACCTTGGAAAGCCGGATTTTTGATCGGAGCGAACCATTTTGCCAACACTCCTCCGGCCTTGCCTGTTTCTGTCTCGCTCGGCGTGCTGCCATCAAGACCGATGACAGAGGAAATCTGCTGGTAAAGCCATTTTATTTTCCAGTCTCTTTCCTGAAACAGACCGTTGAACAATTCTACACTGGGTGGAATCTGTCCCAGATAGGAAAAACCCTGATCCGATTGCGTATCACTCGGCGGGGATGCCGTTCCTTGTGATGCCCAAAGGCTGCTGAAACGGTCAAAAAATGACATGCTTTTTCCTGTCAGTGTTGAGGTTAAAAAAATCAGGACCAGAGAATTCAAGATGAGGGAATGATGTTATCCAGCGCACGCGCCATACAACCCGATCCGAAGCCCATATAACTCTGCTGCTGAAATCCGAAGGGTCTTGCCGGATCATACTGCATCTGCACCAGACCAACGCCAGCCGGTTTTGGAAATCCCGCGATAGAACGTGCGAAAGCGAGATCAGAGGCCGTGATGAATCGTCCCACAACCGCGGTCAGACTTGCGTCACCATTATCCTGGAGCAGCGTACTGTCTGCATTGAACAGAACACAGAAAGCGGCCCTCAGATCCTCGGTTGTGCCATGTGCGTTGTTCAGCAGGATTTTGAGCTTCAACAACCGCCGATACTGATCATCCGTCAGCATTATCGCACTGGCCGGACCCACCAGCCGTGACTGGCCGAGAATATCGCCAATGCCATCCAGTTGATCTCCGCTTGCCTGATCCAGCACGCGATTATTCATCATCGCCTGCAAAGCCGTATCCAGCGTCGTGCAGGCCGGATAAAGCGCCTTGACCAAAGACTGAAGAGAAGAACTGGCGGAAAACTGGGCCAGCATATGCTCCCACGCCACCACCCCATGATCGCGCCCGAAGACCATGTTGGTGGCATCAGGCACCTGCCCGTTTCCTGGATCGGCATCGGCAATATAGAAAACACGATCCGAAACACGGGAAGCAAAGCCGTTACTGGTAGGAATAAAACTGCTCACCCGGTTTTTTTCCAGCTGCGAAGCCGAAAAAACCATCGAAACAGCATTGCCTCCAGCCGCCCCGTTCACAACCAGAGAGGCTGAGACCGTATTCTGCCCCGCTGGAACCTGTAGACTCACCCTGATCCTCACCAGCCGGCCTGAAGCATTGCCGGATGGAAACGCCTGCGTCACGTTGGCAGAACCGGATGAGAGTCGCAGCGACACGACCGGCACAGACGCAGAGTTGCCGATCATCAATCCCCATGCGCTAAGCCACCATGTCTCCCCCGCCTGGGCCGAAACCGGGTCACCTAAACTCATTTGTGCGGAAGCTGCACTGTTAAGCGCAGGAAAATCGAATTGAAGGCAGGAAAAACCGTCCTTCATCAGTCGGCTGGTCACGATGGAAGCATAATTTCCAGACCAGCTTTTTTGACTCGTTGTCAGCATTGAATCAGGCAGATAGTTGGTAGACGCTCCCTCGGTCAGTGCGCCGAGATAACTTCCATCATCGGCATAGGATGGTCTCAGAACATTCGGTCCGGTAATAACGAGTTTACCATCTGCCGTGATATAGCTGGCAGCACTTTCCCGCTTTGTACCGAACGCGGTATTCAACTCATTTTGAGCGATCATATGACAATGCCCGGAGCAATCTGAAACTGCGGACGCGCAAAAGCCGGCATGCATGACACATACCGGATTACGACATCCGCAGATCAGGAGAAAAGAGTAGAAAAAACCTCGGCTTTTTCAAAAAGGCCGAAAGAGACATCCCTGCTTGATCGTGTAAGAAGGAATGTTTTTATGCATCGACTGTAGCAGACAATAAGAAATTATCTTCCCCTTGTCCACCTTTTTATTCGACACCCCGAGACTATTGCGTTTCGGTCTGCCTCGCTCAGCTGGCGGAGGGTGGGCCGGAGCGTCCGGAACCGGGCTGCACACCGGAATGAGCATGTGTTTTGACCGAAATACCGTTAAAGACCGCATCCTGATCACCGGATACCGCGCCGTTGATTGTCAAGCCGCCCGGCGCATTCAGTATGAGAGAACCGGAAGATGTGAATTCCACAGAGGCAGAGCCGAACGCAATCACCATATTGTCGGGATGGGCCGGAGATGTAGCCTGGCTGTGCGCCAGACCCGGCACGGCAATGGCATCGGTGATGTGGGTCTGACGGAAATTATCGACAATATCACTGCCGGCATCTTTCCAGTTTTCCAGCGAACGCTGGCAGAAATGCAGCATGACGCCATCACCGGAATGCAACGGCCAGGTGATGCCGACAGGGCCGACCGAGGGAAACACGACAGGCACATCGACAACACGCGGCGCTTTTATAATCTCCGCATCCGGTGAGGTTTTGGACAGGGAAAGCTGCACCTCGGCGCGGCGTGTGGCGGGGTCATAGGACACAATGGTGCCCGGCATGGTCGTGTTGATGCGATCGCAATGCGAGGCAATCAGGTTTTTCAGAATCTGCTTGATGTCTTCAGACATGGTAGGAATCCTTTGTTGATATCAATAAAATTTGAAGCCGAACGGGTCTGTCTCTGCCTGACGCTTTTTCTCGGCCGGAATGGCCTTTGTCAGAGAAGGAAGATCATCCTTCGTTTCCTTGTCTAACTTGAAAGTAAATTTTTTGAGGGAAATAAGATTAATCGTTGAGGTCCATGTTCCCAGCTCGGAATTTTCGACCGGCATCGTATCGCCATTATGCTCGATCGTATCGACACGAAATTTTTCATAACCCTTACCCTGCTTAAGCCATACGGGGTCGCCCGGATTGATATCGGGCCGCATCAGGGAATAGACCTGCACACCTTCCTCCGTTCCGATACTGGAGACGAGTTCCTTCAGATACGGGTTATCGGCGGTATTCAGATCCTTTATGATAGCGGAACTTCGCGGCCCCATGAAGGTTCTGTCGATATAACGGATCAGCCCTGTTTCCATGCTTAGAAGAACGGAAGGGCGCGTGGTGGTTTCTCCCTTTCTGGTAACCTGAATCGTTTGGTTCTGAACGGAATATTGCAAGCCAGAAGAATGACAGATGCTTTCAAGCATATCTTTGGCTGATCCGTAAAAGCTGAAGCCGCTTTTCAGACGTCTGGCACCAATGCCATCTGCCATGTACAATGGCATTTTGGCGTTCGTGGCTGCGGCCTCAATGATATCCCTCACAGGAATTCCTTTTTCTCCTGTAAAGCTTATCAATGATCGGGATAAAACATCAGAACCGTCGAAGCCTACAACCGTCACAATAGAATCTGCATTTCTTTGGCCTGTTTTTATGGCGTATGGAGAACCTGAGAAGGCCAATGAAAACAAGCCAGATTCATAACCACAATAAACTTCTAAATATTTAGACCTGATTATAGAATCTAAATAATCACGGTTTATATTATATAGGTCAACTTTTATACTGTTTCCAGAATTATTATACATTCTTTTAATATTTATTTTTGCTTTTATTTTTGTATATTTTTTTATTATATCACTACCATCAAAAATTACTTTATACTTTCTATTGTTTAAATACTTCATTTTACCACTTCTCCATCTGATAGGCATGCCTTATGATCTATTTGCATCAAAAATTTTCCTCCAAATTCATCGTTATATAATGTCCATCCTCGACTTGATTTTATTGAAACATCTGGTCTGTGTATGTGATTTTTTAATATTTCTTCAGATGCTATGCAGACAAACCAGTCTCCTTGTTCATTAACAGTCATATGAGATTGCAACCAAGTAAGATTCGGATTTCTTCTCTGAAGCTCTTCCCAAAATGGCTGGGTCAATCTTTCCTCTTCTTCCCCCCGATAAAGATGATACGGACCGGGCGGCACGTCATATTTCTGACGCAGTTTTTCCAGAATTTCTGGTGTCAGCTTGCTTTCTATAGCCTCATCATGTTTTCTTCGACGCTCCATCTCCTCTTGCAGCGCCTTCGACAATTTGGCCACCAGCTTCGGGTCCCAGTAATCTGCAACAGCAGACCCACAGGATAAAACATTGCCTAAAAGAAGCCCGGCAATAACAA
This sequence comes from Granulibacter bethesdensis, assembly GCF_001889525.1. Classification (NCBI taxonomy): domain Bacteria; kingdom Pseudomonadati; phylum Pseudomonadota; class Alphaproteobacteria; order Acetobacterales; family Acetobacteraceae; genus Granulibacter; species Granulibacter bethesdensis. Next base: position 1,736,953 of record NZ_CP018192.1, read on the forward strand.
GGGTTTTGTATTTCATCGTCTGATACTCCATTTTATGCTTTCGTCTCCTTCGCTATCATACAGAAAGCGCACCATACCGGCAGGCACAATGCGCTTTCTGTATTATGATCGTAAGGAGAGTCTATCATACACCGCTTCATACTTCCTATTCTTGCAAATAAATCATTTTACTATTTCTCCATCTGTTTCGCACGCCTTATGACGTATTTCCATCAAGAATTTTTCTCCGAATTCATTATCATATAATGTCCATCCTCGACTTGATTTGATTGAAATCTCTGGTCTGTGTATGTGATTTTTTAATATTTCTTCCGTTAAGATGCAGACAAACCAGTCTCCTTGTTCATTAACAGTCATATGAGTATATAGTAAACTAAGATTTGGATTTCTTCTCTGAAGCTCTTCCCAAAATGGCTGGGTCAAGCTTTCCTTTTCTTCTCCTCTAAAATGATGATACGGACCGGGCGGCACGTCATATTTCTGGCGCAGTTTTTCCAGAATTTCAGGTGTCAGCTTGCTTTCTATAGCTTCGTTATGTTTTCTTCGACGCTCCTTCTCCTCTTCCAGCGCCTGCGACAATTTGGCCATTACACCCGGCTCCCAGTAATCTGCGACAGCAGACCCACAGGATAAAATATTGCCTAAAAGAAGCGCGGCACCTGCGATCTTCAAATATAAAGCTCTCATCGTTCCCCCACTCCCCCGTCGCTTGTTCCACGGAGGATGCAGAGTCTGCATCCTCCTGTGGCATAATTATGATCCCCTGATCTTTGCTATTTCCAATTACGAAACATAGATACGTGCGGTATCGAAAATCGCGCGCTCGCGGGCGCCGATGGAGATGTTGGCCTGTGTGTAGGCTGTGCTCGCTGGCATTGTTGCGGGGTCGCTGGTGACGGCAAAGCTGAGCGCGATGGAGGCAATGCCGCTGACTGTTTCGTAAATCGGGCCGAGGAAACGCTGCGCAACCACATCCTGAGCAATATCGAGTGCAACACCGGTATCATTCAGGGATTGCTGCACACGCAGCAGACCATCGGCGGGGAATGTTTCCTCGCTTAATGTCGTGATTTTGCAGGTGATCCAGACATAGCGCCGCACCGGCCGCGTAAAGCCGATGCTGTGCCATTCCGTGCCGTTATGCGCACCGGTGCTGATCTGCACGGTCTGGCTGTTGAGGCCGTATGCGGTGATACCGGCCGGCTTCACCGCCTGAATCTGCGCAGCGACGGCGGCGTCTTCTCCGCCCTCGACAATGCATTCGACACTGTGCGGGGGGCGTCCGTCGGTATCAACGGCGGCTGTATCGTTTTCGATCACCATCGCGGCGGTGACACCTTGCACTTTCTGGAGCAGGCTGGCCCGGATAGAGGGCAACGTCCCGGCCCCCAGCCGATAGACACCGCGCGCATAGCGTGCCCGCAAGGCTGAATCGGTCTCATAGGGCCGCCCTGGCATGGCATCCTGAAGATTGAGAATACGTTTAAAGCCGGAGATCGTGTTGCTGATCGTGGTGATGGAGTTTGCAGGGGCGGTATACGGCCCGTAATCACGCGCGATAAACAGACCGGGCGTTCCCATCTCCGTCATGATCAGCAAAGAAGATGTGGCAACGCTGATTGTTCTGCGTCCATCGGTAACGATGCGCAGAACTGCGCTGCTGCCGCTTCCCTGCACACTGGCATTGTATCCAGCGGAGGAAACAGAAGCCACGAACTGCGCCAGAATGGCCGGCGCATTGGCCGAGGCCGCGGTGATGCTGAAACTGACGGAGTTGAGCACAAGGGAGTAGCCTTGCCCCGCCACAGCGCTGATGACGCCGATGGAGACATCAGCCAGAGTATCAGGGCTGATTTCGGTATCAGCCGCGAGCAGAAAACGCGTCAGCCCGGCCTGCTGAGGTGCGGCTGTTCCGGCGGGCACCAATGTGCCGGCATTGCCGTACAACACGCAGTATACCTGCGAGCGCGTGGCCTGAAGCCGGGTGACGCCCGTGAATGAAACAGCCTTGTCCAGATTGCTGCCGCTGGCGGTGGCGGGATACATGGCGTTATAGACGCCCTCCGCCATTTCCCACAGCGCGGCCTCTCTCTCGGCAAAGGTGGCGACGAGCTGACCGAGGACAGTATCCGGCTGGGTTGCGATCTCCGCCCCGAATGCATTTTGCAGGGTGGTGATGATCTCCGCGCCGATATCGCTCATGCGGCGCTTGATGAAGCCGGACGGGGTGATGCCATAGCTGGTCATGAAACCTGTTCCTTTCAGGAAACAAACACAAAAAAAGCCGCATCCGGTGAAGGAAGCAGCTACGAAGAAAAACGGTGGATGGTTGGGGTGGGGGCTATTCAACCAAAGTGATTGTTGATGTCCATGTTCCAAGTTCTTTATTGTCTACAGGCATATTATTGCCATCATGTTCAATTGTACTCACATGATAACGTTTTTTGACGATTCCAGGATGTTTGATCACAACAGGATCACCCGGGATCAAATCGGGCCGCATCAATGAATAAACCGTTAAACCCTCTACTGGCTCATCTGAAGAAACAATTTGTTTTACATATGGATTATCGGTCGGGTTAATACCCTTCGTAAAAACAGACGCCTTTGGACCCTTGGAAGCAACTTCGACATAGCGGATCAGACCAGTTTCCATTGACAGCAGAACCTCTGGTTTAGGGAAAGGCTGACCTTTCTTGGTGACCTGTACAACATTATTCTGGACAGAGTATTCAAGTCCCTCAGCCTTACAGGCATCCTCAAGCATATTCTTCGATGAACCATAGAAACTATACCCATGTTTCCAACTGCGCCTTCCAAGACCATCCACAATCTTCAGGCCCAAACCTGCATCATGCGCAGCAGTCTCAATGATTTCCCTGACCGTTACATTCTCATACCCTGTGTAACTGGATCGAGAAGCTGATAAAATATCATTTCCATCAAATGCCGTGATGGAAATTGTATAGTCTGCATCTTTATGAGCCGTTTTAATTAGATTTGGCACTCCCACAAAAGCCAGAAAAAGATGAGACCCATATCCAGCATATATTTCCATTTTGACTGAATTTATTATAAAATCAATATTGCGTTTATTGAGATTAAAAATCGTCAAATTCATGCTATTTCCAGAATTTGTTATGGATCTCTTTATATTAATAATAACTCTTAAATCATTAACATCATATAAATTATTTTTTCCAGAAAAAAAACGAATCCGAATTTTTCTTTCTGATAAATTCATTCCACTATTTCTCCATCACTATTACATGCATTAAACAAATAAGACCAAAAATTTTCTGCCACTTCATTAGAGTAAAAAATCCATCCCTTGCTAGATTTTATTGCAGAAAAATGAATGAAAACTCCATTTTTTAGAATTTTTTCTAATCCAATACAAGAAAACCAGTCTCCATTATCATTAATTGTTACATATGCCAAAATGGTATGAAAATCTGGATGTTTTTTCTGAATTTCATCCCAAAATTGGTTTATTATTATATCTGCATTTTTCCCTCTTAATTCGTGATATGGGCCGGGAGGAACTACATATTTTCTTTTCATTTCTTCAATAAATTCAGGTGTTTGTTTGCTTTCTATTTCTTTTTTCTCTTCTCTCTCTTTCAATCTTTGCACAAGCAAATCATGCCTTAATTGTTCCAATACTTTTGGATCCCAGACATCTGCCGACGCGGGTATTGAGGCTAGCGATGTGCAAAATATCAGCAATGCACTGTATAAATGTTTCGCATTTAGCATTATTGAAACCTCTTTTCGTTATTTGACCTACGATACAGATTACAAACCTCCTTATGGCAAAATTATGCTCCGGGATCGAGACGAAAGCAGACCCAAAAAAAAGCCGCATCCGGTGAAGGAGGCAGCTACGAAAAAAGACGGTGGATGGCTCGGATGAGTTTATTCAAATAATCTGTTCAATAAATTCATTTTATGTTGCAATTTCATTCCACAACCTCATCATCGTGTTTACAAGCTTTATTACTAATTGATTCAAAAAATTCACCACTAACATCAGAAGAAAACAATATCCAATTATGATTTGACATAATCATCTGTCGATAATACGGAACACCATTATATGTTTGATCAACAACTGTGCAAATAAACCAATCTCCATTGTCATTTATTGTAGCATATCCCATAAAAGGAAAATACTTTTTTATTCTTTTATTTGTTTCATCAGTTATTATCTGAGAATATTTCCGCAAACCATCACCCTTATAAAGATGATACGGTCCTGGAGAAATAATATACTTTTTCTTCATCTCTTCGATAACAGCAGGTGTTTCCTTATTTCTAACAATTTCCTGCCTTTTTTGTTCTTTTAAATCCTCCCTCTTGAGCAGCTCCATGTATTTTTTATAGTCTTCCGGATCCCAGTATTCTCCAGAAACAGCAGGACCAGATGACATGGTCGTACAAAGTATCAACACTGCCCCCGCCAGATGTTTTACATTTATCATCCTTGAAACCTCTTTTTATCGTTCGACTACTATACCGATTATAGACCTGACTTATAGCAGGATTATAATCCGGGATCGAGACAAACACGGGCATAAAAAAAGCCGCATCCTGTGAAGGATACGGCTTACAAAAACCTTGATATAATCAGTGAGAAACCTATGCAGCAGGTGTCCCTGATCGTCCGGAGCCGGGCTGTACACCGGCATGAGTATGCGTGCTGGCTGAAATATTGTTGAACACCGCATCCTGATCACCGGTGACCTTCCCCTTGATGGTCAATCCACCAGGGAGATTCAGCACCATGCCGCCGGAGGGGGTCATTTCCATGGAGGCCGAGCCAAACGCGATCACCATATTCTCCGCATGCGCCGGCTCTGTCGCAGCGCCATGATTCAAACCCGGCACGGCAATAGCGTCAGAGATGTTGCTTTGCCGGAAATCGTCAACAACATCATCGCCATGATCCAGCCAGTTTTCCAAAGATCGCTGACAGAAATGCAGCATAACTCCATCCCCCGGATGCAACGGCCAGGTGATCGCAACGCCGCCGCCGGTCGGAAACACCACCGGCACAGACACCACACGCGGTGCTTTCAGGACGATCCCCTCCGGCGAGGTTTTGGACAGGGAAAGCTGCACCACCGCCCGCCGCGTTGCCGGATTATAGGAAACAATCGTCCCCGGCATTGTCGTGTTGATCCGATCGCAATGCGATGCAATCAGGTTTTTGATAATCTTCTTGAAATCAACAGCCATAATCAAAACTCCTTACAACGATGTTTGACAGGCGACATTCACTGCCAAATCACTTCGCCATCTGACTGGCAGGCTTGTTTGTATATTTCATCATAAAAGCCATCTCCCACCACATAGCTATCAAGCAACCAACCGGCGTTGGACATAATCCAATCATGCTTCTGAGCGGCTCCATTATTCATAATTTTCTGACCAGAGTAACATATAAACCAGTTTCCACTATCGTTGACTGTAATATTTGAAGATAATTCAATTATATCTTTGCCTATTCTAGGTTTATTTAATTTATCATAAAAGGACTCATATA